>NZ_JAJDNA010000054.1 GCF_022340925.1 Thiocapsa sp.
CAAGTGGTTGCTGGAATCGGTCCGGCGAGAGCTTGCGGCCCAGTACCTGGCCGATCCCGGGCGCTCCCTGGCTGAGATCACCTTTCTGCTGGGTTTCTCCGAGCTGTCCAGCTTCTCCCGCGCTTACAGGCGCTGGACCGGTCGATCCCCGAGCCGGTTTCGCGAGGCTGCCTGCCCCTGAGCAGCGGGGCTGCCCCAGGCTGCTGCTGACGAATGGCGCCCCGAGTCAACGACATTGGCGCGGGATGTCAAGCGGGCTAGTCCGGATGAGGTTTATTGTTGATTTAACAAAAATAATCTGCCCGCTCGGGTCCCGTCGTGTACGCCTTGCGCGCCATGGCCTTCGACCGGCACCGAGCAGGGCGTCAGCGCGGGGCCGTCGCGTCCCCGACGTGTTGCAGCGAGATCCGCTCCGGTCGCTCCGCCGAACGTCGGTGACTGGAGCCGATCTCTAGGACAATCGCGGCGTGCGGGTTACCGTCAGCCCTAACGTAACGGACCACCGTCATGCTATCGCTCCACGCAGGACCGGCCGACATCCTGGCCCGCCCGCCTTCAGCGGGAATGCCCCAGGGCTACTTCACCTTCCGCCGCGTCGCCGGTCCTGACGGCATCCGCGAGAGCTGCCGGCTCCGTTACCAGGTCTTCTGCATCGAGCGCGGCTTCCTGAGCCCCAAGGACTATCCGGACCAGGAAGAGAGCGACTGCTACGACGCCCACGCCCTGCATTTTCTGGCGCGCCATATCGACGGCGAGCCGGCGGGGACGGCGCGCCTCGTCTTCAACGGCCCTCTGGGGCTGCCCTTCCAGCCGCATTGCAAGCTGGATCCCCGGTACCAATTCCTGTCCGACCCCCAGTATCCGTCGCGGCGGCGCTATGCGGAGATCTCGCGCTTGGCTGTACCCCGCTGTTTTCGGCGCCGCGCCGGAGACGGCGTCTACGGGGGCCCCCCCCGCGCCGATCGGTCAAGCTTCGACCGTTCCCCCACCCCGGTGTTGCCGCCCCTGGCGGACGCACCGGAAATGGTGGCCGGGATCTTTCGGCTGATCTACCAAGAAAGCAAACGCCGCGGCATCACCCACTGGGTGGTGGCGATGGAACGCGGTCTCCATGTCATGCTGAAACGGCGTGGGTTTGTCTTTACCCCCATCGGGCCGGAGGTGGACTACCATGGCCCGGTCCGGCCCTATGTCGCGGAGATCGCCGCTCTGGAGTGCATCGCCAGCCGTCAGCGTCGCCGAACCTTCGAATTCATGACCTCGGCGCTCGAGTTTCAGCTCAGGCCCGATGGTCCGCTCGATTCCTGACCATAACAGGTAGAACGGCGGGTCGCCGAGAACGATCCGCAGCCGACCAGCCCGCCCGTGCAGACAGCTCGACCGCGTCGACCAGAGATCCGTGAAACTGCGATGGTGTGCTTCGTCGATCGATGAACCCAATTGGCCGGTCGGCGCAGCCTGGCGCACAATGGCCGCGCGGACCGGCATTGCCGGGTCCGCTCCCGGCCCCCTCGCCGGAAAGGCCCCGAGGGTCGCCGCGCGCCACTCGGACCCTCTGACACTGCTGCAGCGCGGCGGGCGTCGCAGGAGCCCCTGATCCCCGCTGGTTCAGCTCGACGGAGGCTCGCCCCAATGACCTATTGCGTCGGACTCTGCCTCGACGGGGGCCTCGTGATGGCCGCCGACTCCCGCACCAATGCGGGCGTCGATTACATCTCCTCATACAGCAAACTGCATCTCTTTCGCCCGGCGCCGGACCGCATGTTCATCCTGCTCGCTGCCGGCAATCTCGCGACGACGCAGGAGGTGCTGAACCGTATTCGGCGCGACTTGGACCAGGCGACGAACCCAAGTCCCGTCCAGCCTGCACCCGCCGTCACGCTCGCGAGCGTGAGCTACCTGTTCGAGGCGGCGAGCTATGTCGGCCAGGTCAATCTCGCGGTTCAGAACGAGTACGGGCCGGCGTTGCGGCAGGCCGGCGCGAGTGTGGAGGCCACCTTCATCCTGGGCGGGCAGATCGCCGGCCAACCGCACGGCCTCTTCATGGTCTATCCGCAAGGCAATGCCATCGCGGCAACACCCGAGACCCCGTTCCTGCAGATCGGCGAGAGCAAGTACGGGAAGCCGCCCCTCGATCAGATCGTCTACCCTGGACTGTCGCTCGACGACGGCGCGCGGGTCTGCCTGGTCTCACTCCTCGCGACAGCTCGCTCCAACCTGACCGTGGGTCCGCCCTTCGAGGTCGCGATCTGCCCACGCGATACCCTGACCACGTCTCAGCGGCTCCGACTGGACGCGGACTCCCCCGAGCTGGACGCCATTACAAGGAGCTGGGCCGACAGCCTTCGCCAGGCCTTCTACAAGCTGCCCCGGTTTCCCTGGGAGCAGCCCGACGGACCCACGCAAGGTGAGGGCGCCCGGCCGAAACAGAAGCGGGTCTAGGAGCCTGTCGGACTGAGGATGAATCGGCTGCGGAAGCGGGACAAGGGTCCATGTCGCCCCGCTTTTTCGTTCTGTCGCCCTCACTCTGCGCCTCACAAACGGAACGCAATGACCTCGCTCTCCCACTCCCTCGCTTCGATCCCACTCAGTCCGACAGGCTCGTGCGCCGATTTTGATGGTGTCAGCGAGGCGAGGACCAGCCGTCCGGCGTCTCGACCGGCCATGGACCGCCGATAGGCTCTCCGGCAGCTGGACGCTGCCGGATGCGATGCCCACCGAGCCGGCCCGATGCGCGATCCTCCGCCCCGTCGACGACGTGGCGCCCATCACCGATCGCGATTGGGTCCCGGAATGCCGGTGACACCCGATCCCCTCAAGCGCCTCCGGGGCCGCGCGCCGTCTGGCGCTCCAGGCGCGCGCGCTCGGCGTAGTGCGCGCTGATGCGCGCCCAGGCATCCTCCGCACGTTCGACAAAACTGAAGAGCTCGAGATCGCTCTCGCTGATCACGCCCTCCTCGACCATCGCCTGGAAGTCGATCACGCGCTCCCAGAAGGCCCGGCCGAACAGCATGACGGGCATCGGCCTGATCTTCTGCGTCTGGATCAGACAGAGCGTCTCGAAGAGCTCGTCGAAGGTGCCGAAGCCGCCGGGGAACACGACGAGCGCCCTGGCGCGCATCAAGAAGTGCATCTTGCGCAGGGCGAAATAGTGAAACTGGAACGACAGCTCCGGGGAGATATAGGGATTGGGAACCTGCTCATGCGGCAGCGTGATGTTCAGGCCGATCGAGACGGCGTCGGCGTCGGCGGCACCCCGGTTGGCCGCTTCCATGATGCCGGGGCCCCCGCCTGTGACGATCACGAAGCGGCGCGCCAGATCGTCCTGCTCCTGCTCGGAGACGATCCGCGCGAAGCGGCGCGCCTCCTCGTAGTAGCACGAGCGCTCGAGCGCGTGACGCCAGCGCCGCACCGCCCGGCGGGCGTCCGGATCCTGAGGTGCCGCGACCAGCGCCCGCTCGGCCTCGGCCAGTCTCCTCGATGCGGTCGCGGGATCCGGGATCCGCGCACTGCCGAACACCACGATCGTGGACTCGATCCCCTGGTCCTGCAGCTCCAGCTCGGGCTTCAGGAGCTCGAGCTGCAGGCGCACGGGCCGGGCCTCGTCGCGCATCAGGAAGTCGACGTCGGTGTAGGCCAGACGATAGGCCGCCGAACGGGTCTGGGGCGTCGAGCGGGCCTCGGCGGCGCGCTCGGCATCCTCGCGTGCGGTCGGTAGGTTGACGTGCTCCTCGTCGCTTGGCGTGCGCATGCCTCTCTCCGCGGCGGACATCGAGCTGGACCGAATGCATGTCGACTCCCGGCGTGTCCGTGCGACTCCGCAGAGATCGCCCCACCGCCACGACCGGCACACGGTTGGGCCGGCTCAGGACGGGTTACCTGTGCCTCGGGATTTCAGCCCCGGAGCACGGCGGCGAGCAGTGTCCCGTCTCTCCAAGCCGCGTACAAGACCCGTCAGGTGCCCATCGCTGCGGGCCCTGCGAGCGCTGATGGCGCGCCCAAACCCCGACATTTTTGGAGTCGATCGAGCCCAATCGATATGCAATGATAGCGGCGCTGATGCGTGCAGCCCAGTGCGAGCACCAGTGATCCGGGAGCCAGCCATGTTGAGCGGTATCCGTCGCTTCTTCGATGAATTCATGACAACCGACCCGGCGGCCGCCGCCGCGCCCGGGCATGCGGTCCAGTGCGCGGCGGCGGCCCTGCTGTTGGAAATGGCCCACATGGACGAGACGCTGAAGCCGGAGGAGCACGACGCGGTGTTGAGGGCAGTCCACGAGCGCTTCGAGCTATCGCCGGAGGAGGCCGACGGGCTGATCGACTGCGCGGAGGCCGAGCGGCTGGAGGCGACCGACTACCACCAGTTCACCTCGCTGATCAAGGCGCATTTCGGCGCGGCCGAACGGATCGCTCTGGTCGAGCAGCTCTGGCGTGTCGCCTACGCCGACGAGCGCCTGTGCAAGCACGAGGAGTATCTGGTGCGTAAGGTCGCGGATCTCCTCCATGTGCCTCACAGCGCGTTCATCTCCGCGAAGCATCGGGTGCAGAGGGAGGCGGAGGGCTGAGACGGTGGGGCGCGGCGGACGCCGGCACTGCGAGGCACCGGCGGTGGGCTTGGTCGTTCAGGCTCCGGATGCATGTCACGCGGCCGCGCTCCCCAGGCGAAGAGGCGAGAGGGCACCCAGGGCCGGCGACCACAAACGCCTTGCGACAGTCCAGCGGCACGGCTATCCTTTGCCCGCGCCGCTTGAGCGGTTTTACCCTGAGCTGGACCTCAGATCTTTAGGGTCCTTCGGAACGCCGCCACGGATGGTCTTCGGTCATGGGCGAGCAGAAAGCTCGCGGCGCGATCTCGTCCGGTCCATCCCCGGCGCCGCCGGGCCTCGTTGCTCCCGGCTCCCCTTCAGGGGTGCGATCGAGCCCCGTCCTGTCTTGCGGCTCCCGCTCCTCCCGACCGCCGGCCCGTGGGTCTTCGAACGCCAACCCCAGCCTGTTAAGGAGTGAATGACCATGCTGAAAGAAATGATCGAGAAGCTTCGGACACTGCCGCGCTTCAGTCTCGCCGGCTCCTTCAAACGCCTGGGGTGGACGGGGTTCTGGATCCAGGTCATGGTGGGTGCGCTGCCGGTCGTGCTGATGGGCTACCTGATCGTGTTCGCGCAGTCCCCGAGCGGCCCGCGCATGGGCCTGCCGATCGTCGAGTATCTGACTTTCGCCGATCTGCTGCTGATGGTCTTCACCACCTTCTGGTTCTACCGCTACACCCGCATCGGACAACGCATCGCCGACCCGGCGCTGCGCCCCGCCGAAACACAGCTCACACGCGCCGTCTGGATCGGCGTTGTCGCCAGCAGCCTGGCGATCCTGTTCACGATCATCGTGATGTTCGTGGAGCTGGGACATCTGCTCTTCTATTTCCTTTCGGCCCCGCAGGCGGGTGTGCCGGTCATCCAGACCACGGGTTTGGGACCCTCAAGCTGGGTCTCGGCCGTCGATATGATCAGCCTGTTGTCGCTGGTCTTCACGCTGACGGCTGAGGTGTTTGTCTTGATTTTCAGCCTTTGGCTGCTGTTCCGGGTCATGGAAGGCTCACCCGAGTACGGTGGCGCCCAAGTCCAAGCCTAGGAGCAGCCTGTCGGACTTGAGACTGATCGACTGCCCCGTCGGTAGAGCGCCCCAGATCGGCCCGATTTCGCGTCACATAGGCCCACTATGCGCCTCAACATCGGTCGAATCTGTCCTCGCTCTCCCACTCGGCTCGCGACGATCGCTCAAGTCAGGCAGCCGCCGCTTAGAAACAGCGTTAACGGCCCGCTTGCGGGCCTTTTCCGCGGTGATAGAGGCGATGCGTTCCAAGAGCGGGCATGCGTTCGCCTTGTGGGACGCCATGCTGGTGCAGGCGGCTCGAGCCGCCGGAGTGATCCGACTCCTTATCGAGGACATGCAGCACGGCCGGACGGTCGGCACGTTGCGTCTGGAGAATCCCTTCAAGGCGGGCTTCGGTCTCGATCCGGATTGGCACGGCTCAGCCAACGGCTGACGCACCCATGCCCGAGCACGCCCGTCTTCGATGAGTCGTTGTTCCATCCACGCATCGGGGAGCAGCCTATCGATCCCGCCCTTGCGCTCTAACTGGATATCGAACATCAACGGTCGCTAAGCGGAGCAATGCTCCGCCCGCGCGCGTCAGTCGAGCAGCTCGGCCGGGATATTGCCGCCGTTGTCCGCGATCTTCTGCAATACCGTTTTGTGCAGCCACATGTTCATCTGGGCGGAATCGCTCATGAGCTCCGTGGGGCAGCCGAGCTCAGTCGCCAGCTCCTTGCGCGCCGCGTAGCTGCTATCGATATCGAGCAGCTTCAACAAGTCGACGATCGAGCGCTTCCAGTTCAGCTCCTGCGGGTTGGCCGCGGCGAGCTCCTCCAGCTGCGCCTTCACGTCCACCACCGACACCTGGGCCGGTGACGGCTTGGCCGGCGCCTCGGATTCGGACGCTGGCGGGGCCGCTGCGCCGGGCGTCGCAGCGGCAGGCGTCTCGTGCCCGGCGACGGGCGCGGCTTCAGCTTCCGACAACCCGAGCTTGTCGAGAATCTTTCCGAAAAAACTCATATTTTGTCTCCTGTTTCTCTACCACCTGTTTCTCTTCCAAGAGCCCCGCAGCTATCCGGCACTCGACGCCCGCGAGATCGAGGGCCCGGTTGCAGGGGCCCGGCAACCGCTGTTCTATTGCGCCTCGGCCGAGCGCTCCCGCGGCGGTGTCGCGACCGCTTGCGCCTCCGCCTTGCTGCCCGGCTCGAAGAAGGAGTGCATCGAGTCGTCGGTGAAGTGCCGCCAGAACTGCTCTTCGAAGAACTTGTCGTGGATCTCGAAGTCGCCGGAGGCCTGCCGCTCCTCGAGGTACTGGCGGTAGGCGTCAAGCGGCTCGGGGCCGAGCTGCTGAAAGATGATGCGGCGGCCGTATTGCTCTTAGAGCGCTCGGTTCAGCTTCCACTGACGAATCATGGCGCGGCCCATCTGCTCGACCTGGGCGGCCTCCTCCGGCGGCAGCTCGTCCTCCGCGGTCAGGCCCTTGGCGCGCATGCCGCGCTGCATGGCCTCGACATGAGTCTCGATCTCCGCGTCGCTGACCTCGACGCCGTGCAGCTCGGCGTAGCGGTCGAACAGCTCGGTCAACACGATCTGCTGCATTTCGCCGGCGTCGCCAGTGCGCACCTCCTCGCCCAGCACGGTCGCGGCCAGCGCCGTCTGCGCGTCCGGCGGCGTCATCGCATCCGACCCGGGCGCGTCCGCGCGCTGCGCTTTCACGAGGCTTCCGGCAATCAGTGCCAGACACAGCAGCAACCAGGCTCGGATTCGCATCTGCATGGCTCAGGCGCGCTTGACCGCTTTGACGATCAGAGCAGCACGGCCACCGCGCCGACCAAGGCCGGAACGAAGGCGCCGATGATCCCCACGCCGATCGACAGTCCGAGCGCCTGGAACAGTCAGCCACCGAGGACGGCGTCGACGGTCCCCATGCAGCAGAGGCCGGCTTGCCGGTCGGGTGGCTTCGGCGTATCTTGCGGGCGTCGGAGCCACCGGGCGCCGGTGCCGAAGCATCTTACCCTTTCGAGCCCGCGCTCGCCACGAGGCAAATTACCGCGTCTGCAAAAAGGAGGATCAGGTTGTCGGCCACCAGCACCGCCGGCTCGAGCGCCCCGGGTGCCTTCGCGCCGGCGAGGATCGTCTTCTTCGGTCTGGGTGCGGTGGGATCCGCACTGCTCATCTGCCTCTCGGAGCTGGCCGAGCGTGACGAGGTCCCGGTCCACTTTGTCGTCTATGTACTCAACCCCGACGCGGCGCGCGATGCGCTCTTTCACGCGGAGCGGCTGTTTGACCGGATCGACTTCATCGGGGTGTCCGACTTCGCCCCGATCTTCGCCCTTGCACCCGAGCATGAGGCCGAGCTGAAGCAGGCGTCGGTGCTGGTGAATGCGGCACTGCCGGAGTTCAACGGGGCGATGATCGACCTGGCGCTGCGCATCGGTGCGCACACGGTCGACCTTGCCTCGGACATGTACGACGCGACCACCGAGCGCACCTTGACCTTCGCGCAATACCAATACGAGCAGGCGCTGCGCGAGCGCGGCATCGCAGCGCTCATCAATATGGGTATCTCGCCCGGTGTCACGAATTTTCTGGTCGGCAGACGCATGCATGAGCTGCTTGCCGCCGATCGCAAGGACCTCGAGGTCGAGAGCATCGACCTCTACCTGCTCGAGGACATCGATTCAGACTCGATCATCTTCTCCTGGTCGCCGATCGTCGCGCTCGAGGAGCTGGCGCAGCAGCCGCGGATTCTGAACAAGGGCCGCATGCAGGTGCTCGAGCCCTTCAGCGCCGCGCGCGACTACGCCTTTCCCAAGGAGCCTCAGCCGGTCCGCCAGTATCCGCTGTATCAGGAGGAGCTCCTGTCGTTCCATCGGTCCTTTCCGGGTGTCGAGTCCATCGGGGTCTACACGGGCGGATCCGAGGTCGAGCTGGTCAAGGCGCTCTTCCAACTCAACCTGCTCTCCAAACGCACCCTGCCGCATCAGCCCGAGCTGACGGTGGAGGCCATGGTGCGCGCCATCCTGCCGGGTATGAACAAGCCGCGGCGCATCGAGGAGTACCTGCGCAACGGGGCGATTCGCCGGGCGCATTTCGCCGCGGCCGCGGAGATTCGGGTCTCGGAGGTCGTCCGCAACGATCGCCAGACTGCGATCGAGACCGTCGGGTTGAGCTACCTGCGCTACCATGACCTGCTCGGCACCCCTTACGCGGGAGCGACCTACATCTCTTATCCCACCGCGGTGGGTGCCGCGATCCTGGCGTGGCATGCACTCGAGCACGAGCGCGAGTCGCCGGGGGATCTCGCGGGGGTCGTTGCCGGGGAGGACTTGGCTCGCCTGCTGCCGCGGATGCGTGCGGACGCGATCCGTCGCGATCTGGTCGCCTGGGACATCGACCTCTTCGAGAGCGTCCGCGACGCCTCGGAGGTCTGACGTCCCGGAGGCGAAGAGCGCGCGGGTGCACAGGTCGCCAAGCTCATCATGGCGCCGAAGGAGGGCTGCGAAATGGGCGCGAGGATTGCCAGGCTCTTGAAGTTGGCGGCGCAGCTGCTTGCCGCGGGCGCCGTGACCTTTCTCGTCGTGCGGGCCTACGACGCGCATCGCGGCGCCCCGCTGGCCCCCTGGCACACCTACATACCGGAGGAGCTGGTCGCTGAGGAGCTCGATCAGGCCGATTGGGTCCGTTATCTCGAGCGCGAGCAGACGCTCTTCCGAGCGGTCCAGACCGAGGTCACCGACAGGCTCGAGCCGCAACACCAGATTCCATCCAACCGTTATTTCGATGGGAGCCCGCTCTATCCGAGCCGCTTCGCGCACGACTGGAACAGCTCCTACATTCTCGAGCCCGAACGTGATCCACTGGGTTCCGTCGTCCTGCTCCACGGGCTGACGGACTCGCCTTACAGCCTGCGGCATATCGGCAGGCATTATCGGGACGCGGGCTATGTCGTCGTCGGGATCCGGCTGCCGGGCCACGGAACCGTGCCGGCCGGCTTGACGACCGTGCATTGGCAGGACTGGTCCGCCGCGACGCGTCTGGCTGTTCGCGCGGCGCTGCGTCTCGCCGGCCCATCCGTGCCGCTGCACCTGGTCGGATTCTCCAACGGCGGGGCACTCGCGCTGAAGTACGCGCTCGACGCGGTCGATGACCCAGCTCTGCGGCAGGCGGACCGCCTGATCCTGATCACGCCGATGATCGGGATCACCGAGATGGCCAGATTCGCCGGCCTCGCGGGCTTGCCCGCGGTCTTTCCGGCATTCGCCAAAGCGGCCTGGCTCGGTGTCGTCCCCGAGTTCAATCCGTTCAAGTACAACTCGTTTCCGGTCAACGGCGCACGCCAGTCCTCGCTCCTGACCCGCGCCCTGCAGCCGCGGATCGCACGTTATGCGCGGGCGGGACGTCTCGACGAGCTGCCACCCATCATCACCTTCCAGTCCGTGGCTGACTTCACGGTGAGCACGCGCGCGATCGTCACGGGTCTATTCGCGCAGCTCCCCCCCAACGGGAGCGAGCTGGTCCTGTTCGACATCAATCGAAACACCAAATTCGGTCCATTGATGCGGCCCGACATGGAGACCGCCATCGACCGTATCCTTCCCGCGGCGCCCCGCTCGTACCGGACGACGATCATCACCAACGCGAGCCCGGACAGCAGCGACGTCGTCGAGCGCACGACCGCGGCGGGCGAGCTGAGCGAGCGCGTGCGCGACCTCGGATTGACCTATCCGCGCGACGTCTTCTCCCTCTCCCACATCGCCCTGCCGTTTCCGATCAGCGACTCGCTCTACGGGTTGGAGCCGGATCCGAACGAAGATTTCGGCGCCCACCTCGGGGCGCTGGCGATCCGGGGCGAGCGCCGCGTTCTGGTCATGAGCCTCGACTCGCTGGTGCGCCTGTCCTGGAATCCCTTTTTCCCTTATCTGCTGGAACGGATCGGGGAGGGCGCCAGCGAGATGCGGGATGAGCAGCCGTAACGCATCGGGTCCGTCGTGCGTCCATCGTGGCTGGGGAGGGGCCTGGTCTTTTTCGGATCTTGGCTGCTGCTCGCCGGGATCTGGCTCACCGACGCCGTTTCAGCGGTCGGTGCCGACGTTCACGCCCCCCGGCGCGCCGTTGAGGCGGGCTGCCGGATCCTGGCGGTAGAAGGCCCTGAGTTGCTGGTAGACCCTTGGGTATTCGGCACGAAGCAGATCGGGAAGCTCGAAAAAACACTCGCTGACCACCGCGAAAAACTCCGCGGGCGACTCGGTGGCATAGGGGTCGATGGGCGTCTCCTCGTCCGCGTCCACCCGCCGGCAGAGGTCGTCATAGGCGGCTGAGAAGGCATCCGACCACCCCTCCCGAGACATCCCTGCGTGCAGGGGCGGGCAGCCGTTCGCTGCTCCGTCGAGCATGTCGATCTTATGGGCGAGCTCGTGGATCACGACGTTGTAGCCGTCCCGCTCCAGGCCGGCCTCAACATCGTTCCAGGACAGGATGATCGGCCCCTGCTCCCAGGCCTCGCCGCTCTTGGCCTCGTGCTCGATCCAGACGACCCCGTCGTCCCCCATGACCTCTCGCTCGGGGACAAACTCCGCCGGGTAGACGATGACGGCGTACCAGCCGCGATACCAGTCGAGACCGAGCTCCAAGATCGGCAGGCAGGCTTCCAGGGCGATCACGAATCGCATCGATTCGCTCAGCTGGAGCCCCTGCACCGGCTCCAGGCGCTTCTCGCGCAGAAATGTCAGCGCGAGATCGGCAAGGCGTCGCGCCTCAGGCCCGGTCAAGTCCGCCACCAGCGGAAGGGTATCCCAGGCCGCCGCCCAGTCGCCCGGATCGACGCGTGCACGCTGGCGCTCGAGGGTCCGGGACCGCCACCAGTGGGTCAAGTGGCGCATCGATCACCCGCAAGCTGACGGCGAGGCAGCACCCTCGCCGGGCTAAGATGTGTCGGATAACGCAGGGCATGGGTCGTAGCGCGCGAATGTCCGGTGGTGCCGCCTTGTCCCCGGTTCCATTGATGCGCGTCAAGGCGAATCGCGCCCCTGCGAGGAAGATTGAGCGATCGATTTCCGCTGGAGGGGTCCCCGGCCATGGCTCGGAAGCTGTTGATCACCGTGATCCTGATCCTGGCTGGGCTGCTGGCGTGGCTGCTGTTTTACTGGGATCCGGCAGCGGTCGAGACCGGTCCGGCAGGGTCCGATCACCAAAGGCTTGAGCTTGCGGCGCCGCCGGCGGGCGGCGACTTCGTCCTCGACTCGACGAGCGGTCCCTTGGATCTGGCGGATCTCAGAGGCCGGGTCGTGCTGATCTATTTCGGCTACACTTGGTGCCCGGATATCTGTCCCACGAACCTGGTGCTGATCGCCAACGCGCTTAGGATGCTGACCCCCGAGGAGCAGGAGCGGGTGCAAGTTCTCTTCGTCAGCGTCGATCCCGAGCGTGATTCGACTCGGCGCGTCGCCGAGTATAGCGGCTATTTCCATCCGAGGATCCTGGGTCTGACCGGGACGCCGGAGCGGATCGCCGAGGTCGCCAGGCTCTACGGCGCGGCATACCGGCGCACCGAGCTGCCGGATTCGGCCCTGGGCTATGTGGTCGATCACTCGGCTTACAGCTATGTGGTCGATCCCAAGGGCCGCCTCGTGCGCACGCTCGATCATGCCACCCCGTCGGCTGAGATCGCCGCGGTCATCCGTGAGCAGCTGGGCGCTGCCTCGCCTGTTCGCGGCAGCGCGCGTTGAGCATTCGGCAAACCCCATCCACCCCGCTCGCCAGAGGACACACCATGCCCCGATACTTGACTGCCTTGCTTGCTGCGGCCGTTCTTGCGACCCTGTCCATCGCGGCCCAGGGTGTCGAGATCTCCATCGGCGATCCTTACGCGCGCGCGGTGCCGCCCGGCCAGCCCAACAGCGCCGTCTTCATGTCCCTGGAGAACCGCTCAGGAGCGGATCAGGCATTGGTGGCGGCCGAAAGCGGGGTCTCCGAGGTCGTCGAGCTCCACACCCATGTCGCGGAAGGCGGGATGATGCGGATGCGTCGGATCGAGAAGATCGAGCTGCCGGCCGGGCAGAGCGTCACGCTCCAGCCCGGTGGGCTGCACGTCATGCTGATTGGTCTCAAGCAGCCGCTGGACGTGGGTGACGTCGTGGACGTCACGTTGATCTTTGAAGGAGGCACCCGGCTGCCCGTCCAGGCCCCTGTGCGCCGGATCGAGATGCGGCACATGCAGCATTAGGACCGGTTGCAGGGGGTGGCCAAAGCGTCGTTTGCGCGGCATCGAACCCTGCAGCGTCCGGAAACACCCCAAAATGCACCTGGTTACAAGGTCGCCGATACAAGCGCATGTGGGGAATTTTCCGTGGCTCGCCCTGTCTTCCAACGCGTCCGTCGAGCGCGTTCCCGAAGCCGCGAGCCCGGTCGTTGGATTTGACCAATATGCGGAACTTCTGATATACAGCGACGGATATTTTCGCCCTTGATCAGGCCGCCTGTTGGCGCGATGGCGCGGCCACGAACACGACCAAACTAGGCATCTCCCATGGTAAAGAATTGGCTAATGACAGTTTCCGTGGCAACGGCGTTGGTCAGCGGTGCAGTCCACGCCGCTGGGGACCCCCAGGCCGGCGAGGCGAAAGCGAGCACCATCTGCCTGGCCTGCCACGGCCCACAGGGTAACAGCATCGTCCCGCTCTGGCCGAAGCTGGCCGGTCAGCATCCTGAATACATCTACAAGCAGCTGATGGATTTCAAGGCCGGCAACCGGGCGAACGAGCAAATGACCCCGATGGCGATGCCCTTGACCGACCAGGAGGTGGTCGACTTGGCGGCCTACTATGCCACCCAGGCCCAGGCGCCCGGGGCCGCCGACCCCGCGTTGGCGAAGCTGGGCGAGGCAGTCTATCGCAGCGGCAATCCCGAAACGGGCGTCCCCGCCTGCGCCGGCTGTCACGGACCGGCGGGCAAGGGGCAATCGCTCGCGAAGTTCCCGCGCATCGCGGGTCAGCACGCCGACTATACGAAGCAGACCCTGACCCACTTCCGTGATGCCTTACGGGCCAATGATCCGAACGGCATGATGCGCGGTGCCGCGGCGCGACTCAGTGATCAGGAGATCGCCGCGGTCGCCCAGTACATCCAGGGACTCAGCGACTGATTCAAGCGCCACAACGGCAGGCGTCGGGACCGGTCCTCCGTGGTCGGACTCCCAGACCGGTCCGGGTTCGGTGGGCAAGCGAGGCCAGTGCCCGACCCGCCCGGCCCGGCCCGTCGGATGGCTGACTGAGCCATGGGTCCGGGATTGCCCGGTTATCGGCTCGTTCGTGGCTAATCCAGCTCGGGGCAAGAGAGGACCGCTCAACGACGGACGGAGACCGGTGACGAGACCTGGCGTCCAATCGGCCGACATCGACGCAATCGCTGAGCGTTCTCGCCTCGGGCTGTCTGCGCATCCCGTCCACATGCAGCGACTCAAGCTCCTGAGCTATAACGTCCAGGCGGGGATCTATTCGCGGCAATACAGTGACTATCTGGTCCACAGCTGGAAGCACATCCTCCCTCACCCGGAGCGGCTGGCGAATCTGACGCGAATCGCCCAGCTGTTGCACCAGTTCGATCTGGTGGGCCTCCAGGAGGTCGATGCCGGCTCTCTGCGGAGCGCCTACATCGATCAGATCCAGTACCTGGCGCGCCACGGTGCATTCCCGCATTGGTATCGCCAAATCAACCGAAACCTCGGACCCTTTGCGCAACACAGCAACGGTCTGCTGAGCCGCCTGCGTCCGAGGCAGATCACCGAGCACAAGCTCCCCGGTCTTCCCGGCCGCGGCGTGGTGGTGGCCGAGTTCGCCCTTTCCGACCGGGAAACGCTCGCCGTGGCCATCCTGCATCTGGCCCTCGGTTGGCGAGCGCGGCGGCGCCAGCTGGAGTATCTGGTGACGCTGGCTCGTCAACATCCTTATCTCGTCCTGATGGGCGACTTCAATTGCGGATGTGATTCGAAGGGGCTGAGGTCGATGGTCCGCCAGACGGGCTTGCACGGCCTGGACTGCGAGTTGAAGACCTTCCCGAGCTGGCGGCCGACGCACAACCTCGACCACATCCTTGTCTCGCGGCCGCTCAAGGTCGTGGCGGCGCGCGTCGTCGACTATGCCCTGTCCGACCACCTTCCGCTCAGCATGACCATCGCGTTGCCGGAGGGCGTGCAGTTCGCGACGCACGGCGATCCCTCCGATCTCCAGTAGGCGTCGACGCGCGCACCGCAGACGGGGATTCGGACGCGCATCCGGCCCGGTCGCTGAGGCGACGGATCCCGGCGGGTAGACCGTCCGGTCCCCGGGTCAGTCCTGGATGTAGAAGTAATGCCAAGCCGATCCGCCGGCGCGTTCGAGCCCGTCGAGCAGCGCCGCTGTCGGGCTGGCCTCGCCCGGGAAGACCTCCTCCACTCGGATGATCTGGCGACCGAGTCCGCCCTGCTGTTTCCAGTCCCATTGCCATGGCGGGCGGGTCTGGCCGCAATTCGGGCAAGTGAAGCGGGCGCCGGAATCCTGCCCCCATCGCTCGATCTCCGCCCGCCAATCGATCAAGCGACCGCGACACCCCGGACATCGCGGTGGACGGGTGTTCCGGCCGAACAGCAGAAGCGGACGGCTCGCGGGCGGCGGCACCTGCACGTGGCAGAAGGCCGCGCCATCCCGGGGCTCGCTCGCGATGGACACGGCACAACCGGTGAAGGCCAGCAGATCGAGGAAGCCTGGGCCGATGAGGAAGGTATGGTCTTGATTGCTGATCGGCATGCCGATGAAGCCCAGATGCGACAAGCTCGCGATGAGTCGATCCCGGTCCGGGCGGGCGTGCGGGTCGCTCGGCGTCAGGATCAAGCGTCCGGCATGATTGGGCATTGAGGGCCTCGCGACATATCCTCCGCGGCGAACGGGGCAATCGCGTGGGAGGGCGCAGAGGATACCAGGTCGGCTTGCGGCTGAGCCAGATCCCCGTCCGATTGAACACGAAGGAATCGCACCCCCCGTTTTGCTATTCCATTTTCAGGCACTGAGGCGCCGGCAAACGCCGGGCCTCCTGGGCCGGTACAGGGCACCCGCCAGCTCGAGCGGGTTGAAATCCCCACTGTCTTTCGCTAGCTTCGGGGTCTCACGCTGCTGGGGGTGCCCGTCGAGCCAGCCTGCAGCCGAGAGGCATGCCCGCTCAATCCAATGGGCAGCGCACAGCCTCAAGGATACGGCAATCGCCCGACGGGCTGAGAAAGACCCTTCGAACCTGATCCGGGTCATGCCGGCGCAGGAAAGCAGGCGACGAGGACGGATAAGCCAGTCCTGAGTGGAGCGATCGCGCAGAACCGCGCCGGTTCGGCAATCCACTGACCAGGTCAGGAGATCCGCGCCGGGAATCGCGCAAGCCGCCGATCCCTCCGGCCACCTCGCATGGGGATCGCCTTCCAACCCGATCGCCCCGCCGCTCTTCCCGCTGGATCGCACTGGCCATCGTCCGATTCAGGCCGCAGCACACAAGGCCGGATCGACCCGAGCGCACGCGTGCGCCCGTATCCACTGAGAGGACACCACATGAGCGCCATCCCGCAGGCCTTCGTCCGGAAGACCGCCAAGCTGTCGGAAGAGGTCACTCGTCCCTTTCCAAGCTCGCGAAAGGTCTATGTGACGGGATCGCGCGCGGGCGTGCGCGTGCCGATGCGCGAGGTCACCCTGACCCCGACCCGGACCAATGAGGGGGCCGAGGAGAATCCTCCGATTTATGTCTATGACACCTCCGGTCCTTATACGGACCCCGAAGCGCGGATCGATCTGCTTGCCGGCCTGCACGATCTGCGCGGCGCCTGGATCCAAGAGCGTGGCGACACCGAGCGGCTCAAGGGGCCGAGCTCCGCGTTCGGGCGAGAGCGCCAGTCCGACCCGCGGCTGGCCCATCTGCGTTTCCAACACATCCGCACCCCGCGCCGGGCCAAGCCGGGGCGCAACGTCACCCAGATGCACTACGCGCGACAGGGGATCATCACCCCCGAGATGGAGTTCGTCGCCATCCGCGAGAACATGCGCCTGGATGAGCTGCACCGCGATCCACGCTACACGAAGCTCCTGCGCCAGCACCGCGGTCAATCTTTCGGCGCCAGCCTCCCGGAGATGATCACTGCCGAATTCGTCCGCGACGAGGTCGCCCGCGGGCGCGCCATCATCCCGGCCAACATCAACCACCCGGAGCTGGAGCCCATGATCATCGGGCGTAACTTCCGAGTGAAGGTCAACACCAACATCGGCAACTCGGCCGTCACCTCCTCGATCGAGGAGGAGGTGGAGAAGATGGTTTGGTCGGCGCGCTGGGGCGGCGACACCCTCATGGACCTCTCCACGGGCAAGAACATCCACGAGACGCGTGAGTGGATCCTGCGCAATGCCCCCGTGCCGATCGGCACCGTGCCAATCTATCAGGCACTCGAGAAGGTCGACGGCCAGCCCGAGGAGCTGACCTGGGAGATGTTTCGCGACACCCTCATCGAGCAGGCCGAGCAGGGGGTGGACTACTTCACCATCCACGCCGGTGTCCTGCTGCGCTATGTGCCCCTTACCGCGGATCGTGTGACCGGCATCGTTTCGCGCGGCGGCTCCATCTTGGCGAAGTGGTGTCTCGCACATCACCGGGAGAACTTCCTCTACACACACTTTGGCGAGATCTGCGAGATCATGAAGGCGTATGACGTCTCCTTCAGCCTGGGCGACGGGCTGCGTCCGGGCTCGATCGCCGACGCTAACGACGCCGCCCAGTTCGCCGAGCTCGAGACCTTGGGTGAGCTGACGCGCCAAGCCTGGGAGCAGGATGTCCAGGTCATGATCGAAGGCCCCGGCCACGTGCCGCTGCAGATGATCGAGGAGAACGTCACCAAGGAGCTCAAGGACTGTTGCGAGGCGCCCTTCTACACCCTCGGCCCGCTGATCACCGACATCGCGCCCGCCTATGACCACATCACCTCAGGCATCGGGGCGGCCAACATCGGTTGGTACGGCACCGCCATGCTCTGCTACGTGACGCCCAAGGAGCACCTGGGCCTGCCCAACAAGGAGGACGTCCGCGACGGCATCGTCACCTACAAGATCGCGGCGCATGGCGCGGATCTCGCCAAGGGGCTGCCCGGGGCCCAGATCCGCGACAATGCACTTTCAAAGGCGCGTTTCGAGTTCCGCTGGGAGGACCAGTTCAACCTCTCCCTCGATCCCGAGCGTGCCCGCGAGTTCCACGACCAGACCATGCCGCACGAGTCACATAAGGTCGCCCACTTTTGCTCCATGTGCGGTCCGCATTTCTGCTCAATGAAGATCACCCAGGACGTCCGAGACTTCGCCCGCGCCCATCAGCTCGGCGATTTGCAGATGGCGATCGAGGAAGGCATGAAGGAGAAGGCCGACGAGTTCCGTCAGGAGGGAGCACACATCTACAAGGCAGTCTGATGCCGGCTGTCTCGCCGTCGATTTCATCCGCTTCGGAGCCGCCCTCGTGATCGAGACGTTACGCAATATCGCCATCATCGCCCATGTCGATCATGGCAAAACCACGTTGGTGGACAAGCTGCTGCAGCAATCCGGAACGCTCGGGGAGCGCTTCGGGCCGGTCGAGCGGGTGATGGACTCCAACGCGCTGGAGCGGGAGCGTGGCATCACCATCCTCTCGAAGAACACCGCGCTGCGCTGGCGCGACTATCGCATCAACATTGTCGACACGCCGGGCCATGCCGATTTCGGAGGCGAGGTCGAGCGGGTGCTCTCGATGGTGGACTCGGTGCTCTTGCTCGTCGATGCTCAGGAAGGGCCGATGCCCCAGACGCGATTCGTGACCAGCAAGGCGTTCGCGCATGGCCTGCGCCCGATCGTGGTGGTCAACAAGATCGACCGCCCGGGGGCGCGACCGGACTGGGTCATCGATCAGGTGTTCGATCTCTTCGACCGTCTCGGCGCGACCGATGCCCAGCTCGACTTCCCAATCGTCTATGCCTCCGCGCTTAACGGGTATGCGGGGCTCACCAGCGACGTGCGCGCCGGCGATATGACCCCGCTCCTCGAGGCGATCGTCGAGCATTGCCCAGCCCCCGAGGTCGATCCGGACGCGCCCTTTCAGATGCAGGTCTCGACGCTCGACTACAGCTCGTTCGTGGGCGCGATCGCGGTCGGGCGGATCCGCCACGGCAGCGTGCGGCCCAACCAGCCGATCCTGGTCGTGAGACGCGACGGCACCGCGCACAAGGCCAAGGTCGGCCTGGTCTACGGCTATCTGGGACTGGAGCGCCACGAGGTGCCTGCGGCCTCGGCCGGCGACATCGTGGCCCTGACCGGGATCGAGGCCCCCAACGTCTCCGATACCCTCTGCCACCCCGACCATCCCGAGGCCCTGCCGCCGCTCACCGTCGACGAGCCGACCGTGACCATGACCTTCCAGGTCAACACCTCACCCTTCGCCGGGCGCGACGGCAAGTATCTGACCTCGCGCCAGCTCAAGGACCGCCTCGAGCGCGAGCTCATCCATAATGTTGCGCTGCGTGTCGAGGAGGGCAACGATCCGGAGAAGTTCCGGGTCTCAGGACGCGGCGAGCTGCATCTCTCGATCCTGCTAGAGAACATGCGCCGCGAGGGCTACGAGCTCGCCGTCTCGCGCCCGGAGGTCATCTTTCGCGAGCTTGACGGGCAAGTCTGTGAGCCTTACGAGCAGCTCACCGTCGATCTCGATGAGCGCTCCCAGGGGGCGATCATGCAGGCGCTCGGCGAGCGGCGCGGCGAGCTCAAGGATATGGTCCCGGACGGCAAAGGCCGGGTGCGGCTCGACTACGAGATCCCCTCTCGGGGGCTGATCGGCTTCCAGACCGAGTTCATGTCGCTGACCTCGGGCACCGGGCTCAAATACCATGTCTTCGACCGTTACCGCCCGGCCAATCCGGGCGGCATCGCCCCGCGGCGCAACGGCGCGCTCGTCTCCAACGCGACTGGCAAGGCACTCGGTTACGCCCTTTTCAACCTCCAGGAACGCGGGCGCATGATGGTGTCGCCCGGTGACGAGGTCTATGAGGGGCAGGTGGTCGGCATCCACTCGCGCGACAACGATCTCACCGTCAATCCGCTCAAGGCCAAGCAGCTGACCAACATCCGCGCCGCCGGGTCCGACGAGAATATCCTGCTGACGCCGCCCATCAGGTTGACCCTCGAGCAGGCGCTGGAATTCATCGAGGACGATGAGCTGGTCGAGATCACTCCCAAGGCGATCCGGGTGCGCAAGCGCTTCCTCAAGGAGCACGAGCGCAAGCGGGCCAACCGCGGGTAAACCGCCGCCGGCGTGACCGGCCGGGCTCGGGGCAGGCGGGGAAGCGAGCCAGCGCCCGGGCCGGCCGATCTGTGGCCGGGAATGGTCTCAGCGCCCGTCTTACGAGCGCTGATCGCCGGCGGCGCAAGTCGCGTTGTGGGCTAAAATGCTGGGGTCCCGACAGGAACCGACGCCGACATCCAACCAACACCAGACTCGCATGCCCGATCTCTATCGCCCTCCCGAGCCTTTCGCCACGCATGAGCTGGCCGTGGACCACGATCACCGGCTCTATGTCGAAGAATGCGGACGGCGGGACGGCATCCCCGCGCTCTTCCTGCACGGCGGCCCCGGCGCAGGTTGCGAGCCGGCGCATCGCGGTTTCTTTGACCCCGGGCGCTATCGCGCGGTCCTGTTCGATCAGCGCGGCTGCGGGCGCTCGCTCCCCCATGCCTCACTGGTCGCCAATACCACTTGGGATCTCGTCGCGGACATCGAGCGGATCCGCGAGCGACTTGGGATCGAGCGCTGGCTGGTCTTTGGCGGCTCCTGGGGCTCGACGCTCGCCCTCGCCTATGCGGAGACCCACCCCGAGTGCGTCACGGCGCTGGTGGTCCGGGGGATCTTTCTGTGCCGTGAGCGGGAGATCCGCTGGTTTTATCAGGAGGGCGCGAGCTGGCTCTACCCGGACTACTGGGCATCCTTCCTCGCCCCGATCCCCGAGAAGGAGCATTCCGATCTGCTTTCGGCCTATCACCGGCGGCTGACCGGCGAGGACGAGGCGGCGCGTCTCGAGGCGGCCCAGGCCTGGTCGGTCTGGGAGGGGCGCACGGCGACCCTCAAAGCGAATCCCGAGGTCGAGGCGCATTTCGCCGACCCGCATGTGGCGCTGAGCCTGGCGCGGATCGAGTGCCACTACTTCATGCACAGGTCCTTTCTCCGACCGGATCAGCTGCTCGCGGATGCGCATCGCATCAGGGGGGTCCCCGGTATCATCGTCCAGGGTCGCTACGACACGATCTGCCCGATGCGGTCCGCCTGGGACCTGCATCAGGCCTGGCCCAGCGCGGAATTTCAGGTGATCCCGGACGCGGGTCACTCGGCGTTCGAGCCCGGCATTCGCGCCGCCCTGGTGGCGGCCACCGACCGCTTCGCACGGGAGCTCGGTTGATCGCTCTGCTGCAGCGCGTGACACGGGCCCGGGTGGAGGTGGGGGGCGAGACCGTCGGGGCCATCGAGCGCGGACTGCTGGTCCTGGTCGGCGTGCAGCGCGGCGACACCCCGGCCCGCGCGGAGCGCCTCGCAGAGCGCGTGCTCGACTATCGGGTGTTCCCGGACCCGGCCGGACGCATGAACCTCAGCCTGCGGGATATCGACGGCGGGCTGCTCCTGGTGCCTCAGTTCACGCTGGCCGCCGACACCCGGAAGGGCACGCGCGCCAGCTTCACGCCCGCCGCGCCACCCGATGAAGGTCAGCGCCGGTTCGGCGAGGTCGTCGCCCGGGCCACGGCCTCCCATTCGCGTGTGGCCACCGGCCGGTTCGGCGCGGACATGCAGGTCAGTCTGATCAATGACGGACCCGTCACCTTCTGGCTGGAGAGCTAGGAGCCTGTCGGACTTTGCGCATCCAGGCCATCAGTGCAGACCCGCCGCGCGAAGTGAGGAGGGTGTCGATGTCCATGGCGCCGCCAGTCGTCGTCATGGCGTGCTGACTGGCCGGGAGCCCTGCCTTCCACTGGCCAGCGCTGGCGGAGCAGAGCGCGGACTGGCGGCGTTGGAGCACGGTCCGGGCGAGGTGCGTGATTTTGAGCGACTGGATGGAGCGGCACATCCGTGTGCCGCGCGAGGTCATGCATGCTTCGGAGCCTTCGGAGATGCGGCCGAACGATGGTCCTAACGCCGATTCCGTCAGCTATGTTTTAATGCACAGTCTGATGGAGACGACCCGCGATCCGCTATGACTTCCGAGACCCCCCATCGAACGGCCCGGGTCGAACGCAACACCCTGGAGACCCAGATCCGCGTGTCCCTGGACCTGGACGGTTGCGGTCGATCCGATCTCCAGACTGGGTTGCCCTTTCTCGATCACATGCTGGATCAGGTCGCTCGGCACGGCCTCATCGACCTCGAGATCCAGGCCCAGGGCGATCTGCATGTCGACGCTCACCACACCGTCGAGGACGTAGGCATCACGCTCGGCCAGGCACTTTCGACCGCGCTTGGCGGCAAACAGGGAATTCGCCGTTACGGTCATGCCTATGTCCCCCTGGACGAGGCCTTGTCGCGCGTCGTGATCGATCTGTCGGGACGACCCGGGCTGGATTTTCATGTCCGGTTTTCCCGCGCCATGATCGGCGGATTCGATGTCGACCTCTTCGGTGAGCTCTTCCAGGGGTTGGTGAACCACGCGGCCATGACGCTGCACATCGACAATCTGCGGGGCTCGAACGCACACCATCAGGCGGAGACCATCTTCAAGGCGTTCGGGCGTGCATTGCGGATGGCCGTGGAGCCGGATCCGCGAATGGCCGGGATCACACCATCCACCAAGGGTGCGCTGTGAGTCTCGACCCCGGTGGTCCTCGTTGTCTGCAGGGCGCCACTCCACCTTCACGACAGCGAGGGAATACGATCCATGCTGCTGATTCCCGCGATCGACCTCAAGGATGGCCGCTGTGTGCGCCTGCGCCAAGGCAGGATGGACGAGGTGACAGTCTTCTCCGATGATCCGGTGGACACCGCCGCCCGCTGGGTCGGCGAAGGCGCGCGCCGCCTGCATCTGGTCGACCTGAATGGCGCCTTTGCCGGTGAGCCGGTCAACGGCGAGGCCATTCGCGGCATCGCGGCGGCCTTTCCCGAGCTGCCGATCCAGGTCGGAGGCGGCATTCGAGACGAGGCCACCATCGAGGCGTACCTGAGTGCCGGCGTCACCTACTGCATCATCGGCACCCAAGCGGTTAAGGAGCCTGTGTTCGTGGCCCGTGCCTGCCGGTCGTTTCCAGGGCAGATCATGGTCGGGCTGGATGCAAGGGACGGCCAGGTTGCGATCGAGGGCTGGGCCAAGATCACCGGGCACCGGGCCGATGAGCTCGCAAAGCGCTTCGAGGACGTCGGCGTCACGGCCGTCGTCTATACGGATATCGGCCGCGACGGCATGATGAGTGGGCCGAATGTGGAGGCGACCCGGGCGCTGGCCGGGGCCATTCGAATCCCGGTGATCGCCTCAGGCGGCATCACCGAGATCGATGACGTCCGCGCGCTCGCCGAGGTCTCGAGCTGTGGCATCGTCGGGGCCATCACCGGTCGCGCCATCTATGAGGGGACGCTCGACTTCGCCGAGGGCCAACGCCTCGCGGACAGCCTGAATCCCCGCTGAGGCGGCGCCGGGGACAGCGGCAAGGATACTCAACATGGCTCAAGACTGGCTCGACGCCATCAAGTGGGACAGTCACGGCCTGGTGCCCGCGATCGCTCAGGAGCGCGGCACCGGGACGGTCCTCATGATGGCCTGGATGAACGCGGAGGCGCTGAAGCTGACCCGCGAGACCGGTCATGCCGTCTACTGGTCGCGCTCGCGCGGACGGCTCTGGCACAAGGGTGAGGAATCGGGCCACCAGCAGGTCGTGCATACCATCCGCCTCGACTGCGACGGGGATGCGATCCTGCTTGAGGTCGAGCAGCGGGGCGGAATCGCCTGTCACACCGGGCGGCACAATTGCTTCTTTCGCGAGCTCGATGGAGACGGCCGATGGGTCGAGGTCGCGCCGGTGCTGAAGGACCCGCGGACGATCTACGGTGCTGCCTGATGCCCGCGCTCCCGTGCCCCCCATCTTTCCCGAACCGTGCAGTCAGGCTGGGTGATGCCGAGACGTTCTGCGCCGCACGCGGCTCGCATTCGACTCGCATCCCATTCGATACCGCGCCAACCGCGGCACACGAGGATCGAGATGAACGATCTGCTTGAGCGCCTGGCAGACGTCCTCGAAGCACGGAAGGTGGCCGACCCTGGCGACTCCTATGTTGCCGGCCTCTACGCCAAGGGCCTCGATGCGATCCTGAAGAAGATCGGGGAAGAGGCGACCGAGACGGTTATGGCTGCCAAGGACGGGGTGCCCGAGCGGATCGTGCATGAGGTCGCGGATCTGTGGTTCCATACGCTGGTTCTGCTCGCCCAACAGGGGCTGGGACCCGCGGAGGTGCTCGCTGAGTTGGACCGGCGTTTCGGCCTCTCGGGTCTGAAAGAGAAAAGCCAGCGAGGCCGTTGATGGCTCGGGCGTCCTGATCGGGGGCTAACCGCATCTCCGGGATTGCGGTATGATCGGCGCTCTCGGGGCGTCCTCGCGGCAAGGGCGCCGAAGACACCGCAGAACCTCGCCGATGGGTCAGCCGCCCGTCGGCCTTCCCCACTGAATCGAGTCGACCGCGGGAATCTGGCGGTCCGGAGGAATACATGGGCGCTGGTGGTATCAGTATCTGGCAGCTTCTCATCATCCTGGTGATTGTGCTGCTGCTCTTCGGAACCAAACGACTCAAGGGTATCGGGTCCGATCTGGGCAATGCAATCAAGGGCTTCCGGTCCGCGATGTCCGAGGGCGAAAAGGCGGAGCAGGAGTCGGAGACCAAGCTGGTGGAGCAGTCGGCGGAGAAACGGGTCGCCGAGGGCGATGTCGGGGCCGGGCAGCGCGAGCAAGCGAAGTCGTCCAAGAAGTCCTCATGACCCGATCGTCCTGAGCGAGGTCGTCCTGCGAGGCGCATATGTTCGACTGGGGTTTCTGGGAGCTCGTCTTGATCGGGGTGGTGGCACTGGTTGTGATTGGACCCGAGCGGCTTCCGAAGGTGGCGCGGATCGCCGGCATCTGGATTGGACGTGCACGTCGCACCTTGGCCTCGGTCCAGGATGAGATCAACCGCGAGCTCAAGGCCGACGAGCTGAAGGAGGTGCTCGAGAAGCAGGCGCGCAGCCGCCCGCTCGAGACCATCCTGGAGGATCCGCTCAACGGCGTCGATGCAGCGAAGCCGGGCCGGGGATCGTCGTCCTCCAGGCCTGCGACGCCCGATGCAAGTCGAGCCGAGGATGCTGTTTCCGCCAGCGACGATCCGCCGCAAGGACAGGACAGATTCGCGGGCTGAGTGGCTGCGCAGAAGTTGAACGGCCGGCGCCGTCTGCGCAGGACCCAGCCCGGGTGCCGGCGCAGCCCTGCCCGAGGAACACTGGACGCGCGTCGGACCTGGCCGGCCGCTAGCTCCGCGGGCGGGCCGGCCGGTGCAGGCCACCCATCGAGCCCTCAGCCACCCTGCGACGAGAACACGACCCATGCCCGCCGCGATGCAGCCCGATGATCCGGGTGCCGAACAGCCTTTCGTCTCGCATCTGATCGAGCTGCGCGATCGTCTGATCCGCATGCTGATCGCGGTCTTCGTGGTGTTTCTGGCGCTCTTCCCGTTCGCCAACGAGATCTATGTCTATGTCGCGGCGCCGCTGATGGCGCAGTTGCCGGAAGGCAACACCATGATCGCGACCCAGGTGGCCTCGCCCTTCCTGACCCCCTTCAAGCTGGCCCTGATCGCCGCGGTCTTCCTGTCCATGCCTTATCTGCTCTACCAGCTCTGGGCCTTCGTCGCCCCCGGCCTGTACCAGCATGAGAAGCGCCTGGCCACGCCGCTCCTGATCTCGAGCATCCTGCTGTTCTATGTCGGGATGGCGTTCGCCTACTTCGTTGTCTTCCCTCTGGTTTTCGCCTTCTTGACGGCCTCCACGCCGGACGGGGTGGCGATGATGACCGATATCTCGGCCTACCTCGACTTTGTCCTGGCCCTTTTCTTCGCCTTTGGGATCGCCTTCGAGATCCCGATTGCAACGATCCTGCTGGTCGCTGCCGGCATCACGACCCCCGCCGATCTCGCCCGGAAGCGGCCGTACGTGATCGTCGGCGTGTTCGTCATAGGCATGTTGCTGACGCCGCCTGATGTCATCTCCCAGACCCTGTTGGCCGTGCCCATGTGGCTGCTGTTCGAGTTGGGCATCGTCTTCTCCAAGGTCCTCGTTCGCGGCCGCGCGGATGACGAGGACTCGGCCTCCGACGGAAACGCACCGGGCGCAGCACCGACGGCAGGCGGGCAGAGCCCGACGGCGCCCGACGGCGGCTCGGCGCCGAGTCGAGCGTCGAGCCGATCCGCGCGGACGTCCGGCAGCGTCGTTGACGTGGGGCGCGAGCTCGATCCACATTTCGATGACGGGGACCGCTGGCACCCCCTCACCGAGGCCGAGATGGAGGAGGAGCTCGACCTCATCGATGCCGACGAGACCATGGACGAGGCGGCGCCGGCAGCGCCGAGCACGGCGGCCATCAACTCTGTCGAGGAAAAGATTCGACGCGCCAATCGACTGCGCGAGCTCGGCAGCAGCGTCGCCGCGCGCATCGTGTTGTACGAGGTCCTCGAAGAGGGTGACGAAGACCAGCGCAGGGTGGCCCGAAACATCCTGCGCCAGCTCGATGAGGCTTGAGGTGATCCCGGGGGAGGCGGCCATCGCCGATTCGGCGTCGCCTTGTCGCCCTCCGCCATTCTCCGGCGGTTCGCCTTTTCTCACCCGTATGAGCAGATCCGTGCCAAGACAAGAAAGACCCTGCCGTACACCGCCTTGGCAGTCATCCAAGACCGGTTCCGGCAGGCGACCTCGGTTGCGCTCCCGGGAGGTCAGGGCAAGAGCCCAGCAATGATGAAATGATTGCTTGGCTCAATGGGAAGCGTAATATAGTATTAATTTATGCTGCCACTCGAGCGCTGGGCATACGATGGGCTCAGGCCCCCACATTCACTACAAGCAGAACCGACTCAAACAGCTTCGGGCCTTCTGTCATGCCGCCCGGACCGGCAGCGTCAGCGCTGCGGCCGAGAAGATCTTCCTGAGTCAGCCGACCGTCTCACTCCAGATCCAGGCCCTGGAACGTGAGTTCAGCACCGTCCTGTTCGAGCGCCGCGGCCCCAAGATCAAGCTGACCCCAGAGGGTGATCTGCTATTCCAGATGGCGGAGCCATTGGTCGAAGGCATGGACAAGCTCCATGAGACATTTGCCACCCAATGCGGCCGGGTCGATCGGGGTGTGCTGAACATTGCCGCCGGGGAGTCGACTATCCTCTATATCTTGCCGCAACCCGTGCGAGCCTTCGTCGACCAGTATCCGGGCATCGAGCTCAAGATGCACAATGTGACCGGCCGCGACGGCTTGGCCATGCTTCGGGCCGACGAGGTCGATCTTGCAGTGGGGTCGATGCTGGAGATACCGGATGACATCACCTACCGGCCTTTTGTCACCTATCAGCCGACACTCATCACGCCGAAGGACCACCCGCTCGCGGAGAAGGCGTCCGTCACACTCGACGAGATCGCCCCGTACGGACTGATCCTGCCGCCGCGACACCTGAGTACCTGGCGCCTCGTCGATCTGGTGTTCAAGCAGCATAACCTGGGATATCGGGTGACCCTGGAGGCTGGCGGCTGGGAGGTGATCAAGAAGTATGTCGAGCTGGGCCTCGGCATCTCGATCGTCACCGATGTCTGCCTCACCGGCAAGGAGAATCTGGGCCGAATCCGCCTCGATCAGTATTTTCCGAAACGCAGTTATGGCATCGTACAGCGCCGCGGCAAGTTTTTGTCGCCGCAGACCAAGTGTTTCATGAAGACCCTGGATCGCCTCTTTGCCGACCGGCTGGTAGAGCCGCAGGTCCAGACGGCTGGCGATTCGGCCGAATGGGAAGACGCCTGCCTGGGGTGAGCTGAGACCCGGTTCTGGAGCGTGACGTCGCTGCCCGATCCCTGAAGAATCAACATGCGAGGCGAGGCGACCCGGGTCTTGTCCTGGAGCACATCCGGACGCAATTAAAACCAACCGTGTACTAATGACAACATGGGCTCGCGGACCCGCACCACTATGGATCTCACAAAACGCATCGGGCAACGCCTGCGCGCCGCGCGGCAGGACCAAAAGCTGAGCTTGTCGGAGCTCTCCAGTCGAACCGAGTCGCTCTCCAAGTCACGCATCAGCAACTATGAGCAGGGGATTCGCCGCATGGGACTGGAGGAGGCACAAGAGCTTGCGGTCGCACTTGGAACCGTGACCCCAACCTACCTCCTGTGTCTCGAGGACACGGATCCGCTGTCGCTGCGCGAACGCCAGCTGGTGGAGTATTTCCGGCGGGCGGATGAGCGCGGCAAGGAAACCATCGTCAAGATTGCATCGGATCAGTCGGGGTTTACCGCGGGATAGCGGTCGCATGCCGCTTGGCGGCATGCGACCCGTTTGAGCTTACTTGTAGGCCCCCACGCCGCAGAAGAAGCCCTCGTCGTTGGTCAGGATGTAGCTTGTTTTTGGCCGGACCTCTTCCGTGCCCGGATAGGGCCAGTTGTAGTCGACCCAGCCCTCGCCGGACTCCTTGGCCACGGCGACCATGTTCTTGAAGAGCTCATCGCCGTACTTGTTGAAATCCAGCAGATTCTTTCCGACCAGCTCGGGCTTGAGCGCATGCGAGAGCATGACGCCGTCGAGGTCCATGCAGAAGACATACAGGTCGCGGTCCTGGAACTCCCCGTCGCTGGCTGCGAAGGCCGCGAAGGCCTGCTCGCTCCCGATCTCGTTCACCGCCGCCTGGGCCTTTTGAGACATGGCCTTTGCCTCGTCCGGGGTCGCCATGTCCGCGGCGGCCGCGTTGCCCATCAGGGCCATGACAGCGCTAGCAAGGAGCAGTTTGCGCATACTCTCTTCTCTCCGGCATGTTGTGTGGTCTTGGGGAGGCGACCATAGTACAGAAGCCGCGTCGAATCCAGCCTGCTCGATCCCAGAGCATGCAAAGCGACCGCGGCGGCCATCCTCGCCCGGAAGTGCACCAGTCTGGTGCATCGCAGATCGTCGTCCCCGCCGAGTCCGCCGACTCCTCTCCTCATCCACAAGCGGCAGTCGTGCGACCCTCGAACCGTGCCCCGCGCGATGTGCGGGAACGCGTTAGGGGGCCGTCGCGGCTCGACAGCCAGGAGACGCGGGAGGCATTCACACGCCCTTTCCCATGCCACGGCCAATGCTGCCAAGCTTGCGAAGCGCAACGCCCTGACGTCTAACGATGCCGTCTCGCCGGGTCTCGCTTCTCGGCCCAAGCGACACGGGATGCTTGAACGGCTTCAATCGATTGCAGCGTCGCCAAGCGCTCGGCGTGAGGTGCGGCCCAATCCCGGCGGTGAGGCGCCGGATCGGACTTGGCTCGGTTTCTGCTGAGGGTTTTCGCCGGATGTCTCATTCTGCCGCTTCCCTACCTCATCCGCATCGATCATCGATAGGAGATCCATCGCATGTCTAGACGCGACCCGATCAAACCGATCCTGCTCTGCGCTGGTTTGGCGCTCGGCGTGACGTCCGGATTGGTGGCGCACGCCGAAGACGAGACCATCAAGGTCGGGGTCCTGCATTCCCTCTCGGGCACCATGGCCATCAGCGAGACGACGCTCAAAGACACCGTCCTGATGCTGGTGGAGGAGCAGAACAAGAAGGGCGGTCTGCTCGGTAAGCAGCTGGAGGCGGTCGTCGTCGACCCTGCCTCGGACTGGCCGCTGTTCGCCGAGAAGGCGCGGGAGCTGCTGACCAAGGACAAGGTCGCCGCCGTCTTCGGCTGCTGGACCTCGGTGTCGCGCAAGTCGGTGCTGCCGGTCTTCGAAGAGCTGAACGGCCTGCTCTTCTACCCCGTGCAGTACGAGGGCGAGGAGTCCTCGAAGAACGTCTTCTATACCGGCGCCGCGCCTAATCAGCAAGCGATCCCGGCGGTCGATTATCTGCGGGACGAGCTTGGCGTGGAGCGTTGGGTCCTCGCCGGCACCGACTATGTCTATCCGCGCACCACCAACAAGATCCTGGAGGCCTACCTGAAACAGAACGGGGTCGCCGAGGAGGACATCATGATCGACTACACGCCCTTCGGTCACTCGGACTGGCAGTCGATCGTCGCCCGTATCAAGCGTTTCGGCTCCGAGGGCAAAAAGACCGCCGTGGTCTCGACCATCAACGGCGACGCCAACGTCCCATTTTATAAGGAGCTGGGCAATCAGGGCATCTCGGCCGATGAGATTCCCGTCGTTGCCTTCTCGGTCGGCGAGGAAGAGCTATCGGGCATCGACACCAAGCCGCTGGTGGGACACCTCGCGGCCTGGAACTACTTCATGAGCGTGGATGACCCGGCCAACGCTGCCTTCATCGAGACCTGGCACGGGTTCACCAAGGACGACAAGCGTGTGACCAACGACCCCATGGAGGCCCATAAGATCGGCTTCGATCTCTGGGTCCAAGCCGTGGAGAAGGCCGGAACCACGGACACCGACGCGGTGGAGGCCGCGATCATCGGTCTGGAGACCCCCAACCTCACAGGGGGTACTGCCAAGATGCTCCCCAACCACCACATCACCAAGCCCGTCCTGATCGGTGAGATCCAGGGGGATGGCCAGTTCGCGGTCGTATGGCAGACCGATGCGGAGGTGCCCGGCGATGCCTGGTCCGACTATCTTGAAGGCTCCAAGGACCTGATCGCCGATTGGACACCGCCGATCAAGTGCGGGAACTTCAACACCAAGACCCAGACCTGTCTCGGCAGTCAGACCCCTTAAGCTACCAGGGGTGGGGTCCGTGACTCGCTCATGGGCCCCACCGGGCAGTGTCTGGATTCGGGATCACGGCAGCCGCGCGTCTTGTATGCCCGTCACAGATGGATGTTCCGCGGCGACGCACGCCTCTCGCACCTGATCGCGGCGTGGCGACTCCCTGCAATAGAGACGGCTATTCCTCGTCGTCGCGCCTTGCTGACCGAAAAACCCTTAAGCGGCGGGTATCGATGCCAATGAGTCCGACACGCACCCAGCGACGCGCGCCGTCCCCGTCCTGGCACGGCCTCCTCTGGGGTCTTGTCCTGTTGGCGCTGATCCCCCTCAACAGCCTCGCCGATGCGCTCGACGCCGCGCTGATCGACCTCAGCGACCGCTCGTTCGAGGTCAAGCAAGCGGCGGTCGAGGTGATCGCGGTCAGCGGCGACCCACGCGCATTGAAGGTTCTGGAGGCGCTCCTCGACGGCGACCTCTATGCCCGCACCTCGGATCGACGGCCGGTTTTGGCCGCGGCCAGTCCGGCCGGTTTCCGGCTCAGGGACGCGCTCGAGGGTACCGACCTCGGTGAGGCCGATCGCCGGGACATCCGGAAGATCACCATCAATAACCGCATGCGCACTCAACTGCGCTCGGCGATCGCCGCCTTGACCCTCGCGAGCCCGGATGCGGTGCTGCGTCTGAGCGCCGCGCGGGAGTTGCTGGGCGATCCCGATCCCCTCGTGGTCGAGGCGATTCGCGCGCAGTTCGAGCGCGAAGAAGACAAACAGGTCCGCGACTCCCTCGCGTTGGCGCTGGCCCTGGCCAGCCTCCGGGATGAGGACCCCGAGGCTCGCCTCTCCGGAGTCTCCGCCCTCGCGGGGAGCCTCGATCCGTCCGCACGCAATGCCCTGACGCGTCTCCTCGGCGAGGAGACCGACCCGCATGTGCGCGCCGGCGCGCAACGCGTCCTCGCCGGGATCGAGCAGAAGCTCAAGCTCAACGCGGCGGCTGAGACCCTCTTCTTCGGCCTGAGCCTGGGCTCGGTCCTGGTGCTTGCGGCCATCGGTTTGGCGATCACCTTCGGCGTGATGGGGGTCATCAACATGGCCCATGGCGAGTTGATCATGATCGGCGCCTACAGCACGTATTTGGTGCAGCAGGCGATGCCGGGACTGATCGATTATTCGCTCTTCGTGGCCATCCCGGCGGCTTTCCTGATTGCGGGGCTCCTCGGCGTGCTGATCGAGCGCACCGTGATCCGTTTCCTCTACGGACGGCCGCTCGAGACCCTGCTCGCGACCTTCGGCATCAGCCTCATCCTCCAGCAGCTGGTGCGGACCACGATCTCGGCTCAGAATGTCGCCGTGCAGAACCCGTCCTGGATGAGCGGCGCCCTTCAGATCAATCCGGCGCTCGCCCTGACCTACAGCCGGCTCTACATCCTGGTGTTCGCCCTCCTGGTCTTCCTGGCGCTGCTCCTCATCCTCAAGCGCACGGCCCTGGGTCTGCAGGTCCGGGCCGTCTCGCAGAACCGATCGATGGCACGGGCGCTCGGCGTGCGCTCGGCGCGGGTCGATGCCTTGACCTTCGGCCTGGGTGCCGGGGTCGCCGGTGTGGCTGGCGTGGCCCTGTCTCAGTTGACCAATGTCGGCCCCAACATGGGGCAGGCCTACATCATCGACTCCTTCATGGTCGTGGTCTTCGGTGGTGTGGGCAACCTCTGGGGTACATTGGTCGCCGGCCTCACCCTGGGGGTCGCGAACAAGCTGATGGAGCCCTGGGCCGGCGCGGTCCTTGCCAAGATCCTGGTGCTGGTCTTCATCATCCTCTTTATCCAGAAGCGGCCGCGCGGCCTCTTCCCGCAGCGTGGCCGCGCGGCCGATGGATAGGTCCATGAGCCCGCCGACGGACCGCGGGCGTCGGGTCATGGCGCGCGACGGCGCCGGTGTGGATTGCGCGCCTTGCGCCGGCCCGTCTGACCCGGGCGGCGAGCAGTGCTGATGAGATCCGGAGAGACGAGAATGGGTTTGGTCAGGGTCACGCGGGATGACAAAGGTGGGCAGGCGATGCTGGCCATCCTGATGATCGTGGCGGTGGTGGTGCCGCTCCTGAATCTCGCGGTGCCCGCGTCCAGCCCGTGGCACGTCTCCACCTACACGGTCACCCTGCTCGGAAAGTATCTGACCTACGCGCTGCTTGCGGTTGCGGTCGATCTCGTATGGGGCTATCTCGGCATCCTGAGCCTTGGCCATGCCGCCTTCTTCGGGCTTGGCGGCTATGCGATGGGCATGTATCTGATGCGTCAGATCGGCGACCGCGGGGTCTATGGACATCCCGTGCTTCCGGACTTCATGGTCTTCCTGAACTGGCAGGAGCTGCCTTGGTTCTGGCACGGCTTCGACCTTTTCTGGTTCGCCGCGCTGATGGCGATTCTGGTCCCCGGGGCGCTCGCCTTCGTGTTCGGCTATCTCGCCTTCCGCTCGCGGGTGACCGGGGTCTATCTCTCGATCATGACCCAGGCGTTGACCTATGCGCTGATGCTCGCCTTTTTCCGCAACGAGATGGGTTTTGGCGGCAACAACGGCCTGACCGACTTCAAGGACATGCTGGGCTTCGATCTCACGAGCGACGCGACCCGAGTGGGGCTTTTCCTGGCCTCGGCGCTCGCCTTGGCGCTGGGTTATCTGGCCTGCCGCTTCATCGTCACCTCGCGGCTCGGGCGGGTCGCGGTCGCGATCCGGGACGCGGAGGCCCGCACCCGCTTCCTCGGCTATCGCGTCGATCGGGTCAAGCTCGCGCTCTTCACCTTCTCGGCCATGCTGGCGGGCGTGGCCGGTGCCCTTTACGTTCCCCAGGTCGGGATCATCAATCCGGGGGAGCTCTCGCCGCTTAACTCCATCGAGCTGGTGATCTGGGTAGCCGTCGGCGGGCGGGCGACGCTGTACGGTGCGGTGATCGGCGCGATCCTGGTGAACTATGGGAAGACCTACTTCACGGGCGCCTTCCCGGAGGCCTGGCTCTTTGCCCTGGGTGCGCTGTTCGTGGTGGTGACCCTCTTCCTGCCCAGGGGGATCGCCGGTGTGGTCGGCATGCTGCGGACATGGCGGCGGCCGCGATCATCGAACGGCTCGCAACCGGAGGCCCGGGGATGAAAGCGGTCGGGCAATTGCGTGAGTCCATGCGCAAGGATCGCCAGTGGAGCTTCATGTATTCCCTGCTGGATGTCGAGCTCGACCTCAGTCTGGGTGTCATCCTGTATCTGGAAGGTGTCAGCGTCAGCTTCGACGGCTTCAAGGCGATCGACAACCTGAGCTTCTACGTCAACGCCGGCGAGCTCCGCTGCGTGATCGGTCCCAACGGCGCCGGCAAGACCACCATGATGGACATCATCACCGGCAAGACCCGGCCGGATACCGGCAGCGCCTATTTCGGGCGGACAATCGATCTGCTGCGCCTCTCCGAGCCCGAGATCGCTGCCTTGGGGATCGGGCGCAAGTTCCAGAAGCCGACTGTCTTCGAGCATCACAGCGTGTTCGAGAACCTGGAGCTCGCGATGGCAGGCGACAAGCGGGTGTTCCCGACCCTGTTCGCGCGCCTCACCGGGGAGCAGCGCGACCGGATCCATGAGGTCCTCGGGATCATCGGTCTCCAAGGGCAGACCCAGCGCGCGGCCGGTGCACTCTCGCACGGGCAGAAGCAGTGGCTCGAGATCGGCATGCTGCTCATGCAGGACCCCCACCTGCTGCTGGTCGACGAGCCGGTCGCGGGCATGACACATCAGGAGATGGACCGCACGGCCGAGCTGCTGCTCTCACTCGAGGGCCGGCACTCGGTCGTGGTGGTCGAGCACGACATGGACTTCGTCCGCTCCATCGCCAAGCGTGTCACCGTGCTCCATCAGGGCTCGGTCCTTGCGGAGGGCAGCATGGACGAGGTGCAGAACGACCCGCGGGTGGTCGAGGTCTATCTCGGGGAATGAGCGCGCGGATCAGATCATCTTTTTGAACCGCCTTGAACCAGACCCCATTGGTGTCCTGAACCCGCGGGTACATGACGGGGCTTGTCTCAACTGCGGACGCGGTTCAAGGTTTAACATGCTTCAGATCACCGGACTCAATCAGTTCTACGGCGAGAGCCACACCCTCTGGGATCTGGATGTCGAGATCCCGCAGGGTCAGTGTACCTGCGTGATGGGGCGCAACGGGGTTGGCAAGACCACCCTGATGCAATGCATCATGGGTCTGCTCCCGCTGCGCTCCGGATCCCTCATCTACCGCGATCAGGAGCTGGCCCGGCTCGCGGCCGAGCGGCGTGCGCCGCTCGGGATCGGCTATGTGCCGCAGGGCCGTCAGATCTTCCCGCTCCTGACCGTGGAGGAGAACCTGCGGATCGGCCTGTCCGCGCGTCCCGACGGCTCGCGACAGATCCCGCGCTACATCTTCGAGCTCTTCCCCGTGCTGAAAGAGATGCTCGGACGCCGCGGCGGCGACCTGTCCGGCGGTCAGCAGCAGCAGCTGGCCATCGGCCGGGCACTGGTCATCGAGCCCAAGCTGTTGATTCTGGACGAGCCCACCGAAGGCATCCAGCCCAACATCGTGCACGAGATCGGCGACATCATCCGCCGCCTCATGACGGATCTCGGCCTCACCGTCATCCTGGTCGAGCAGAAGCTCCCCTTCGCCCGCCGCGTCGCCGACCGCTTCGCCATCCTCGACCGCGGACGCCTCATGGCGAGCGGGGTGATGGCGGAGCTCAACGACGAGCTGGTCAGGAGCTACTTGGCGGTCTGAGTCCTGTACGACCGCATGGATGTTTCGTTTCCGCCCGCCAATCGCCGTGCTGCCGTCGCCCGCGCCCTGTGAACCGAGCCGCTGGACCCCTCTCGCTCCCCTCGCCGGCGCCTGACAGTGCCATCAACGTGCCTTGGCCGGTGCTCGGTTCCCTGCTAACCTGCCTGTCCAACCCGTCCTCAGGCGATCCAGACCGCGAAACCGGGATGCGGGGGCGGCGAGTGGTCAGGAAGCGGGATATCGAGGGCGCTCACGGAGCTGGTCCTCGGATCGGGCCGGGGGTCGGTGGCGCTTCGGCGCCGGCGGACCGCAGACGCTCGAGGATCTCGAAACTGATCTCGCCGCCCATGATCAGGCCCTGGTCGACGGCAAAGGCACGCAAGGCCGTTCGGGTGCGCGGACCGATGAGCCCGTCCACGGGCCCCGGGTCGAATCCCCGATCGCGCAGGTGGAGCTGAACCAGCCGGACCAGTGCGTTGGTGAGCGGTGGGGCGGGGATCGGCTCCGGACCCGCAGGACCGATACGGCAGTCGGTCAGGAACAGGGTCGTGGCGATCTCCGGGTGACCCAGCTCGAACGGGCGGGCGGGGTCGCACGTCCCGACAAGGCCAATCTGCTCGGGCGGGGCCTCCTTGGCCTCGCCCTCGGAGCCCTGGTTCACCGTTTCGTCTCCCCCGGGCGCGGTCTGCTCCCCGCCCGGTTCTCGCGGTGCGGCTTCCTCCGGCACGAGCTCCTCCGGCACGAGCTCCTCCGGCTCGGGTTCCTCCGGCTCGGGTTCCTCCGGCTCGGGTTCCTCCGGCTCGGGTTCCTCCGGCTCGGGTTCCTCCGGCTCGGGTTCCTGCCGTGGCGACGTCTGCGGCAGCGACTCGCTTGGCCCAACCCGCGTGCTCGCGTCTTCATCGCTTCGGTCCATCCGCGGAGCCGAGAAACCGAGTGCCATCAGCAGGGCCAGGATGCCGAGCCAGGCGACCCCGGCCGTTGGCCAGTCCCCCATTGCACTCTCCGCGTCACCGGAGCGTGAACGCAGCGCCGTCAGGGCAGCGGCCGCCCGCGAGACCAGCAGCCTTCGGGCCCGGCGCGCTTGCCGGCGGGTGATCTCGACGGTGAAGCGACCCACCGCGAGCACTGGACCCGCCAGCCTGAGCAGATCGCCGGGCGGGACCCGGCCGACGAGGGGTGACAGCAGACCGGGCTTGAGCCTGGCCACCAGCGCGACGGCGCCGGACAGCGCGAGACCGATGACGACGGGCAGGGCATTCGTGAGCCAGGCCTGGGCGGTGCCGAGGGTCAGGGAGTAGACGACGGTCAGGGCGATCAGCCCGCCCCAGGCCAGCGTGCCGGCCGCGTAACCGGGCTCGGGGTGCGGGGAGAGACGCCAGACGACCCACAGGAAGCGCGCCATCAGCAGGGTCGTGGCCGCGGTGCTGAAGGCCACGACCTGGGTCAGCCAGGACCAGTCGGTGCCGGCCAGTATGGGTTTGATGCCGAATTTCGCGACTGCGCCGCTGGTCGGGGGCAACCCCGCGATGGTCAGGGCGAGCAGGGACGATCCGGCGAGGATGAGCCCCTGGAGGGGTGCGTGCAGGCGCAGGCCCACGCCGAGGAAGAGCCCCCCCTTCGTAAGCCCATGGTGGACCGCGTACAGGGTCAGGGCGAGGATTCCGGCCGGTGCCAGGCCGGGGTCGAGCAGCAGCAGACCGAGGGTCAGCGAGAGCAGGCCCATCTTGCTCACGCTCGAATAGGCCAGGATCACCTTCGGGTTGGCCTGGACGAGACCGACGGGGATGGCGAAGAGGAGGCTGATCAGCCCCATGAACACCAGCAGCAGGCCCCAGCCGACCAGGGCCTCCTCGCCCACGGGCAGGAAGCGCAGCCAGCCGAGCAGCGCGACCTTGATCATGGCGCCGCTCAGCACGGCGCTCGCCGGCACCGGAGCCGCCGGGTGGGCCAAGGGCAGCCAGACATGCAGGGGCACCAGCCCGGCCTTGACGGCGAGCCCCAGGATCAGAAGGCCGATCGCCAGGTTGCCGAGGCCGGTGAGCTCCGCGGGCTCCGGCGTCATGGTCCCCGTGTGCCGGGCGATCATCACGAGCGCAACGAACAGGGCCATCTCACCCGCCAGCGCCATGGCGAGGTAGACGCGCCCGGCGCGCAGGGCGTCTGCGTCACCCTCATGGACCACCAGCCCATAGGACGCGAGGCCCATGAGCGCGAACCCGAGGTAGAAGCTCGCCAGGTCCTGGCCCAGGATGAGCCACAGGTTGCCCGCCATCGCCAGCAGGAAGAAGACCCGGAAGCGCCCCGCGTGGGGCCCGTCGCGCATCACCGGGGCGGCATAGATTCCCGCGGCGAGCCACAGCACCGAGGTGAAGGCGAGGAAGAGCCGCGCGACCTGGTCGCTACCGAGGCTGGTGCCGAGCAGCAGCCAGGGAAGCTCCAGACGCGCATCGTCGGTGAGCAGCAGGGCCGCCGCGAGTCCCGGCAGGGCGGCGAGCGCCGGCACCCACCAGGCGCGGCGCCAGGGGACGATGGCGGCCGCACCCAGCGGGACCAACCAGGGGAGGACGAGGAGCAGCCCCATGGGATCCATTCCCGCCCTAGACCCCGGCGCCCGAGCGGGGGTAGGCCGCCCAGGCCGCGACCGGCGGAGCGCTCACAGTCCGTACTCCCGCCGGGCGATCAGCTCCGCCCACTCGAGCGGGCTCACCGGAGACGCGGCGAAGAGGCCCGCGGCGAGCGAGAGCACGGCCGTCACCACCGGAGGCCACAGGAGCGGGGCGCTGGTCTCCAGGCGGGCGGCTGGGATGTGTTCATCCGGCCACCGCGCGGGCGGCTCCCTGAACCAGGCCCGGAACAGGATCGGGAAGAAGTAGGCCGCATTGAGCAGGCTGCTGGTGACCAGGATCAGGAGCACCCAATCGCTGCCCGCCTCGGCCGCCCCGAGACCGAGGTACCATTTGCTGACGAATCCGGCCGCCGGCGGCACCCCGATCATCCCCAGGGCCCCGGCCGTGAAGGCCAGGGTGGTCAAGGGCATGCGCCGCCCGACGCCGTCCATCTCGCTCACCCGGTCAACGCCCAGGGTCTCGGCGTAGTTGCCGGCGCAGAAGAACAGGGTGATCTTCATGATGCCCTGGTGGACCAGGTGAACCACCCCGCCGATGGTCGCGATCGGGCCGAAGACGGAGGCGCCGAGGGCGATGTAGGAGACCTGGCTCACGGTCGAGTAGGCCAGTCGTTTTTTCAGCCCGTCCTGGGACAGGGCGCGAATGGACCCGTAGACGATGGTCACCGAGGCGAGCACGGCGAGCAGCCCGAGCACACCCATGGACTCCGCCACCGTGACCCCGTAGACGTCGTAGACCACGCGCAGGATCCCGAACGCCCCTGCCTTGACCACCGCAACCGCGTGCAGCAGGGCGCTCACCGGCGCGGGCGCCACCATGGCCTGGGGCAGCCAGCCATGCAGGGGCACCAGGGCCGCCTTGACGCCGAGCCCGCCGAGCAGCAGCAGAAAGACCAGGGTCAGCTGAACCGGGTGATCGTCCACCAAGCCCCCCAGCATTCCGCCCTGGGTGAAGGTCACCGGGCCCGCCAGGGCATGCAGCCAGGCCGCCCCAACCAGCAGCAGGGTGCCTCCGGCCAGGGTGTAGGCCAGGTAGACGCGCGCACCCTTGATGGCGTCCGGGGTGCCGCGATGCGCCACCAGCGGGTAGGTGGCCAGGGTGAGCACCTCATAGAACACCACGAACGTGAACAGGTTGCCGGCCAGGGCGAGCCCGACGGTGGCCGAGACGCACAGGCTGAAGAAGCCGAAAAAACGGCTGCGGTTCGGAGAGTGCTCCAGGTAGCCGATGGCATAGATGGTGGTCACCAGCCACAGCACGGTGGACAGCGTCACGAAGAGGACCGAGAGCGCGTCGGCGCTGAACACCAGGTCGAGGCCGGGCGCCAGGGTCAGACGGCTCTCGAATACCCGCCCCTCGTAGACCCCCCAGATCAGCCAACCCACCAGGGCGAGCTTGACCAGCGCCCCCAGCATGTTGAGGCCGGTGCGCAGGAGCTGCCTGTCCTCCCTGAGCAGGAAGATCAGCAGGCCGGGCAGCAGCGAGCTGAGGACGATCGCCGCGGGCAGCCAGGCATCCAGGATCATGGCGCCGCCTCCGACGGGTCGGTGGTGGAGGCGAGCAGATCCCAGAGGGGCTCGGCGGTCATCCCCAGCGCCAGCACCGCGACCAGCGCCAGCATCAGCCCGGGGAGTTGCAGGGCGAGACCGATGGCGTTCGCGCCCGGGCAGCCGCGAGGGTCGATCGGCGGGGCATCCCCGTGACGGGGGGCGGAGGCGAAGGCGTGACCCAGCACGCGGAAGACATAGGCGGCCGCGAGCAGGGTGCCGGCCATGATCACGGGCACCCAGGGCCATTGGCCGAGGTCGATGGCGGCGGTGAGCAGCATCCACTTGGCGGTGAAGGTGCCGCTCGGCGGCAATCCGATCAGGGCGACGCCGGCGAGGGCCACGCCCAGGGTGACCACTGGGAGCGCCTGGGTTGCGGCGCTCAGCTCGTCGATTCGGTCATGTCCCGCGGCCTTCTGCAGGAGACCCGCGCACAGGAACAGGCTCGCCTTGGCGAACCCGTGGGTGAGGGCGAGCAGCACGGCCGCCCCCAGGAGCTCGGTGCGCGCGGTGCCTGCGGGCAGTTCCGCGAGCAGGGGGAAGAACAGGAACAGATAGCCGAGCTGCGCCACCGTGGAATAGGCCGCGAGCAGCTTGAGGCGCTCGGCCCGCAGCGCCCGCCACGCCCCCCAGATGACGGCGGCCGCGCCGAGCAGCCCGAGCAGGAGGGCCGCCGAGGCGCCGACCACCGGGCCGAACAGCTCGAGCCATAGTCTCAGCACCAGATAGAAGGCCGCCTTGACCACCAGGGCCGAGAGGGCCGCGCTGACCGGCGCGGGGGCGTTGGCGTGCGCGGGGGGCAGCCAGAAATGCATGGGAAAGAGCGCCGACTTGAGGATCAGGCCGCCGGTCATCAGCGCAAAGGAAACCCAGGCGACCGGCCCGGCGCGGAGCTCCCTTGCCGCCTGCTCGAGGTCCAGGGTCCCCAGAGCGGTGTAGATCAGCGACACCCCGAGCAGGTAGGTCATGGAGCCCAAGAGCCCGACCAGCAGATAGCGCAGGTTCGCCTCCACCGCGGCCCGCTGGCCGGTCAGCGCGCCGAGGCCAGCCGCCGCAAGGCCGAGCAGCTCCAGGGTTACGTAAAGGTTGAACAGGTCACCGGCGAGGAAGAGCCCGTTCAGGGCGGCCCACAGGAGCATCCACAGGGGCCAGAACCGCGCCTCCAGGACCGAACCGCGGAAGTAGCCGGGGGCGTAGAGGCTCACGGCGAGCGCCACCAGGTTTGCCATTCCGAGCAGCGCGGCGGCGAGCCCGTCGGCCCGCAGCAGGATGCCGAGCGGTGCGCCCCAGCCCCCCAGCGCGGATACCTGCACCCCCTGGTCGGCCACCAGCACCATCACCATCAGGGCCGCCCAAACCGTCGGGAGTGCGGCGGCCAGGCCCAGGGGAACAGCGAAGCGGGGCAGGGCGACGGTCGCCACCGCCCCGAGCAAGGGCAGGGCCACGCTGAGGGCCAGCCAGTCAATCACGGTCCTGCTCCCCGGCGGACCCTTCCAGGCGCTGGCCGAACGCCACCGCCAGTGCGGTGGCGCTCACCGCCACCACGATCCCGGTCAGCACCAGAGCATGAGGCACGGGGTCTGGGGGCGCGTCCAGTCCTCGATATCCCACCGAGATGAGCAGATGGAACACGCCGGCGCCCATCACGTTGAGGGCGACCAGCTTGCGTAGCAGCGGGGCATGGACGAGGAACGACCAAGCGCCTAGCACCACCAGCGCCAGTCCGGCCGCGGCGTAGATCAGGTGAGCGGTCATCGGGTCACCCCGTCGCCGCTGTCCGTCGGATCCGCGCGTCCACCCAGGTAGGCCGCGGCCAGGGTTGCTCCGATGGACAGGGTGGCGGCGGTCTCGATGACGAGAATCAGCCACTTGGCGAGATCGAGCGGGTACGTCAGGAAGCCGTAGCCCAGCGCCATGAGCGCCACTCCGCACAGGGTGAAGATCAGGACCCCCAAACCGATCGTCACGCGCAGTAAGGCCTCCGGGGGAAGCCCCGCAGCGGGATAGCCAGCCAGGCGCAGGGTCACCCCAGCCGCTCCAAGCAATGCGCCTGCCTGGAAGGCGCCTCCCGGAGCGTGGCCGCCGACCCACAGCATGTAGCCGCCGGCGATGATCAGGAGCGGCACGATCAGTCCCACCAGGGCCCGCAGCACGGCGCCCGCCGGCAGGAATCCCGGTGAGGCCTTGCCCACCGCCCAGATCCCGAGAATGGCCGCGAGCAGGACCGCGAGCTCGAGCAGGGTGTCGTAGGCCCGGAAGTTGAGCAGCACGGCGGTCACCGGATTGGTCACTCCGCTCTCCGGCACCCGCGTCGCGGTCAGCTCTGCCAGGCGGTCCCCGGTCGGCCCGGAGAACGCGTTCCAGAACGCCCAGGCAAGCACGACTGAAAGCACCAGCACCAGCGCAGTGATCGCGGCCTCGCGTCGCTTCATCGACCCGCTTCCTCTGGTGGGGCCGGGCTCGGCGCGGCATCCCGCTGAATCAGGGCGCGCCTTGCGGCCGCGAGCATCAGCGCGCCGCCCAGGCCCGCACCGATGGCCGCCTCGGCCAGGGCCACGTCCGGGGCGCGCAGGCGCGCCCAAACCAGCGCGAGGAGCAATCCGAAGGCGATGAAGAGGATCACGGCCTGGCGGGGCTCCCGGCGGGTGACGGTCGCCCAGGCGAGCGCGACGACCGAGATCGACAACAGGCCGTCGAGAGCGAGCAGGAGCGCGCTCATCGGGCGTCCTCACCGTCTCCGCGCAGGGTCCGCTTCGCCACCAGATGGGCGGCGGTCGCCCCGGCGGCGAGCACCAGCAGCCACACCAGCACCAGCTTGGCCCCGGGGAGCAGACCCCCTGTATGCGGCAGCAGCCCGAGCACCACGAGGCTGAGTCCCAGGTTGTCTGCCTTGGTCAGGGCGTGCAGACGGCTCAAAGGGTCAGGAAGGCGCAGCAGGCCCACGGTGCCGGCGATGAAGAAGAACAGCCCGAGCCCGATGAGCGCGGCGGATATGCCTTCGAGCAGGCTCATGCCTCCTCCGCGGCGCATTCCGCGCGGCGGGTGAAGGCGACGATGGCGACCGCGGCCAGCAGGGCGAACACGAGGGCGACGTCGACCAGGGCGGGTACGCCTATGGCCGGGCCGAGGAGCAGCAGGACACCGATCCCCGAGGTCCCCATGAGCTGGACAGCCATCATACGGTCCGAGGGTGTCGGACCCCACAGAGCCCGGAGCAGACCGGTACTCATGGTTGCGAGAAGCACCAGGGCGGCGGCGACTTGGATCTCAGGCACGGACGGGGTCCTCCGGGGGCTCAGGGTCTCGAAAGGTGGTTCCAACGCGCATCGGTCTTGCTGACGTGGGGCCGCGGGCGTCGGCCTGTTCCGAGAACAGGGCGGCCACCCGCCGTTCCAGGCGAGCCAGCTCGCCGTCAATGTCGGCACCCCGATCGAGGGCGTGAATGGTCACCGTCCGCCCCCTTAGATCGGCGCTCAGCGTCCCGGGCAGGAGGCTGACCAGGTCGACGAAGAGGACCCTCGCCGCCGGCGTTCTCAGGCTCAGACAGTAGTCGTGGTAGCCCGGCTCGACCCGAACGCGCGGGCCAAGCACGCGTGAGGCGACGTCGAGCCCACCGCGAACGGACTCGACCGCGAAAAAGGGCAGGAAACGCAGGACACCCCAGGGCGACATCCGCGGACCGGGGTGCTGGGCAAGCCGCCAACTGGCCCAGGTGGCGACCACGACCGCGGGGATCCCGATGATCGCCGAACCGGCCTCGGTGCCCGCCAGCACGACCCAGGCCCCGGTGAACAAGAGTGCCCGCCAAACGACGGACAGTGCCATTGCCAGGCGAGCGGGCGACTGGGGTGATGTCTTGGACGCTGAGCTGGTATCTGCAGTCATGTCGCCTCGTTCGGCGTTGTTTGGCATCAGCAGGTCTCAGGTTTGGGGGCAGCGCGTCCGCGATCTCGCCGGGCCGTTCGCCGCCGGCCCTGGTGCGCGGGAGTCGGGGAGAATTGAGCGCGTTCAACCCCTGGCGGCATGATCGGGGTCCGACCCGATGGATCTCAACGGAGCGTCTCGCCCGAACCGCGGTTCGAGAAAAAAGCGAAGGATCCGTCAGCAATTTTCGAACAACCGTTTCCCGCCACTTGGATCCACCTGGGAAGTTGCAGGAAAAACGATTTAAATCAGAAAGTAAATCGCCGGTTTTCGGGAAAGGCGCTGGACTTCGTTCGGCATTCGCGATGGCTGCGAGTGTCCGGAGCGAGGGGTCGCCGCAGGGCAGGCGAGCGGCGCGGAGCACTCGTCTTGGGAAGCGACGCCGGCGACGCAATCTCGCTTCTAACATAGAACCCCCGAAATTGCCATGGCAACCAAGATTCGAACGAACCTGCTGACCGGGATGGTGACGCTGATTCCCATCCTGGTCACGGTCTTCATCTTCAAGTTCTTTCTCGATCTGCTCTCGGATATCGGTCGGCCGAAGGTGATCATCCTGGCCAATGCGGTACGTCCCATCTCCCCCGAATTCGCCCGCTGGCTGATCGAAGTGCCCTGGCTCTCGTCCGGGCTCGCCGTTGCGCTCACCCTAGTGATGTTTTACGTGCTGGGTTGGGCGATGTCGCGTCTGGTGGGCCGGCAGATGCTGCGCGTCGTGGAAGACTTACTGCGCCGGATCCCCCTGGTCACGACCATCTACGGGTCGACCAAAAAGCTGATCGAGGCCTTTCAGACGGATTCCGGCAAGGCCCAGAGGGTCGTCCTCATCGAGTTCCCCCATGCCCGTATGAAGGCAGTCGGTTTGGTCACCCGGACCTTTGTCGACGAGGAGACCGGCGAGGAGCTCGCGGCGGTCTATGTGCCCACGGCGCCCAACCCCACCGGCGGCTACCTGGAGATCGTGCCGGTCGCCGAGCTGGTGCCGCTCGACTGGAGCGTGGACGAGGCGATGACCTTCGTCATCTCCGGTGGCACTACCGCCCCGGAGAACATCCGGTTCGGCCGCGGTACCCGGGGTGAACCTGGTTCGGCGCCCCGCGCCAGCTCGGTCACGGAGTTACGGCAGACGGGCGTGCTGTCCTGTGGTGCCCCGAATCTCGATGCCAAGGCCGGTCTGAAGCCCCAAGGAGGCAGCGCGGCCTAACGGCCATATAGCCAGCAGGACGGGGCGTTCGCACCGGCCATGGCCACCGCGGCGTCCAGCCCCATGACCTGGACACATGCCATGCCCACGGCCTCCGGGATCACCGGATTGATCTTGCCGGGCATGATGCTGCTGCCGGCCTGCAGCTCGCGCAGCCGGCGGTACAAGGACCGGGGCGACCCCTTCGCCGGACGGCTGCTCGAGGTATACCCTATACACCAAACCGAACCAGCCGATCGGGATGCACCTGATGACCTCAGCCAAACACCGCGTCTTGTGGGCCGCCATCCTCCTGCTCCAATACGCGATTCTCTTTCCGGCGACGGCGCATGGCGCCCTCAACGAGCCCCAGCGGATCATCCAGCAGGTCTCGGACGGGTTGATGCGGGTTCTGCGGGAGGATCGAAACCTGCTCAAGACCGACCCAGGCTACGTCTATCGCCTCGTCGACGAGCTGTTTCTGCCGCATGTGGATCTCCCGCGGGTCACGGCCCTGGCGCTCGGCCCCTATTGGCGGGATGCGACGCCCGAGCAGCGACGGGTGTTCCAGACGGAGTTTCAGCGGCTGCTGATCCAGACTTACGCCTCTGCCCTGGATGCCCTCAGCACCTGGGAGATCCGCTTCCTGCCGATGCAGCTGGAGCCAGGCGCGACGCGGACGATGGTTCGCACTGAGATCCGCCAGCCTAACGGTCAACCTGTCCGGGTTGACTATCGAATGGCCTTGACCAACGGACGCTGGCGCGCCTATGACGTCGCGGTCCAGGAGGTCAGCCTGCTTGCGTCCTACCGCAGTCAATTCACCGCGGTCGCCCAGCGCCGCGGGATTGCGGGTCTGCTCGAGGAGTTGAGCGCCCGGAACGAGACGCGGCGCTGAGCGCCTCGACCCCCGCAGGGTCTGCGGGTGGGCCGTCTCGGTGTCCTGACGGTCCGGGCCCAGGGCTCGCGCTCACGTGCCCGGATTGAGCGCAGGCAGTGCCGCGCGTTTGATCCGCGCCCGGCGGGTCGCGCGGCGCAGCATGCCGGCGCCGCGTCCGACCTGGCGGGAAAAGTCGTGCTTCCATCGCGCGAAGTCGAGCGGCTGGCGGCCATAGAGGGCAGCGTCCAGCTGCTGCATCAGGCGCGTCAAGGTCGCTCGATCCGCGCCGGGGCGCAGACTCAGGATCAGTTTCGTCAGGTTGGGTTGGGTGGCCTCACCCTGAAAACGCAGGCGGCTGCGCGCATCCGCCTCGAAGCGCTCGCACCAATCGACGGGGTCGGCGGCGCGGTTCGCGTGGCGCACACACAGCAGGAAACGACTGCTCGGCGGAAGAGCTGCAGCCGCGGCCGAGCGCGCCCGTGCGATCAGAGGCGCGGGGCGCAGGCGCGTCGCGAGCCGATCCCGGAGGGAACCCAGCAGGGAAGCTGCGGACCGGAGTCCGTCGGTCAGCTTCGACGCGAGGCCGGGTGCGACGCGACCCGGGCGCACGCCGTAGATGACCCCAGCCCAGTACCCGATCAGCACGAGCAGGAGCCCGATCAGGGGAAGCGATACCAGGCCCCATCGATCCCCCGCCGTCATCGAGGCCGGCATATTGAACGGCCCGCCGGCGCCGCCGATATTCAGGGTCCGCATCGGCAGATGCGCGACCTCTCGAACACCCAGCTCCGTGTTCCACCAGGCGACACTGATCTCCGGGAGGATGAGCCGACCGGCGGACTGGGGCACCAAGGTGTAATATTCCGTGCGGCGGCCAACCAGGTCTCGGCCGTCTGGGCCAAGGCCACCCTCGGTCAGGACCTGCTCGCGGTAGACGCGCAGGTCCGGGTTGGACAGCTGATCTTCGAGGCTGGGCAGCTGGGCGGCTGTACCGCCGACGGCGGAGACCTCCAGCGCGAGGGTCACGGGCTGCCCCGGCACCAGCGTCTCCTCTCGGTCGATGCTTGCTTTCAGGCTCAATGATTTCAACGGCAGCCAGGGAATGACCGCGCTCATGGCGGGGCGGACCTGGAGCTTGATCGGACGATCGGTCACCGCTTCGAACCGCTGCAGCGCCCCGCCGTAGCCTGGAACCGTGCCCTCGACCTTGATCGCAGGGATCTCCAGACTGCCGGGCCTCAAGGGCACCAGGCTGATGACGAACGTATTGACGATCTCGCGCCGACCGGCCGCGGAGACCCGCGAGCCGGGTGTCGGCCCCTCGAGCCGCTTGAGGAGTGCGTCGCCGGTTGACGGCAGCTCGAGATTCGCCTCTCTGGGATTGTCGCTGGTGATAAGCTGCAGGCGCACCAGCAACGGCTGCTGCAGATAGGGCTCGGGCTCGTCGACTGTCGCTTCGAGCCGGGCCGGCGTGGCCTGCGTCTGGTACTGGCCGGGATACTGCCCGGGGACCTGGCCCTGAAACGGCGAATAGCGGGGCGGCCAGCCCGGCGGATAACCGGCGGATTGCTGTCCGGGTCCATATCCCTGGGCGTCCTCCGGCTGGTAAGAGGGAGGGGTCCCTTGGGCATTGCTGGGGGGTTGCGGGCGGAACTGCCAGGGGCCTTGCTGCGCCGGAGGTTGTCCGTATGGAGCACCCGGCGGCTGGAACGACTGCTGTCCCGGCGGTCCGTAGGGCCAGGCGACCAGCTCCGCACTCAGTGAGCCCAGGACGAAGCCGACGACCAACCCGAGGGCCAGCCTCGTTCGCGAGATCCGCCGCGAAGCGGTCCGGCGAATCGGGCCAGGCGCTGGGGCGCTGCCCGACGGGGCGGGCATCCGCGCCTTGTCGAGGCGGCTCACCACGGGCGGTTCTCGAGCAGGGGCACGCCGGCGTTCTGCATCCATCGCAGCTCTTCCAAGCGATATTGGTTGCGGATCAGGAGAGAGGGATCGCCTTCCACCTGCCTGAGCCGCTGCTCCAAGACGGCCATGCCCGCGCCCAGCATGGGTGCGCCATCCAGCGCGCCTCGCTCGCCCGACGCGCCTTCCTCGAGTGCCGCGCCCGACTCCTGACCGAGTTGATCGAAGCGCTCGACCGCGTCGGTCTGCCCTTCCTCGGTCACCGCGTCGGGTGGCTTGACCTCGGCCGGACCGGGGGCACCCGGACGACGAGCGCTTCCGGTGGTGCCCTCCGACTGAGCATCCTCGGCCTGTTCGCGACCCGCATCCGCGCCGGATGCGTCCGAAAGGCCTTCTTCGCCCCCCTCAGACTCATCCCCTCCGTCCGCCGGCGTCTCCGACTCGGGACGGACGCCTGCCTCCTCGCCCTCCTCTTCGGGGCCTGGGGCGGACTCTTGCTCATTGGCCTGGTCCTGGTCTGGCTTGTCGCCAGGGCGATCATCCTCCGGGGCGGTTTCGCCGGTCTCCTTTGAGGTATCCGGGGGGCCTTCCTCCTCGCCGGTGCCTTCGGCGCGGTCGTCCCCCTTGTCCCCATCCGGCTCGGATCCGGTCTCGGCCGCAGATTTGGCGTCCGGCTTCGTCCGATCCTCTGAGTCACCGCGATCGGTCTCATCCTCGCCCTGATCCTGATCACCGGCAGCGGACTCGGCCTTCTCTTCGCGACCGGCGCCGGTCGTCTCGGCCTCATCGGTTCCGCTGCCTTCCCTGTCCTCACCTTCTTCCCGACCGGAAGCCGACTCGGCGGTGTCCTTGCCTGCGCCCTCTCCCTCCTGATCGGCTTCACCCTCGGTGCCGGTCTGGTCTTGCCGCCCGGCGCCGTCCGACGATTGATCCTGCGAGCCCGTGTCCTCGCCTTGCTGCTGGCCCGACCCTTCCCCCTCCGAGTCCTGCTCCTCGGACGACTGCTGCTGGCCGGACTCCTGCTGCTCGGACTCTTGCTGCTGGCCGGACTCCTGCTGCTCGGACTCTTGCTGCTGGCCGGACTCCTGCTGCTCGGACTCCTGCTGCTCGGACTCCTGCTGCTCGGACTCCTGCTGCTCGG
>NZ_JAJDNA010000058.1 GCF_022340925.1 Thiocapsa sp.
GCGTCCGGCCCCCAGTGATCAGGATGCCAGGAGCTCTGGACGGTGCGAAAGACGCGTTCCGGGTGCGGCATCATGATGGTGACCCGGCCATCCCGGCTGGTCAGACCGGCAATGCCCTCGGGCGAGCCATTGGGGTTGGCCGGGTACCGCTCGGTGACCCGCCCGTCGTTCTCCGTATAGCGCACTGCCGCGACCGGGCGCGCGGCGGCCAGATGCCCGAGGTCGCGGAATTCGGCCCGGCCCTCGCCGTGAGCCACGGCGATCGGGATGCGCGAGCCGGCCATCCCCGCGAGGAGAATCGAGGGTGTCTCCTGCACCTCGACCATCAGCGTCCTGGCCTCGAACTGCTCCGAGCGATTGCGCACGAAGTGTGGCCAGTGCCGGGCGCCCGGGATCAGCTCGCGCAGGTTCGAGAGCATTTGACAGCCGTTGCAGATGCCCAGCGCGAAGGTGTCGGCGCGCCCGAAAAAGGCCAGGAACTGCTCACGCGCGCGCGGATGGAGCAGGATCGACTTGGCCCAGCCCTCCCCCGCCCCCAGGACGTCACCGTAGGAAAAGCCGCCGCAGACCGCGAGTCCGCGGAACCGGCCAAGCTCGACGCGGCCAGCCATGATGTCCGAGAGATGGACATCCACGCATTGGAAACCGGCCGCGTGGAAGGCCGCGGCCATCTCCACGTGCCCATTGACGCCCTGCTCGCGCAGGATGGCCATCGGCGGGCGGGCACCGCGCTCGACGTAGGGCGCGGCCAGATCGTCGTCCGGATCGAAGCTCAGGACCGCGTGCAGGCCCGGGTCCGGCTCGCCGATGCGCGCATAGGCCTCGTCGGCGCACTCGGGGTTGTCACGCAGCGACTGCATCCGGTGGCTGGTCGCCGACCAGGCCTGTTGGAGCTCGACCCGGGTGGCCTCGAAAAGCACCCGACAGCGGCGACAGACGCGAATCAGGCCGGTGTCATCGATCATGCCGATCACCGGACTGAACTCGGCCAGCCCGTGCAGCTCCAGGATCTGAAGCACGTCGTCCGTATCCGTGTGGCGCACCTGGATCACGGCACCCAGCTCTTCGCTGAACAACGCCGGGAGGTCATCGGGTCCCACCAGCCCAATGTCCACCTCGATCCCGCAGCGCCCGGCAAAGGCCATCTCGCACAGCGTGGTGATCAGGCCGCCGTCCGAGCGGTCGTGATAGGCCAGCAGCAACCCCTCGGCCTGGAGCTCCTGGATGGCGGCGAAGAACCGCTTCAGCAGCCCGGGATCATCTAGATCGGGGCCGACCTCGCCGAGCCGCCCGTAGACCTGCGCGAGTGCGGATCCGCCGAGGCGGTTGCGGCCCTGCCCGAGGTCGATCAGGATCAGATCGGTGTCACCCCGGTCGGCGCGAAGCTGCGGCGCGAGGGTCGCGCGGACGTCGAGCACCGGGGCAAAGGCGGAGACGATCAGGGACACGGGGGCGGTCATCTCACGGCGCACACCCGAGGCATCCTCCCAGACCGTCCGCATGCTCATGGAATCCTTCCCGACCGGGATCGCGATGCCGAGCGCCGGACACAGATCGAGGCCGACCGCGCGCACGGTCTCGAAGAGCCGCGCGTCCTCGCCCGGATCGCCCGCGGCCGCCATCCAGTTCGCGGAGAGCTTGATGTCGCCGAGCGACTCGATGCGCGCCGCCGCGATGTTGGTGATCGCCTCGCCCACCGCCATGCGCCCGGATGCCGCGGCATCGAGGAGGGCCAGTGGGGCGCGCTCGCCAATGGCCATCGCCTCGCCGGTCACGCCGCGATAGTCGCTGATGGTCACTGCACAGTCGCCCACCGGGACCTGCCAGGGGCCGACCATCTGATCGCGTGCGACCAGGCCGGTGATGCTGCGATCGCCGATGGTGACGAGAAAGCTCTTGTCGGCGACCGTGGGCAGGCGCAGCACCCGATCGAGCGCCTCTCGGGGATCGATGGCCGAGGTCGCCAGCGGTGAGCGCGGCCGGTCACCCGAGACGGCAACCCGCTGCATCTTCGGCGGTTTGCCGAAGAGCAGGGATAAGGGGAGATCGATCGGGGTGTCGGCGAGCTGCTCGTCTCCCAGGTGCAGATGCGGGGCCTCGGTCGCGGTCCCCACGACGGCGTGCGGACAACGCTCGCGCTCGCAGATCGCCCGGAACTGCTTGAGTCGCTCCGCAGCGATGGCCAGCACATAGCGCTCCTGCGCCTCGTTGCACCAGATCTCCATCGGCGACATGCCGGGATCGGCATTGGGGATCGCGCGCAGCTCGAAGTGCCCGCCCCGCCCGGCATCATGCACCAGCTCGGGAAAGGCGTTGGCGAGCCCGCCGGCCCCGACGTCGTGGATGAAGAGGATGGGGTTGTGCTCGCCGAGCGCCCAACAGGTGTCGATGACCTGCTGGCAGCGGCGCTGCATCTCGGGGTTGGCGCGCTGCACGGAGGCAAAGTCGAGGTCCTCGGCGGAGGCCCCGGAGGCCATGCTGGAGGCCGCGCCGCCCCCGAGGCCGATCAGCATCGCCGGCCCGCCGAGGACCACCAGCGGCGAGCCGGCTGGGAACGGCTGCTTGGCGACATGCTCGGACCGGATATTCCCGAGACCGCCGGCAAGCATGATCGGCTTGTGATAGCCGCGCAGCTCGGTTGCGCCGTTCGGGCCTGGGATAGCCTGCTCGAAGGTCCGGAAGTAGCCGGCGAGGTTGGGGCGACCGAACTCGTTGTTGAAAGCCGCGGCACCGATCGGGCCTTCGAGCATGATGTCCAGCGCGGAGACGATCCGCCCCGGCCTGCCGTAGTAATGCGCGTCCGGCAACTCCCAAGGCTGGCGGAAATCCGGGATGCGGAGATCGGAGACCGAGAAGCCGCAGAGACCGGCCTTGGGTCTGGCGCCCCGCCCGGTCGCGCCCTCGTCCCGGATCTCCCCGCCCGCGCCGGTCGCGGCCCCCGGATCGGGGGCGATTGCGGTCGGGTGATTGTGGGTCTCCACCTTCATGAGGATCTGAATCGGCTCCTCGTGCTCCCCATAGACCCCGGTCGAGGGGTCGGCCATGAAGCGGCGCCCCTCCCAGCCTTCGATGACCGCGGCGTTGTCCTTGTACGCTGAGAGGACTCCCTCCGGCGAGGCGCTGGTGGTGTGCCGGATCATCTCGAAGAGCGAGTGAGGCTGCGGCTCGCCGTCGACCTGCCAGCGCGCGTTGAAGATCTTGTGTCGGCAGTGCTCCGAGTTGGCCTGGGCGAACATCATGAGCTCGACGTCGGTCGGATCGCGGCCGAGCGCCCCGAAGCTGGCGGCAAGGTAGGCGATCTCGTCGCAGGAGAGCGCGAGACCCAGCTCGCCATTGGCCCGCGCCAGCGCCTCCTCGGCGTCCGTCGCGAGCAGGATCCGGCACATGGGGCGCGGCTCGGCCCGCGCGAAGAGCCGCTCGGCATCGGCCAGGTCGGAGAGTGCGACCTCGGTCATGCGGTCGTGCAGCACGGCCGCGGCAGTGTCGACCGCCGCGGCGTCCGGGGCGCCGTTCCCTCCGGCCAGGTAGTAAGCGGTGCCGCGTTCCAGACGTCTGAGACCGCTCAAGCCGCAATTGCGGGCGATGTCGGTCGCCTTGGACGACCAGGGGGAGATGGTCCCCGGACGGGGCACGACGAGGACGAGACGGCCGACGGGCGGATGGCTCGACAAGGTCGGGCCGTAACGCAAAAGCCGCTCGAGCAGCCCTTGCTCGTGTTCCGCCAGCTCGCGCGATAGATCGGCGAAGTGGACGTACTCCGCATAGAGCGCGATCGGCACACCGGTCTGCTCGCGCAGACGATCGGCCAGCTTACGCAGACGGAACTCGGAGAGGGCGGGTGCACCACGGAGCACGAGCATCGGCAATCACTCTGGG
>NZ_JAJDNA010000070.1 GCF_022340925.1 Thiocapsa sp.
GGTCTCCCCGCCGGCGGCGACCTCGAGCGTGATCACCGCACATCTGGTGTCGTTGGCCTGCATGCCAATGGCGGTTGCCGAGGCGCCGAAACCGTTCACACGGGCACTCGGCACGGCCAGGGTGTAGTGCCCCTGGGCGGATGTCGCCCCAACGCCCAGCCCGTCTTCGGAGAGGTCAGCGGTGTAAGCGACATGATTTGCCCGCCACTTTGCCTGGGCCAGCTGGATGCGCAGCAGCGCATCATGGGCGTCCGTCCGCTTCGCCTTGCGAATCTGCTCCTGGTAGCCGGGAAAAGCCACGGCCGCCAAGATGCCGGCGATGGCGACAACGATCATCAACTCCAGTAATGTCAACCCCAACCAGCGGTCTCTGATCATCCTTGCCTCCGAAGCGTCCTCTGTCGGTTCCGAGCTTTCGGGACACGCAAGAACCGAGCCTGCCAGTCGACCGGAGATCCGGCGGAAACTGAACCGGAGAAGCCCGCGGAGCCGCTCTACCACGAAGGCCTGATGTGGACGCCCCACGTCGTGACCCACAAGGCGGCCCCAGCCCTGGTAAACGCCGGTGCTGAATCCGAATCCGATGGCCGTCGCACCAGCGGATCATGACGGATGGCCCCGGGACGAAACATCCGCACCCAACTGTTAAGATTGGACTAGACTGTCGTCATACGACACAGGCAGAGCGCCGCGGCACCGCCCTGCGCAGGAGAATGGGCACCGCAAAGGAAGGGAGTCGCCTTGATGGATCGAGCGCTGAGCAGATGCCCGAGCTTGGAGCCCCAGTCTTTCACAACGCCCGCCCGGCCGGCCGTTGTTCAGGGATGCATCGCCAACATCTCAGGCGGTCATCCACGCACCTCCGGTCAACGACCGAGCCGATCGTCGAGGCGTCCTGTCGACCTGGACGCCGCACCTGACGACGTCCGCCCATCCGGCGCCGCTGACATGCAGATCTGTGCGCTGGTTCTCGGTTCTGCGCGCAGACCGGTGCCATGCTCGAAGCACACACGGCATGATCCGAAAGATGGCGCGGCCCGCCCCTCGCATCCGGTGAAGAATCATGGCTCCGCTGAGCCTTCGGGAGAGGCGGGTACGGGGGCTCGGCGGCCGGCTTTAGGGCTCACGCGGTCAAGGGTCAAAGAATGCGACGCGTCCCTTCGATCCTTATCCCGCTTCGGGGGATCGCCGTCAGGTCGGATCCTCACCACGCTGAATACGCCTTGTTCAGCCCCCTCTCAGCGATGGCGAGCCAGTTGCGAGCGATTTGCCATGAACCCACACCGACAGGAATGCCCGGGGTACCATGCCGGCGCCGTGAAGGTGCTCGCGCAAGAACCTCGCACGGCTGGGGCGCGTCAGGCCCGTGGCGCTCGCGAGCCGACCGATGCGCTCGGCTCGAGCAAGCCCCGATGGACGCCTTGGGCTCAGACTCGGACCGGGGGCGTCGCCAAGCGCATAGGCTCGTCGCTGAGCTCGAGGCCAGCCCGCGCCGCGGATGACCGAGCGCGCTCGGGTCGGCGGCGCGGCTTCACGCTGATCGAGCTCATGATCACGGTCGCGATCGTCGGCATCCTTGCCGCGGTGGCCTACCCGAGCTATCAGGAGCACATCCGCAAGGCCAATCGGGCGCAAGCGCAATCCTTCCTCATGGACCTTGCGCAGCGCCAGCATCAGTACTTCATCGACGCACGTCAATATGCGGCGACGGTCGAAGATCTGGGCAGTGTGGTACCTGACCGGGTCGCCGGGTTCTATACGATCGACATCGATCTGCCGCCCGGCGCACCTCCACCTCCACCTCCGCGGTTCACGCTCTCGGCAACGCCGATCGAGGGCTCGAGCCAGGCTCAGGACCTGGGTGGAGCGGCACTGACCCTGAATCAAGCCGGAGACAAGGCGCCGAGCGGAAAGTGGTGACCCATGGATGGCGATCGGGACACGGGCATCTCCACGCCGGGACGGCCGGCATCGGGCCCACCCGTGAGCCATCTCGGTGGATTCACGCTGCTCGAGCTGATGATGGTGATCGCGATCGTGGCGATCCTCCTTGGCATCGGCATTCCGTCCTATTCCCGCTTCATCGCGGAGCAGCGCGTCCGTGCGGCCGCGGCGGATCTGCAAAGCGCGCTGTGGCGCACCCGCTCCGAGGCCATCAAGCTCAATCGGGATGTCACCCTGTCCCCTGCCGATGCCGCTGACGGGTGGCAGTCTGGTTGGAGCGCGGACAATCCAGCCTCGCCGGGATCTGATCTTCTGACGCGCGGCCCCCTGGTGGGCGTCCAAGTGACGGGTGGTCCCGCGGGTATCACCTATCGCGCGTCCGGGCGTCTGCGCGCCGCGACGCAGCCGGCACTTGAGCTCGAGTCCGAAGTAGACAGCGGTGCGCAGAGGCGGTGTGTCCGAGTCGATCTCAGCGGCCTACCCATGATCCAGACGGGGAACTGCCCATGACTGGGCGGCGGCCGAAGGGGAACCGGCAATCCGGCTTCACCCTGCTCGAGGTCCTGATCACCGCGGTCATCATCGCGTTCGGGCTGCTCAGCCTCGCCGCGCTGCAGGCCAAGATGGTCACCACGCAGATGGAGGCCTACCAGCGGGCCCATGCGCTGGTCTTGCTGGAGGACATGGTGGCACGCATCAACACGCAACGCCAAGCCGCCCGGGGTGGGGCCTATGCGACGACCGGGGCAGACACCGGTCTCGGAAGCGGCGACGGCTATGACGCCTCCGCGGGCTGTGCGGGAATGAGCGAGCCAGCACGCGACCTCTGTGAATGGAGCGCCGCGCTCAAGGGTGCCGCAACGCAGCAAGGTGGGCAGTTCCTCGGTGCCATGATCGGGGCGCGCGGCTGTATCGAGCGGACGGGCAGCGACCCGGCCGCGTTCCGGGTGAGCGTGGCCTGGCAGGGCCTGACCGAGACGGTCGCGCCCGCCGCGGCGCTGACCTGCGGCGCCGGTGCCTACGGGGACGAGACGCTGCGCCGCGTGCTGGCGGCCCAGGTCACGCTGGCGGACCTCAACTGACGCCGATGTTCAGTCAGAACCCAAAGCACACCGTCAAGGCCCCACCGATCTCCCCAGGTGGCGGCCGTGCTGGTCAGCCTGTGCGCTGCCAGTGCCCGCGCATGACCCGGTCTAGGCGTGCCGCGGCCGCCGCGCCGCCCCGCGTCGGTCGCGACCGCTCGGCGCGTCCCATCGGCACGCTCGGATTCACGATGGTCGAGCTCATGATCGCCATGCTCGTCGGGCTCTTTCTGCTGGGGACCTTGGCCCTGGTGCTGTCCAACAACAGCCGCACCCGCAACGAGATGGAGAAATCCATCCGTCAGATCCAAAATGCGCGCTATGCGATCGAGGTCCTCACCAAGGATCTGAGCAATGCAGGGTTCTATGGCGAGGCCGGTCTCCCCATCACCACCTCGCCATTGCCCCAGCCCTGCCCGGCGGCGGGCGCCCTGAACGGGGACGTGCTCGCCTTCCCGGTCCAGGGGGCCGACAATCTCGCGGCCGGACCCGCGTGTCTGCCGGACCTGCTGCCTGGAACCGACTACGTGGTCGTTCGCCGCGCCAGCACCTGCTCGGTCGGTCAGGCCGACTGCGATCCATTCGTCGCCGGCGTGCCCCACATCCAACAGCCGGCCTGCACGCCCGGGCAGACCCCGCTCGTCAGCACCGCCCTAGCGGCGCTGAGCGGCACGACTCGCCAGTGCATCGCGTCCCAGCTGGCGCCCATCTATCGCCTCTTCAATCGAGTCTATTATGTCGCCGCAAACAACAATGCCGGCGACGGCATCCCGACCCTGATGCGGGCGGACCTCGGCGGCGCGGGGTACGGCATCACGCCCGTCGCCGAGGGAATCCAGGCGCTCCATTTCGAGTATGGCCTGGACACCGACGGCGACGGAGAGCCTGACAGCTATCTCCTGACCAACAACAGCGGCGCACTCCTCGCAGGCGGCGTTGCCCTGCCGGACGCGCAATGGCGAGACGTGGTCGCGATCCGCGTCCACCTCCTGGCCCGCAATGTGGACCCGACCGCCGGTTACACCGACACCAGGACATATTTTCTGGGCCAGCAGACGATCGCCCCCCTCAATGATGCGTTCAAGCGCCAGGCCTACAGCACCACCGTCCGGCTGAACAACGTCGCCGGCCCGCGGGAGTCGTCGCCATGATGATCCGATTCGTACCCAAGCATGCCCGGGAACGCGGGGCGGTGCTGGTCATCGCGCTCATCATGCTGCTGGTCACGACGCTGGTCGCGGTCTCCACCTTCGAGATGGGGAGCGGGAACTTTGCCGTGGTGGCCAATCTCGAGAGCCAGCGGCAGGCCGAGAAGGCTGCGGAAGCGGCCTTGGAGGAGGCGATCACGGGGCTCCCGGTCCTGATTCGCAGTCTCACGGCAACCGGCGCCGAGGCCCCAGGCGCCGTCTTCTATTGCGAGGGAGAGCGCAACCGCAAGTGCTACGACTTCAACGGAGACGGCGCGCGGGATTTCGAGGTCGACCTCACTGCACCGGCGCCGACCTGTGTACTGGCATCTCCGATCCCGATCGACGCTCTCGTGGTCGACGCCCCCGGAGACCAGGGCTGCTTCGTCGGCGCACCTCAAACGGGTGCCGTGGATGGTGCAAGCCCCGGAGGGTTTTCACTGTGCTCGAACTCGGTTTGGGACCTGTGGGCGCGTGGCCTGGATCTCGTGACGGGCGCGCAGGCCAGGGTCCGCCAGGGCATCGGCATCCGCGTGTCCAACAACGATATCGCCACCGCGTGCCCATGACTGCTGATGCGGAGAAGGATCATGTCTCACCCATGGAAGACTCGCTGGGTCGCTACGCTCGCCACCGGACTGCTCTGTGCATGTGCACTGACCCGCGCGGAGGATATCGACATCTTCGTCGGCGGCACGGTGACCGAGTCATCCAAACCGAACATCCTCTTCGTCCTGGATAACAGCGCGAACTGGAGCCGCAACAGCCAACACTGGCAACCGAGCGGCGTGGTCCAGGGCCAGGCCGAGGTACGCGCGATTCGAAACGCGCTCGCCGATCTGACCGACAAGGTCAATGTCGGCGTGATGATGTATTCAACGCAAGAGCCCTACACAAACTCCGGCTATGTCCGGCATGCCCTCAAGACGTTGAACTCAACCAATCAGGCGGCGCTGAACGCGCGGCTCGACCGGATCTACGACAATATCAACGAGCCGTCTGAGAAGCGTCAGGGGAACCCGAAGTTCGGGTCACTGATGCACGATGTCTTCAACTATCTCAACGGCGACACGGCGCTCGAAGGCGGCGCGGGCACACCGGCCAGTCTCGCCGATCCCGCCGGCTATCGAACGCCCTATTCGGAGTTCAGCTCACCGCTCACCACCGCAGACCTCTGCGCCGACACCTATGTCGTGTTCATCGGCAACCCGCAGAGCAATGGCCCGACGACGGATGACAGCTCCAACTCGGATGCACTCGATACGCTGGTGACGGCGGCGGGCGGCACCCCCGACCGCCTGGCGGAGCGCAGCGGCGGCACGCCGATCCCGATCCCGCGCTTCACCCCCAACAGCCAAACCGAGCAGGTGGAGCTCGACTTCAGCGCGGCCTGCTACAGCAAACAGAGCGATTGCACCGCCGCCGTGAACAAGGCCGGAAGCACCTGCCTGGAGGCCGGCTATACGAGCTGCGCGTGCCTCTCAGAGACCAAGACACCCAACACGTGCAGCGACAAGAAGGACGATCAGTACATGGTCCAGGGCACCATCCTGTCCGAATCGATGGTCCCGACCGGCGAGTACGACACGAATAGCGGTGCCGACTGGAACCTCGACGACTGGGCCAAGTTTCTGTATGTGCACGGCGTCCCGGTTCCGGGCGCGTCAGAAACAGACCCGCGGGCCCGCGTGATCACCTACACGATCGACGTCTTCAACAAGCAGCAGAACGCCGATCACACCGGCCTCTTGATGAGCGCGTCCAAGGTCGGCGGGGGCCGCTATTTCATGGCGCGCAGCCAGGAGGCGCTCGAGGCCGCCCTGGGCAGCATCATCAACGAGATCCTCTCGGTCAATTCCACCTTCGCCTCGGCCTCGCTGCCC
>NZ_JAJDNA010000110.1 GCF_022340925.1 Thiocapsa sp.
GACTCCTGCTGCTCGGACTCCTGCTGCTCGGACTCCTGCTGCTCGGACTCCTGCTGCTCGGACTCCTGCTGCTCGGACTCCTGCTGCTGCTCGGACTCCTGCTGCTGCTCGGATTCCTGCTGCTGCTTCTGCGCTTCCTGCTGCTCGGCCGGCTGCGTCTTCCGCTCCTCCTCCTTGGCGGTCTCCGAGCGGTCTTCTTCATCCTCTTGCTGCGACTCGTCACGGAACTGTTCCTGCTCCAGGCGCGCAAGGGCCGCCCGGGTCACGGCAAGATTGTGCGCCGCGTCCGTATGGTTGGGGTCGGCCCGCAACACCGACTCATAGGCCGCTGCGGCGCCGGTGTAATCGCCAAGCTTGAAGCGGGCATTGCCCAAGTTGTAGCGTGCGGACAGGCTGTCTTCACCCGTGTCGGCGCGTCCGAAGGCCCTCGAGGCCTCTTCCATGCGCCCGGCGCGATAGAGCGCGACGCCCTGGCGATAGGGGTCCGAGAAGCTCTTCGCCGCGGCCTCGAAGTCACCAGACTGATAGACATCGAAGGCCTCCTGCTCGGTGGTTTTGAACAGCCCGGCAGATGCCGCCCGGGGCAGTGACAAGCTGAGCATGAGGACAAGGGAGCCGAGGCACAGCGTCTTGAGCCGCGTCTCCGCCATCGCACGACGTGCCGCGACACCCCCGATAGAGACATCGGACCGCGCAGCGGCCTGACGGGCGTGCTCAGGTCCGATGTGTTTGGACCGCGGGTCGCGGACCCATTGCCCGCTCATGTCGTGGACCTCCAAGGCCACCGCAGGGCGCGAAACTGCGACAGCAGCAGAAGCATGAGTACGAGGACGGGGATCCAGAAGCGTTCGTTCCACACCCGCGTGCGCTCGTCGCGATCCTGCGGAGGCTGGCGTGAGACTGCCGCCGCCTGCAGGATTGCGTCCGTATCCGAGTCGCGGAAGTCGGCGCGCCGGTAAATGCCGCCGCCGGCGTCGGTCAGGGTCTTCAACAGGGTCTCATTCAGTTTCGAGTCGACTGGGTCGCCGCGATAGTCCCGCACCAAACCGCCGGCCGCTGCCGGGACCGGGGCTCCTTCCGGCGTGCCGATCCCCAGCGCGTGAAACCGGATGCCGGCGGCGGCCAGGCGGGCAACCTGATCGGGAAGATCCGGCTCATCGAAATCCCCGTCGGAGATCAGCAAGATGGCCCGGGCGCTGTCTTCGGGCAGGCCGCCCAGCAGGCCTTCGGCACGGGCCAGCGCCGCGGTCAGCCGACTGCCCTGCATCGTCCCGCTGGCGAGGTCGCTCGACAGTGCCGGCAAGGCACTCAGGATGGTCTGAGTGTCTTCTGTAACCGGCGAGATCACGTGGGGCACGGAGGCGAACAGGATGAGGCCCAGCCGCACCTCACGGTTCCTGCGGATGAGGTCGCTGATCTCGTGCCGGGCGCGCGAAATCCGGTTGGGAGTCACGTCGCTGGCCTGCATAGAGCGGGAGATATCGAGCAGTATCAAGAGGTTGTTACCGGGGTGAAACAACCGCACGTCGGTCGCATCCCAGCGCGGACCTGCCATGGCAACCAAGAGGAGCGCCCACAGCAGACTCCAACGCAGATACCGGCCCCAACGCTCGGTCGTGCGCAGGTCCCGGGTGCCAGTGAGATGGGGCAGGAGATGCGGATCGGCGTAACGATATAGCGGACCCTGTGACGCCCGCGCCGCACTGCGCTTGAGCCAATAGGCGACCGGGATCAGGGCCAGGAGTCCCAGGAACCAGAGTGGTTGCTCGAAGTGAAAGCCGCCGTCAATCACTGGCCAGCCTGCCCACGAAACGCTTGCGACCTTCCGGAAAGAGTCCGAGACCGAGGAGCGCAAGCAGGGCGATCCCCAGCGGCCAGCGGTAGAGCGGCCGGGGGAGGTAGGCCGTGCGGGTCTGCGCCTCGGTCTTCTCCAATTGGCTGATCCGCGTCGAGATCTCCTCGAGCGCTCCGGTATCGGTCGCACGGAAGTATGCCCCGCCGGTCAACTCGGCGATCCTTTTCAGGGTCCCCTCGTCCATGGTCAGGTCGTCGCGGTAGCGAACGACGCCCTCTTCGAGGATCGGGATCCGGTCCTGCTCGCTGCCGACGCCGATGACATAGATGCGCACCCCATGCAGACGGGCCAACGCGGCCGCCTCGCCCGGTACGAAACGGCCCGCGTTGTTGTCGCCGTCGGCAATCACGATCATGACGCGGGAGCCTTCTGGGCGTTCGCGCAGCTTGACGACACCGAGCGCGATGGCGTCCCCGAGGGCGGTCGCCGCGCCGGCGACGCTGGGGACGATGCCATCGAGTGCCTGGCGCACGGCCAGCCGGTCCAGGCTGAGGGGCGAGAGCACGAAGGCCTGGCTGCCGAAGACGATGAGGCCGACGCGGTCGCCTTCGCGACCCTCGATGAAGCGCCCCATGACGCCTCGAACGACGCTCATGCGGTTGACCGGACGGCCGTCGACCGTGAAGTCCAGCGCCTCCATCGAGTGCGAGGCATCCATCGCGATCATGAGGTCGTAGCCGGGGGTGCTGATCTCGGTGTGGGGCGTCAGCCACTGCGGTCGCATCAGGGCGACGACCAGCGCGATCCAGAGCAGATAGAGGAGCGCGCGGTACACCCAGCCGGCGAGTCGCGGGCGCGGCCGGCGTGCGGTGAAGGCGGCCTGGAGCGACAGGAGGTGCGGATGAAGGAGCGTGACCCGCTGACCTTCCAGGGTCTCCTCCCGGCGTTGCACCCGCGCCGGCCACAACCAGGGCAGGAGCAGCGGCACAGGCAGCAGGAGCGCAGCCCAGGGCCAGTGAAACTCAAACACGGGCTGCGCCCCGCATCGCACGCCAGGGCAGCGTCAGGCGCCTTCCCTTCGGCGCATCGCGCACCTCGACCCAGGCGCGGGCGGCATCGATGAGCGACAGGAGATCCGTCGCGCCTGACCGGCCGGGCAGCGCGCTCGCCGGCGCGTACGGGGCATCGATCAGGAGCCGGCCCCGCTCGTGCCAGGGAAAGCCGTTCGGGTCATGACTGGTGAGCCAGTCGAGCCAGCCGGTGCCGGTCAGACCCGCGCAGGCGGGGCGCCCCAGCCGGGCCATCGCGATGCGGCGCAGCAGCTCGGAGAGCTCGCCGACGACCGACCTGGGGTCCTGACCGGAGCTTGCGCGACGGCTGAGGTCCCGGAGGGCGAGCGCGGCGTCCCAACGCCAGCTGCCGAGCGTGATGCCGGGGATGGGGACGCGCAGGCTGAGCCTCGCACGCCAGCGCCAGGCGCCGAGGATCAGAAGGAACAGGCCAAGCGCCAGCAGGTACCACCCGGGGGCGGGTGGCCACCAGGGTATGGATTGGATATCGTGGATATCGCGCAGCATCTGGGTCGGCTGCAGGGGCTGGAGCATCGGGTCCATCTCGGGTCTCGGCTCTGCTCAGACGGCGCGCGAGCGCGCACGCTGCTCAAGTGCGCGGATGAGGCTGAGATGGATCTCGGTGTCGGTGCGCACCGGCAGCAGGACGATCCCAAGCCGGTGGACGATTGCCTGAAGCAGGATGCGTCGCTCCTCCCAGCCCGTGCGATAGGCGCCCCGAGCATCCGCGTCGTCGGTGTCGACCTCGACCAGGGTCCCGTCGGTGCCGGTGAATGTGGCCACCCCCATTGCCGGGATCTCCCAGTCTGCCGGATCGTCGATCGGGATCAACGCGACCGAGTGACGTTGACCGAGATCACCGAGGATGCTCTCCAGACCCAAGGCATCGCGATTGAGATCGGCGATCACGAAGACCAGCGAGCCCGTGGGCAGACCGGAGGTCGCCCGTCGCAGCGCGCCGCCGAGGCAATCGATGGAGGGATCCATCTCGGCACCGGGCTCGGTCAGCGTGCGCAGCAGCTGCCAGAGCGCACGGCGGCCGCGCGACGGGCGAAAATGCTGGAGCCCGGTCGACGGGTCGCCGAAAACCAGCCCACCGACACGGTCGTTCAACCGGCTCGCCGCCCATCCGATCAGGGCGGCGGCGCGGGCCGCCTGCACCGACTTGAAGGTCCCACGCGTCCCAAAGGCCATATGGGGTCCCTTGTCGACACAGAGCACCACCGAGCGCTCGCGCTCCTCGCGAAAGATCTTCATGTGCGGCTCATTGATCCGCGCCGTCACCTTCCAGTCCATGTAGCGGATGTCGTCGCCCTCGCGGTACTCGCGCACCTCCTCAAAGTTGACGCCGGCCCCCCGAAACACCGAGGCATAGAGTCCCGCAAAGGTCGAGTTGACCAGGTGGTGCGACGGCAGGCCCAGCGTATGGGCTTGATGGCGCAGCTCCAGCAGGTCGTCGAGACGGGGGTAGAGACTCATCGCGCGGCGGCTGGCGTCAGGGGATGGCCACCAGGGTCAGGAGCCGGTTGACGAAGACGTCCGTGGTGACCCCCTCGGCCTCGGCCTCGAAGGTGAGGAGCAGACGATGGCGCAGGATCTCCGGCGCCACCGCTTGGATGTGATGGGGGGCGACAAAGCTCTCGCCGTCCAGCCAGGCGCGAGCGCGGGCGCAACGCGCCACGGCGATGCTCGCGCGGGGCGACGCGCCGAATCGACACCAGCGTCCGAGGTCTGCGTCATACAGCTTCGGCTGACGGGTCGCCTGGACCAGGTCGACGATGTAGCTGTGCAGCTTCGGATCCAGATAGATTCCGGCGACGTCGCGGCGCATCTCGAACAGGTCGGTCTGGCTCAGCCGGGTGGGCGGCGGGGAATCGGGCTCTTTTTGCTGCTGCGCGTCGAGCTCGAGGATCCGCAGCTCCTCGTCGCGGCTTGGATAGGTGACCACGGCCTGCATCAGGAAGCGGTCCAGTTGCGCCTCCGGGAGATGGTAGGTCCCCTCCTGCTCGACTGGGTTCTGGGTTGCAAGCACCATAAAGAGCTTCGGCAACGGGTAGGTTCGCAAGCCGACGGTGATCTGATGCTCGGCCATCGACTCCAGCAAGGCCGACTGGACCTTCGCGGGCGCGCGGTTGACCTCGTCCGCAAGCAGGATGTTGTGGAACAGCGGTCCGGGCCGGAACTCGAACTCGCCCTTTTCGTGGCGATAGATGTCCGTGCCGATCAGGTCGGAGGGGAGCAGGTCCGGGGTGAACTGAATCCGGTGGAAATCGCCTTCCAACGCATCGGCAAGCGCCTTTACCGCGGTGGTCTTGGCAAGTCCCGGCATGCCCTCGACCAGCAGATGCCCGTCGCTGAGCAAGCAGATCAGCATGCTGTCGATGAAGGACTCCTGCCCGATGATGCGGGAGGCGATGTGGTCGCGGACGAACTTGAGATCGGTGGGCGTCATGCTCGGATACTTCAGGTTCCGGTGAGTGACTTTGCGACAGGGCGCCTGGCCCCGATTCGGCGATGGGTAGAGGCGAGTCCTCTATGCTGGGCCTTTTTCGGGTCGAGCGCAACCCTCGATCCGACCGACAGACGCGCGTCATCTGACAGCATATTCCAATTTTTTCATGCACTTTCGCGACCCGCGCGCGGCCATCGGCACACCCCGTCCCCGTCGGGGGGCATCGGAAGAACACCGGCAATCGGATGCCGTCGACTCGGCGATGTCGTGGTGCGCGGACGTGCTCGGTGCGCGTTGCAGCCGTGCGCGTGCAGCCCGCCCTCCAGCGACGCGGTCTGTGCAGTCTCCGTCTCTGTCTCGACCCGAAACGCGAACCGGCGTCGGGAGGGGCAGCGGCACGGGGTCGAATCAGGGCTTGACAAAGGTTTTGTGCACATGGCTTCGACGCGCGGGCGCATCCCGGTCGCCGCCCTGGAAACCCGCCCGACCGGATTGGCGAAATGTCGATATCAACTTGATTTAGAAGAATATATTTCGATCGATCAAAACCTGACCAATCTGTACGCAGTCCAGTTGCGACGCGACTTCAGATCCAGCCGGCGCGCTTTCTCCACATACTTATCCACAGAAGCTGTTGGCATCTCGAAAATGTCACACAGCCGTTGTCTGTTGCGTTCCAGTTGCGACCATGAGTCGAAAGAGTGGTCGCTAAGTGACTGAAGCTTGATCTGCGTCACAATTCGCAGACGCCTTGATCGGTCTGCTGCTCGTCGCCGTTGCTACCCCGGCGAGCGCGTTCAAGTGCATGCCCATCTACGGCAACTGGCGCGGTATCGAACATCCCGCCTCCGGCTTCCCACCCCCGGTCGATGCCTTTGACGCCGCGTGCATGCGCCACGATTTCTGCACGGCCTCGCCGGGCTCCGATCAGCCCTGTGACCTCGCCTTCGTTGGCGAGCTGCACGACATCGCAGCGCGGGTTGGCTATCTGCCGCGCCAACTGCAATGGGCCGAGTACCTCATCCGCGTCAAGGCCGGGGGGCCGGCCGGCGGCATGCCGATGCCCTCGCCGGGCGACGCCTTCGGACTGCTTTCGAGCATCGCCACGCCCTGCTGGTAGGCTACCTGGGCACGGACACGGCGATCGGGGACATCGCCGGCCGTTGCTGCCCCGCACCCGATCCGCTGGCCGGTGCAGCAGGTGGCTCGCGTCATTGCAGCGGTCGGCCGCCCGGCTTTGCGCCCTCGGTCCGCAGCCTCTGGCGCAGTCGGCGCAATTGCTCGGCATCGAGGGCATCGGCGAAGAGTGGCAGAGCGCGGCGATGCAGGCGGCCAAGGCGGAAATTCAGGATCACCAGCGGGACGCTGACGAAGGTGGCCGGAGAGAGCCGAGCCTCGCGCTCGATGCCGGAGACGAAGGAGAGCAGCCAGGCCCCGTCGGGGCTCCAGAGGGCGGAGCGGATGGACCAGGGGGCGCGCCTGAGGATATCGACATAGCCGACATAGAGGCCGCTTGCACCGATGAGTCCGATCAGCGCAGCGGACCAGGCACCCCACTGCAGGCCGAGGACGCCAGCAGCCGCGGCGAGGTGGGTCAGACCAACCAGCACGGCCAGCCGCCGGGAGAAACTGGGCCGAATCAGGAGCGGGCGACGTTCGCGGTGAGAAGCCATTGCCCTCTGATGTCAACCGTCGTGCTTTTCATCGACGTCCGCTCTGGCCGCGTCGCGGCACTGCGCTTGACCGGGACCGAGAGAGGGCGTGCACTGGATGTCCACCTCAGATAGCCGCGCGTCCGGAACCCTTCGCACGGCGTCTACGAGCCCTGTGCGCGCACGACCTCGACGAGATGACGAACCAGCTCCCGAAGCTCGGGGTCGGGTGGGTCGGCGCGAGACAGCAGCCAGTCGCTGAGCCGTGGGTCCGGCTCGGCCAGCAGCCTCACGAACGCCAGGCGTTGCGGTGCGCTCAATGCACCATAGCCGAGATCGAGAAATCGGTCCAGGAGGTGGTCGAGCTCCAACATGCCCCGCCGGCACTGCCAGCGCAACCGCCGGATCTCATCCTCGCTGCCCGACGCAGATGCGGTGGCGTCCGGCGGGGGTCCAGGGTCGGTTGTCGGGGCGGCGGCCACCTAGGAGCCTGTCGGACTGAGGGGAATCGCAGCGAGAGAGCGGGAGAGCGAGGCCATTTCGTACCTGTATTGAGGCGCAGAGTGGGTGCTATGTCACGAACAAGCGGGGCGAGATGGACCCTTGTCCCGCTTCCGTAGCCGATTCATCCTAAGTCCGACAGACTGCTAGAGCCCCTTCTCGAGCATCAACTCCTTGATCCTGCCGATGGCACGCGTGGGATTGAGGCCCTTGGGACAGACCTCGACACAGTTCATGATGCTGTGGCAGCGGAACAGCTTGTAGGGCCCGTCCAGGGCGTCGAGCCGCTCCTCGGTGGCCTGGTCGCGGCTGTCGGCGAGAAACCGCCAGGACTGCAGCAGGGCCGCCGGACCGTGGAACTTCTCCGGGTTCCACCAGAAGGACGGGCAGGCGGTGGAGCAGCAGCCGCAGAGGATGCACTCGTAGAGCCCGTCGAGCCGGTCGCGCTCTTGCGGCGACTGCAGGATCTCCTGCTCTGGGAGCGGGTCCTTGCGCACCAGATAGGGCTTGACGGCGCGATACTGCTCATAGAACCGGGTCATGTCCACGACCAGGTCGCGAATCACCGGACGACCCGGGAAGGGGCGGACCTGGACCGGCTCCTTCAGCTCAGTGACCGGCGTGATACAGGCGAGGACATTGCGTCCGTTCGCGTTCACCCCGTCGGACCCGCACACCCCCTCACCGCAGGAATGGCGAAAGCTGAAGCTCTCGTCCTGCTTCTTCACCTCCAGCAGGGCATCGCGCAGCATCATGCCCTGGAAGGTCTTGACCTGGTAAGTCTGCATCCGGGGCTGGCGATCGGTCTCCGGATTGTAGCGATAGACGCTGATCTTCATGGCTCACCTGGATTCGTGCAACTGGAACCGTCGAGGGCACAGGAAGCACATCGCATGCGCTTCGAGGCGGTCGACGGTGGTCGGTCTTCAGTCGTCGGTCGCCCGTCCGCGGGCCGGTGCGCCGAGCGCAGCGGGCCCCGGTCAGGGGGAGAACACCCACAGGAGCGCCGCCGCGAGCTGGCGACCCCGCGAGACTGTCCTGCCCCCTGCGTCAATACACCCGCTCCTTCGGCGGGAAGGACTCGACCGTGAGGGGCTTGGTCCGGACCGGCTTGTAATCCATGTGGTCACCCTCCCTGTAATAGAGGCTGTGCTTCAGCCAGGTCTGATCGTCACGCTGTGGGTAGTCCGGTCTCGAGTGGGCGCCGCGGCTCTCCTGGCGATGGAGCGCGGAGACCGCGATCGAGAGTCCGACGTCCATCATGTTCTCGAGCTCCAGGGCTTCGATGCGCGCGGTGTTGAAGACCTTGGAATGATCGGTCAGACGCACCGCAGGGAGTCGCTCGCGCAGCGCGCAGAGCTTGCGATACCCCTCGGCCATGACATCCTCGGTGCGGAACACGCCAGCATGGTCCTCCATGCACCTGCGAAGCTCGGCGCGCAGTTGTTGCACGGTCAGTCCCTCCCCTTTCTGGCCCCAGCGCTCCAGGCGCGACATCGCCTGATCCAGGCTCGCCGAGTGGACACTCCGCTGATACGGATTCTCGCGGACATAGTCGATGATGTCCTTGCCGGCCAGGCGTCCGAACACCAGGATGTCGAGCAGTGAGTTCCCACCCAGCCGATTGGCCCCGTGGACCGAGGCGCAGGCGCACTCCCCTGCCGCGTACAACCCGACCACGACCTCTTCGGCGCCGTGCCCCGCCGGCATGGCGACCCGGCCGAAGCGGTCGGTGGGGATGCCGCCCATGGCGTAGTGCGCGGTCGGGAACACCGGAATAGGCTCGACCACGGGGTCGGCGCCGGCGAAGATACGGCTCGACTCGCGGATCCCGGGGAGGCGCTTGGAGATCACCGCCTCGCCCAGATGGTCTAGCTTGAGCATCACATAATCGCCCTGCTCGCCGCAGCCGCGGCCCTCCTTGACCTCGGTGACGATTGCGCGCGACACCACGTCGCGGCTGGCCAGGTCCTTGGCGCGCGGGGCGTAACGCTCCATGAAACGCTCGCCGTCCTTGTTGATGAGGTACCCACCCTCGCCGCGGACGCCCTCGGTGATCAGCATCCCTTTGCCGGCGATACCGGTGGGGTGGAATTGGTAGAACTCCATGTCCATCAGCGGGACACCGGCACGCAGGGCCATCGCCGCGCCGTCGCCGGTGTTGATGTGCGCATTGGAGGTGGTCCGGAAGACCTGCCCCCAGCCGCCGGTTGCGAGCAGGGTTGCCTTGGCTTCGATCAGGAGCGGCTCGCCGGTCTCGATCTCCAGCACCAGCGCACCGCAGATGACCCCTTCGCCATCCCGGACCAGGTCGATCGCGAAGCACTCGTCGAAGAAATGGCTCCGCGCACGGATGTTCTGCTGATAGAGGGTATGCAGGATGGCATGACCCGTCCGGTCCGCGGCGGCACAGGTGCGCGCAGCCTGCTCGCCGCCGAAGCGCTGGCTTTGACCGCCGAAGGCGCGTTGATAGATCTTGCCGTCATCGAGCCGCGAGAAGGGCACCCCGGCGTGCTCGAGCTCGTAGACCGTGGGGATCGCCTCGCGGCACATGAACTCGATGGCGTCCTGATCGCCGAGGTAGTCAGATCCCTTGACGGTGTCGAACATATGCCAGTGCCAGGAGTCGGGCAGGACGTTGGCCAGTGCTGCGTTCACCCCGCCCTGCGCGGCGACCGTATGCGAACGGGTCGGAAAGACCTTGGAGACGACGGCGACCCGCAGCTCCGCTCCGGCCAGTTGCAGCGCGGCATTCAGCCCCGCGCCACCCGCACCGACGATGAGGGCGTCGAAATGACGTGTTGGAATGCTCATGCCCCGACTACCCCCAAAGGCCCGCGGTGATGATCGCCTTGATCCCCCAGAGGCCCGAGGCAATGAAGGTGAAGGCAACCAGGGTCAACAGGCCGAGCCTTAGCCCGAGGTTGTGCACATAGTCGATCAGGACGTCCCGGATGCCCACCCAGGCGTGCGCCAATAGGACCGGCACGAACAGCAGGAGCGAGAGCGCGACGACTGGATGCGCGACCCAGTTTACCAGTGCGGCATGCCCGGCCGGGGCGTTGAAGACGAAGTGGACCAGTAGATAGGTCAGGAAGATGGCCAGGTAGACCGACGTGGCGCGTTGCACGACCCAGGCCATCAGCCCCGATGCCTGCCGACTCATAATGCCAGTCCTCCGCCGACCACCAGCACCGTGATCGCCGCAGCGAAAACGATCATGGCGCTGCGCCGGGCCGCCGGCCGCTCCAGCCCGAGCCCGAGGTCAATGAGAAGATAGCGTATGCCCGAGAAGAGGTGGTGCAGAAGACTCCAGGCCAGAAGCATCAGAATGAGCCTGGCCAACCAGCTGTCCAGGATCGCCGCGACGACGGCGAACCCGTCGGGTCCCGAGAGCGCTTGGTGGAAGAGGATGGCGGCGCCCGGGATGGCCAGCGCCATCAAGATCCCGCTGATGCGGTGAAGGATGGAAACGACGCCTGACATCGGCAGCTTGATCCGCCTCAGATCCAGGAATACGGGTCGTGTTGGATGCATTCTCTCACCTTTGCTGGTGCTCAGACGAAGCGTCGCGGCGGCCAAGGCCCGGGGCATTCGACAGCGGGATTCACGTCCGGTTTTGCCGCGCCCGAGGCAGGTCAGCCATCGGCTGGGACTGGACTTTCAACAGGCTGACGCAGCCGGCACGATACGCGGTTGTTCTGTCCGCCTTTCATTCTCCGCTGCAACAGCGGGCGGATTCAATCTTGATGCCGGGCATGGGTCGTGGCGATCCGAGTCCGAGCCATGGGGCCTGACCTGTCAGGCCGGCGCCTGCTGCGAGGCCGCACCGCGGCCAGAGCAGACCGAGGTCCGCGGCAGCAGGAACGCCAGCCCGCCCAGTGCCATGGTCGTTCCAAGCAAGAACAGATGCAGGTTGACCGCACCTGCCAGCGCCGACCTCGGATCCACACCCAAGGGCGTCAGCGCGGCAACGACCGCCAGCTCATAGCTGCCGCTGCCTGCGATGCCGTGGAAGGGGAGCACGCTCGAAAGCTCCGCACCCATCACCCCGGTGAGGACTCGCCAGAAGGCGACCGGCAGGAAATGCTCGAGCAGCACCGCGAAGGCGGCGAGCTTGAGCAGCCAGGTCAGGGCCGTCCAGAGATAGACCCGCGCAAGGATCAGGGGCTTGCCGGGCGCCGCGAGCAGCAGTCGCCGCAGGCCCCGGGTCGCCCTTGCCCAGACCCCGGGTTCGCGCTGCCCCGACCCCGGGCGCACCCGCCGTGCGAGGGGCACAAAGAGCGCCAGGCCCGCGACCCACAGGGCGGCCCCGAGCCCCCAGATCCAGGACGGGGCCCGCAGATTGAGGATGAAGATGCCGATCAGCCCCAGGAAGTGCAGATCCAGGACGCGGATCCAGAGCAGGGCCGCCGCCGCATCGAGAAACGCATGGCCGAAATAACGTCGCATCAACCATGGGAAGACCATCTCGCCCGCGCGCATGGGCAACAGATTGTTCGCCGAGTTGTGCAAGACGCTCAGGCGCAGGACGGAGAGGAAACAGCCGGCGAAGCGCGGCCGGAAATAATCATAGATCCGCACGGCGCGCAGGGCATAGCTGAGAGCGGACAGCGCGAAGAGCCCTGCCAGCAGGAGCGGCGAGAGCGCGCGCCAGGGAGACAGCAGAGGTCCCCAGCCGACCGTCAGCTGCACGGTGACGAGCACCGCGGTCAGAAAGGCCCCGCCGATCACCCAATCGCGGGTGCGGCCGATGCGCAGGGCGCCTCCGGGCGGCTGCTCCGGCGGACGCGTGACGCCGGAGCGGGGGGCGGGTGAGCGAGGGCTATCCACCGTATCCGCCCGGGTCGTCGGTCCGACCCGCATCCACCAGGCGCCCTGGTGTCAGAGGTGGACGCGCTTCGCCTATCCACCGCACGAGGACCAAGGGTGTACTCATCGCCGACGCTGTCGCGACGGATAGATGGGCGCCGCCCCCGGGGGGCGGGTCTTGAAACGGCGATGGACCCAGAAATATTGGTCCGGCATGGTGTGTATCCGCGACTCGATGACCTGGTTCATGCGTGCCGAATCCGCCTGGGGGTCGCCGGTCGGGAAGTCCTCCATGGGCGGATCGAAGATCAGCTCCAGCCCACGCCCCCATGGCAGAAAGCGGGCAAAGGTCGGGATGACCACCGCATTGGTCATGGCCGCGAAGCGTCCGAGCATCGGCACGGTCGAGGCGGAGACTCCGCAGAAGGGCACGAAGAGACCGCGCCGCCCCCCGTCCTGATCCGGGAGATAATAGAAGGGTGTGCCCTTCTTGATCTCGCGCAACAGACCGCGGAGCTCGTCATGGCGCTCGATGGAGAGACTGCCAAACCGCTGACGTGCCCGCCGGACCTGATGGTCGATCACCGGATTGCGGATCTTCTGATACATGTAGACGCCAGAATGGACCAGTGCCGTGAAGGCGGCACCGCCGAGCTCGAGCCCCACGAAGTGCGGGACCAATACGATCACCGGGCGACGCTCGGCGATACAGCGATCGATCAGCTCGCGGTTGCGGATCTTGACCAGGCGCCCCAGGCGGGCGCGCGACGCACCCCACCCGACGCCTTGGCCGAGGGCCGCGACTCCCAGCCAGCCGAACTGGGCGCGCAGGATCCGCTCGCGTGCGTCTGCGGAGGCCTCCGGCAGGCAGAGCTCGAGATTACGCCGTCCGATCAGACGCCGCGAGGGCGCAAACAGATAGGTCAGACGCCCCAAGCCGGTGCCGAGCCCCCAGATCAGCGGAAACGGCAGTCGGCCGAGCCCATAGACCAGGCCGACCAGGAGCCAACTGGGCCAATGCCGCGGATGGGTCAGGGTCATCGCTCGAAGGTGAAAAAGACATCCGCGCCCTGGCTCTCGCCCGTCTCGGTCTGCAGCTCGATGCGATTGGTGAGGTCGTAGCGCAGCCTGACCGTGCTCTGCTGATCACCCAAGCCGGTCTCGTACTCGAGAAAGATCTTGGGTGCGATATAGGTCCCGACCGCGAGCCCCGGATCCGGGCCTTTATCGTCTGCGGTTGGGGCGATCCCAGTCAGGAGATACTTGGTGATCTCAGCCTGCGTCATCCCGGGATCGCTCTCGGAGAAAAAGGTCAGCTTCGGATCGCGCATGGTGCCCATCACGCGAACCCCTGCGGTGGTCGAGCCGCCTTCCCGCTCGGCCTGCAGGAGGAGGCCCGGGTTCCCGACCGGGCTCTGCGCAAAGACGAGGCGTCCCTGGACGATGTTCAGCGGCACCCCGATGTCCGCGGCCAGACCGAATCCACCCGCCAACCGGTACTGCCCATCGATGATCTGCAGCTGACCGTCGCCAAGCATCTCCCGGCCGGGCGACTGCAGTAGCGTGAGATCCCCGGCCAGACGCCCACGCACACCGAACGAGTCGATGGTCACCTGGTCCCCGAGATGCAGCCGCAGGTCGATCTCGAGGGGGTAAGGCGGCGCCGAGGCGCCATCTCCCAGAACCACGTCACTCGATGTCGACTTGGTGCCGGCGGGGAGAGAGCGCGGTCGAATCCGCGCCTCCGGAACCTTGATCTCGCCGCTCAGACGTGCGCCTTTTGAGTCGGCCTGCAGGTCCAGGTCCGGTGAGACCAAGGCAAAGTATTCGCGCGTATCCGCGACCTTGAGCTGGTCGCCGGATAACCGGGCTCGTGCGTCGAAGCCACCGCCGCCGAAACGCACGTCGCCGGTGAGCCCGAGCCGACCCCCGCCCACGTCGGCCTCGCCCTGCAGCGCCAACTCATCGAGCCTGCGGGCCTTGGCAGAGAGGTTGAGGCCGGATACCTTGAGTCCGATCAAGGGTACCTCGAAGCCACCGCGGCTGACGCGCGCCCCGCCCTTCACGCCCGGCTCACCGAGGGTCCCGGCGAGGCCGAGGTCGACATCGACAGCGCCTGTCACCGCGTTGAGATCAGGCACCAGATGGGAGATCCGGTCCAATCCCTCGATGCTGGCACGCAGGGTGCCGCCGATCGGTTGTCCCGGACGTGTCGGAGCGTCGAGCCGCCAACCCGGCAGCTCGAGCCGCCCGTCGATCTGTCCCATCCCGCTGAGCGGAACACCGAGCCGGGCGGCGAGCGCCCGCGCGTCCGCGTCGAGACTCAGGCGGGCACCGGAGAATTCGACGACCTCCTCCTTGCCCGCGCCGATCGGTATCCGGACCGAGCCTGTCGGAAACTCCGCCGAGGCGTCGCCCGTCAGCACCGCGCCCGCGGCCTCGAACCGGCCCCGAAGCCGGCCGTTCCCGGCGAGGGTGAGCGTCTCGGGCAGGACCGGCGCCAGGAGCGCGAGGTCCGCGAGATCGAGGTCCAGGCTGGCGACCCGTCGATTCGCCTCGTCCTGACTGAGCTCGACACATCCGCCCGATCCGGCCGGGCCGCGGATGCAGAGGGGGCCGGCGCCGATACGGGGTCCGTCGATCGAGAACGGGCTCGGCTCCCGCAGGCCCCAGTCACCGAAGGTCTTGGAGGCGAGGTCCAGGCGGATGATCCGGCCTGCGTAAGCGCCCTCAGGGCCGAGGGCGCCCGACCCATCCAGCATCAAGGAGAGGGGTTCACCCGCCAGTGAGATGGCGAAGCGGTGATCGGGCATCCGACCCTCTCCGCGCACCGACAGGGTGCTCCAGAGCATGTCCCCGACGACGAGCTCACGGCCGTCCAGTTGGATCTCGAACGGACCATCGGGTGACAGCCCCAGGTCGAGTCTGCCGGAGAGGCTCTTGATGCCCTGTCCCGCCAGCTCGGCCTCCGAGGCGGACAGATCGACCAAGGCCTGTGGCATGTCGCGTGTCCCGGAGACCGTGCCGCTTGCCTTCAGGCTGCCCCGGGCCTCGGGAAGCAGGGTCGCAAGGTCCGGGGACTCCAGATCGAAGTTGAGATCCAAGGCCTCGTCGATTGTCCCCTGCACGCGCACCAGGCTCGGGCCGGAGGCAGCACTGAAGTCCTCGACGCGGATCCTCTCGCCCACCATGCTGACCTGTCCGGAGGCGCGAATGGGATAACCTCGAAGATCGCCCTCGAATCGCTCGATGGCGGCCACCAGATCCGGTTCCGAAGCTGCGACCGATCCCCGGCTCGTGATGCGGGCGTCGATCCGGCCCGGCCATGCGGGGACATGGGTGCCCGGATCGATACCCTCTGCGTCGACTGCTGCGGTCCAGGTGACCTGCGGATCCCAGCCGACCTCGGCCTGCCCCTGGATGCGCCCACCCAAGGTCTCCAGGATCAGGGTCTCGAGCCGCGCCTGACGGGCATCACCGCGACCCCCGATCTGCAGACTGGAAGGCGGCAGGCCCGGGCCGACCGAGCGGGCCTCGACACCGTAGTCGAACCCGTCCAATCCACCGGATGTGGTCAGTCGAAGCGACACGCGATCATCGAGGCCCTCGACGAGGCCGGCCGGATCGAGGTCGGCGCCATCCAGGCGAACCGCCCAGGTCAACTCAGGGGACCAGCTCAGCTCACCCTCCCCCAGGAGCTCGCCGCCGAGCGCATCGAGCCTCAAGGCGGAGAGCCGCGTCCCGGTCCGGCTCCCCTCTCCGGCGAGTCCGAGATTGAGCGATGGGATGTCCGGCCCCTGCGCGACCAAGGACAGCGCGTAGTCGAACGCGTCGAAGGTCCCCGAGACATCGACCTTGCCGCGCGGCGACTCGGCGATCGGATCGCCGCTGAGGGGCCATCGCAGTCGCTCCCAATGACCCGCGAGCGCGATCCCACCGGGATCCGGGCCCAGCGCGATCTCACCGGTCAGCGTCAGAAGCGCCTGCGACGCCTGCTCGGTGAGCTCGAGTGCCCGCACCTTCAGGGCCTGCTCCGCCCACGACAGGTCCAGTACGACCGAGAGATGCCCGAAGTCCGGCAGATCGGGCGCCCGGGCATCGACGCGTCCCGTGACCTGGGCCAGATCCAGGTTTCCGTCTGTCTGCAAGAGTCCCGTGATCGCGACCTTCGGCAGGTCCGGTCGAAAGTCGGGCAGATCGACGGCGAGGATCTCTAGTCGCCCATCCCATGCCGGGTCGCCGAGCGGGTCGGCCACTCGGACATCGAGGTCGGCACGCGCCGAGCCGCTCAACCGATGACTCAACTGGATCGCCTCACGGTCTCCCGCGATTCGCGCCGCACCGTGCACGGCCATCGCAGGCGCCTGGGTCAGCTCCCAGTCGAGGTCGAGCGCGAGCGGATAGCCGTCACGCAATGTCGCCTTCCCGGCGGCGTTGGCATCGAGCCTCGGCTCAGTCAGCGCCACACCGAGATGGGCCAGTGTCAGCTCGCTGCCACGCAGGCTGGCGGACAGGTCGGCGCGATCGACCTGCACGAAGGGCGACGTTTCTCCGGTCCGGAAGAGTCGCACCCGTTCCACGCGGGCTTCGCCGACATCGATCTGCAGCGGCAGTGCGATGTTGGGGAGCCGGAGCGGCTCTTTCGGCTCGTCGGGGCTCGGCGGAAGCACCAGGTCGAGATCCTGCACCACGAGCTGCGAGACCGGCAGGGTCCCGCCGATAGCGGAGAAGGGCGACCAGTCCAGGTCGACGCTGCCTGCATCCATCGCGAAGTCGGGGAGCCGCAACGCCAGCCCACTCAGGTGCAGCCGACCCAGGATGCGCCCATCGACACGCTCGACACGCAGGATACCGGGCGCCAGCTCCTCGGCCAGCCCGAACGCCAGGCGCAGGCCCGTCTGCGTGCCAAGCACCAGCCCGAGCATGAGGACCAGGGCAAGCGTGAAGGAGACGGTCACCTCAAGCAGCAGACGCAATGGGCGAAGCCGCCGACGGGAAGACGGCACCTGAGGCGCGGCGCCCCCGTCGCCACGCCCCGGCTGGCCCGCGTTCGCTGCCTGCGTCGAATCGGTTTCACTCATAGATCGGGGCCGATCACGATGTGCAGTCGCGCGGGCGGGAGCCCATAGGACGTCTCGTCGTCGTCTTTGGTGAGCGCAAAGGCGAGATCCAGACGCACCTGACCAATGGGCGAGGCCCAGCGCACCCCGACACCGACGCTCTGCTCGAATTTCTGGTCATAATCGGGATCGAACGCATTGCCGAAATCGGTGAAGACGGCCGCGCTCCAGGGACCCTTGATCCGGCGCTCGAGCTCCAGGCTCCCGACGGCCAGATAGCGCCCTCCGACCGCCTCGCCGGTATCCGGATCGGTCGGGCCCAGGGCGTCGAAGCCCCAGCCGCGGATGGAGTTGTCCCCGCCGGCGAAGAAGCGGCGACTCAAGGGGAGCTCGTCCAGATTCGCGGCCAGGGTGACACCCAGATCGGTGCGGGTGATGAGACGATACTCCTCCGCGAACCGGCGGACCCACTTGAACTGAACGGTCCCGCTCAGATACGAGGCATCGGAGACGACACCCTCCACCGCGCCCAGGATGCCGTAGCGCAGGCGATAGCCGCGAGTGGTGTTGATCGGGTCGTCGGCAACCGTCTTCGTCCAGGAGATGTTGGGCACCAGCTCCGAGGAGGTGCCGGTCTGGACATCGCTGATGTCGAAGTCCTCGTAGTTGTAGTCGATGCCCGCCGTGCGTCGCCAGCCTCCGGGCGTGAGCGTTGAATGGGCGACCTGGAGCGAGTGCAGCCAGCCCTTGCGAGTCGAGAGATCATAATAGGTCGACTGAGGTTTGATGACGATGTAGTCGCGCGTGGGGTCCTGGATCGGGATTCGATAATCCAGGTTCCACTGAGAGAGGGCGGGGGCGAGCTGCAGCTCGGTTCGAAACCGATGGCCCCATTGATTGACGTAGCGGCGGCGCCAGTCCACGCTGAAACGAGGCCCGGAATCGGTGGCGAAACCCAGACCGACCCGGTACTTGTTGGGGAGATTGCGGGTCGCAACCACCTCGATGGGCACCAGGGTGCTCTCACCGGTCGGGTCCTTGAGGGGGACGATCTCGACGTCACTGAAGTACTCGGTTCCAAGCAGCCGACCCTGGAGCCCAAGCAAGAGGTCCGGGTTGTAGACGACCCCGGGCTCGAAATCGACGAAGCGATGCAGGAACCGGTCGTTCAGGAGATCCTGTTTGAATGTCACCTCGCCGAGGTAGTGGCGGGGTCCGGTATCCAGATGGAATTCGATGACCGCCTCGTAGGCCACCGGATCGATCAGAACCTGGTGACGGGTCAGCTCGTAGTCCAGGTAACCGCCCGAGGAGGCCCGGAAGCGCAGGTCCGACTTGGCTGCCTCATAGTCGGCATGCAGGAGCACATCGCCGACCTGCATCGGGAAGGTCTTCGGAAAGGTCGGGTCGTCGGCCCCCTCACCGGTGACGGCATAGTCGATCCGGCCGATACGCACCGCCGGGCCCGGCACCACATCGTAGGTCGCGACCCAGGTCCCGATGGGATCCGCGGAGCTCTCGAGTCGATCGGTCACCTCCACTCGATACAGCCCGAAGGGTGCAAGTGCCTCCCGGATCTGGCCGGGTGCAAGGCGATGGAGCGCCTCGGCTCGCGCCGGCGTCAGGTCCGCCTCGCCCCGCTCCTGATAGATCGAAAGCAAGGCGAGCACGTTCGCCTCCTGCTCGCCCTCCAGGCCGTTGACCTTGACGTCGAGCGTCATCGGGAAGGCATTGTCGGCGAGCAGCATCAGCGGGAAGACGAGCACCCACGCGCATGCGGCCGGGCAGAAAGGGCGCCCCGGTGTCGCTCGACCGTTTCGCGTTCGATCCACACTTGACCCCATGACGATCCGCAATGGCAGGGTGGCAGCCGGTGGACACGCACGGCACACCCCGCCGGACGGCCCTCGGGATTTGGCGTCGCAAAACTGCAACAGCTCGCATCTGAAAAACGACAGCGAGGATGATAGCACCAAAACTGCGTCCTGCACCGCGCCCACCCGCGCGGGGCATGATCCGCTTCGCCCCCCCCGGTGAGTCCTGTGACCTCGCACTCACGGTCCACATCGGGTACGAGGACGAGGACACCATCTCTCTGCCGTTCCGGGGCAGGAGGCCCCGGCATTTTCAGGCATCTCAGTGCCTGAAAATGAAGGAAGTCGGAATCCGCGTTTTCGACTTCCGTGCTGATTCCTGGCCAGCTCGGCCAATCAATCAGCGTCTTTCCTTAGGATTTCTGCGCCACGCCGTCGGTGGTGGATCTGAATCGTTGGCCTCTTGTCGCCTATGGGGTGGTGCTCTTCCGACAGGCTCCTAGCTCTCCTCGCGGCCGGCTGCCAGCTCGCGGCGCAGACCCTGGATCTCCTCGCGCAGGGCGCGCACCTCCAGCTCGACATGGCGGGTGTCTTGATGGACCGTCGCCTCGATTCGCTCGCGCTCCGCCGAATGCTGATCCTCGTGCAGCGTCTGCATGGTATCGACGATGATGCCGATGAAGAGGTTCAGCATGGTGAAGGTCGCGATCAGGATAAAGGGGATGAAGAAGAGCCAGGCGTAAGGGTAGGCATCCATGACCGGACGGACAATGCCCATCGACCAGCTCTCAAGCGTCATGATCTGGAACAAGGTGTACATCGACGCCCCCAGACTCCCGAACCACTCCGGGAAGCTTGCCCCGAACAGACCCGTGGCGATCACGGCGGCGACATAGAAGAGGATCAACATGAGTCCCGCGATCGAGGCGATACCGGGCAACGCCTTTAAGAGCGCCTCGACCACGAACCGCAACCGCGGCGCCATCGATACCAGCCGCAAGACCCGCAGCACCCGCAGGGCACGGAGCACCGCGAGTGGACCCGTCGCCGGGATCAGTGCGATGGCGATCACCGTGAAATCGAACAGGTTCCAGGCCCGCCGGAAGAAATGCGTACCCTGGGCCAGCAGCTTGAGCAGGATCTCCATCACGAACAGTGCCAGGATGACCCGATCGATCAGGTGCAGGGTGTGCCCGTGGCGCGCCATCACGCCTGCCGATGTCTCGAGCCCCAAGGTGATGGCGTTGACCACGATCAGCGCGATGATGACGCGCTGTATCGGGCTCGACTCAATCCAGGCACCGATCGTCTCACGGCTCAGCATACCGATGGCCTCCGCGTCTACAAAGCCAGGCACCCGCCACCGATCGGAGGGCGGACCGCCGAATCACAGGTTGAACGTGCGTCTTGAGCGGGCTCGGCGATGTCAGTCATCCGCTGACGACGACTCTGATCCGGCTCGGCGGGTGGGGTGCCGCCCTGGAAAAGCACCTGTTGCGCAACTTCCGGAAATACGCCCACCGCGCCGTGGTGCAACGCGACTCGGTCTGGCACTGGCTCGTCGAGCGCCCCACCCTGTGGCGACGCATCATTATACCCGCCGAGCTCAAGTGGGAGATTCGCGACAAGCTCGATCAATCCAACGTGACCGAGCGCGCTCTGTTTCCCGGCCTGCCGGGACTGACGGCCTGGCTCAAACGGCACTGCAGCCCGCGAACCTGACGCGGATTAATCGATCCCAGCCGGCTCGTCCGGGCGTGGGCATCGGACCGCCCACTGGCGAGAGGCCCCTTCACTGGGAGGCGAGGTAGCGAGCGGCCCCCAGCAAGGGGGTGTTGGGCTGGATGATCACCCGCACCGGCATCGCGCGCATCACCGGCTCCAGACGGCCCTTGTCGAGGAAGCTGGCCAGGAAACCGCTGCTGCGCAAGGGGTCAAGATTCTTCGGGGCGATTCCGCCGCCAAGGAAGACACCCCCGAGCGCCATCTGTTTGAGCGCCATGTTTCCCGCCTCGCGACCATACAGCCGGAAGAACAGATCCATCGTCTCGATGCAGAGCGGACAGCGGCCGGACGAGGCGGCCTCGGCGATGGCTGCCGCCGGATCACCCGCCGCGAAGGCCTCCCGCAGCCACTGCGGCGACTGACCGGCCTGCCGCTCAAGCAGGAATTCGTAGAGAATGCGGATACCCGGACCGGACACCACGCGCTCCCAGCTCACCCGGCCGAAACGCTCCTGCAGGAACCGCAAGAGCGCGCACTCCAAGGCGTCCGTCGGCGCGAAATCGGCGTGCCCGCCTTCGGTCGCGAAGGGATGGTGGCGCAGGCCGTCCCAGAACAAACCTGCCTCGCCGAGGCCGGTCCCCGCGGCCACCACGCAGGCGTTTGCCAAGGATGGTTCGCCCGGATGGATCTCCGCGAAGTCGTCCGGCCCGAGTGCGGCGAGGCCCCAGGCCATGGCCTCGAGATCATTGAGCAGGGCGACCCCGGAGAACCCCAGCGACTGCGCCATCGCGTCGGCATCCAACCCCCAGGGCAGATTCGTCGCCTGGCTGCGCCGGCCACGCACGGGGCCCGCCACTGCGAAGGCCGCGAACCGGCAGGCCACCCCGGTCTCCTCCAGATACCTCCGCACGATCTCATCGAGCGATGCGAAGTCCGCGCTTGGATAGCGCCGCAGCCCATCGAGCTCGACTCGATCGCGATGAGTCTGTGCGAGACCGAGTGCGGTCTTGGTTCCACCGATGTCGCCAACCAGCACATGCATGTCGCTTCTCCGGCCATCTCGCCGCCATCGCCCCGATGCGCACCGGCGGGAGGGCGCAAATCATAGCAGGGGACGCGTGTGGCGATGCGACTCGTTCGCGATCAGCCGCTGCGGCAGCTTGACACCCGGGAACGGGGCGCGGAGGCATCGACGCGGCAGAGTGGTCGGCCGCCATCCGATGTGGAGCGGCGGGCCGGCGGGTACGCGATCCACGGAAGGGCGCGCCGAGGGCTTGCAATGTTAGAATTTGCTTATATGATGATGACCATCAGCAACCACTAACGATCGGAGTTTTATCATGGGTGCATTAGGAGTGCTTGCCGCAGTCGCGCTGCTCGTCGGTGGAGTTCAGACCACGATGGTGATGTCGGAGACGGAGCGTCTGGCAAACGAGGAGTCGAAAGCCCCGGTGGTCGCGGTTCAGACCGCCTCCGGGACCTCGGCCGAGGCCGCCCCAAGCAGCGGGCTGTGAGCACGCGCTGATCTGATCAGCGCTACCCGGAGCGGCCTCCGAAGAGCCCGTCGGCTCGCCTCCGGGGCGCAAGTGCCGCCAGGCTCAGTCGCGTGAGTGACTGAGCCTGGATCATTTCGGCCCGATCTTGACGCCCGTAGCGGGTCTTGACACACGAAAGATCGGGCGGACATGGATCGCCCTGCCGCCGGCGCAGTCGATCGGCCTCAAGTCGGACCGGGCTCTGAGATGCAAGATGAGTTGAAACAGGCTCCTAGGCCTCTTGAGGGCGCTCGGCTGGCACGACACGCTGACGGGTCGAGACCTGGATGAGACCGGGGCGAACCTTCAACAGCAGGCGCAGGATCGCGGCCGTGACTGCACCTTCAACGAGCAGGACTGGAAACTGAGCGATCAGGATCAATTGGGCTGCCGCCCTGAGCTCGCTCCCGCTCAGTGCAAGCGACCCGACGACCAGGAGTGCCGACAGGCCGAACGACAGGGCACCGGCCAGAAAACCCACCGGAAGCAGGACGGCGGAGCCCCCGGATCCCCGGCAGGCGTGCCAGGTCGTTTCACCCGCACCGCAAAAGGCCCGGCGAGCAGCTAGGATGGTTGGGGTGGGCCCCTGAGCCTGCTTTGCGTTTCGGGGACCTTTCCGGTTCAAATAGCCGCATGTCGGATGACCGATCTGAGCAACCCGAGAGCAGTATGGCCGTTCCCGAGCAAACCATCCGGTTCAGCGTTTCGCTGCCGCGCCCACTCCTCGACGAGTTGGATCAGCGCGTGGTCAACAAGGGCTATGCCTCGCGCTCGGAGCTGGTCAGAGACCTGATCCGCGAACGTATCGTGGAAGAGACCTGGGAGCGTGGCGACGAGGAGGTGGCGGGGGTGTTGACCATCATCTACGACCACCATCAGCGTGAGCTGACGCAGCACATCCTGGACATCCAGCACCGGCAATTCGTCCATGTGGTTGCGTCCACCCATGTGCACATGGACCATCACAACTGTCTGGAGGCCATCATCATCCGCGGCATGCCCGCCGAAATCGAGCGACTGAGCCTCGAGATCGGCGGGCTGCGTGGCGTGCGCTTCGCGGAGCTGACGCGGGCGTCGCGGATCCAGAATTAGCCAGGCTCGATCGGCGTGACAGCCAGGGTCTCTTCGAGCTCGGGCGCGGTGCCGTCGCTCCGGCAGGCCTGGCGCAGCGGTTGCACGTCCCGGGCGTCGCGGCCGACGGCGACGCGGACATAGGTCGCGTCGGCCAACAGCCCCAGGGCGGGATCGATCCCGCGCCAGCCTCCGCCCGGGATCAGCACCTCGGCCCAGTGGTGGAGTCTCTGCTCACGGGGTGCCGTCCCCGGGGGATCCCCATCGTCGGCGTCAAAATAGGACGCGTCCAGGTAGCCGGAGACGAACCGCGACGGGATCGACCACTGCCGCATCAGGGCGATCAGCAGGTGCGCAAGATCGGCGGCGCAGCCGCGGCCTGCATCGAACAGCGCCGGCAGCGCGGCAACCGGGATCTCGCGCTCCGGATCGAAAGGGGCGATCGACTGGATCCAGGCGCTCGCCTCCTGGATCTGCTCGAGCAGCGGCTGGTCTTCCCGAAGGATCGGAAGGGCATGCTCCCCGATGCGCTCGGGCAGGGCCGGCGTGAGCGGGCCCTGATGCAAGACGAAATCCCACAGACGCGGCACCTGATGCAGGCAGTCGGCAATCCAGGCGCGTTGCCGCGAGGGCGGCACGGACGGGAAGTCGAAGGG
>NZ_JAJDNA010000088.1 GCF_022340925.1 Thiocapsa sp.
GTCGCCGGTCGCCGTCGCGATGTCCCAGGGCTCGAAAAGAACCGATCCCTGGTGACTGTCCACCCGCAGCCCATCCGAGCGCAGGGCCCGTTTGATCCGGCCGTCGCGCTGTCGGGTCGCCGGATCGTAGAGCCGGTTCCAGTGGATGCGCGTGGCACCGGTTGCCGCCGCGATGTGCCGCAACCGCGCCAGGCTGTCCCCTCGCGTGATCCACAGCCGGCTGCCCAGGGAGCGCAACGAACGATCCAGGCTGCGCAGGCTCCCATGCAGCCACCAGCGGCTCGCGGCCCCGGGGCTCCACGGGGACTCCTCGCCGGGCTCGTGGACATAGACGGGGATGAGCCGGTCGCAGTCCACCATGGCAGCTCGGAGGGCCGGATTGTCGTCGACACGCAGATCGCGTCGAATCCAGAGGATAACGGTGCTCGACATCAGCATCTCCCATGCCGACACGCTGGATAGACAAGCCCGGCGCGCCGTTTTTTGGCGTTGCGGCGGGGGCGTGACACCTCTATCCTTATGCTGCGATGCAGCAGGGTGGTGCGAGCCGTCGGTCAGCCGCGTCCGATCAACTCGTCGATATGGGTGCTCACGCATCGGCCCAGCGCGGAGAGGCTATAGCCGCCTTCCAGACAGGAGACGACGCGATCCTGGGCATGACGTCGCGCCAGGGCATGAATCTCGCGGGTGATCCAGGCATAGTCGGGCTCGCGAAGATTGAAATGGGCCATGTCGTCTTCGGCGTGGCCATCAAAGCCTGCCGAGATCACGATCAGCTCGGGCTCGAACGCGTCGATCCGCGGCAGCCAATGGGCGCTGACCGCATCCTTGAAGGCGGCTCCGTCGGTGAGGCGAGGAAGCGGCAGATTGAGGATGTTGGGCGCGACCGTGTCGGCGCCGCTTCCAGGGTAATAGGGGTGCTGGAAGCTCGAGCAGAAGAGAACCCGTTCCTCCCCGAGGAAGATCTCCTCTGTCCCGTTGCCATGGTGGACATCGAAGTCGACGACGGCGATGCGTTGCAACCCGTGATGAGCGAGTGCGTGAGCAGTGCCGACGGCCACGTTGTTGAAGAAGCAGAATCCTCCCGGGGTGCGGCGTCCGGCGTGGTGCCCGGGCGGACGCACGCAGCAGAAGGCGGCGTGGTGCTTCTCGCTCATCACCAGATCAACCCCGAGGATGGCTGCGCCGGCCGCGCGCAGGGCGGCGGCCAAGGTGTGGCTGTTCATGGCGGTGTCGCCGTCGACCCAGGTCAGGACGTCGTCGGCATGCGGGGCGGCCGCGAAGATCTCCCGGACGTAGTCGGCGTCGTGCACCCGCGTCAGTTGCTCGACCGTCGCCTCGGGCGCGTCATAGTGGGTCACCAGCATCTCGATGCCGGAGGCAATCATCCGGTCTTGAATGGCGAAGAGGCGTTCCGGGCACTCTGGATGGTGCATGCCCATCCTGTGCTCCTGACACGCGCGGTGAGAGATAAAGGCGAGGTTCATAGGGTGTCCTCAGGGCGCGATCGCCATCGGGACGCGACTTCCCCGGGGCGATTCTCGTTGCCGATGTTCTTGTCGTCGCCTGACGGTCTTGAATATGCCGGGCCAGACACGGCGATCCGCCGCTCCGGGTCACACTGGAATGGATCAGCCCAGCGGCGGTCGCAGGCGTATTCATGTGTTTTTAGCTTAAACCTTTTTTGCCTGGGAGGGCGGGGCCATGCGCGTGTCCGATATCGAGCAGCTTTTTACACCTGGTGCCGTCGCAGTGTTCGGGGCCAGCGACAGCGAGGGCTCCATCGGTGGCATGGTCTTTCGCAATCTGCTGGCCGGGGGCTTCAAGGGCAATGCCTATGCGATCAATCCCAAGTATGACCGGGTCGCAGGCGAGACCTGCTATCGGGATCTGAGCCAGCTCGACAAGCATATCGATCTCGCGCTGATCGCCACCCCTGCCGATCGGGTGCCAGCCATTCTGAGGCAGTGCGGCGGCTATGGGGTCAAAGTGGCGGTCGTCCATTCGGCGGGATTCGGCGAGCATGGCGAGCGTGGGACCGCACTTCAGGAGAAGATGGTTGAGGCGGCGCGCAGCAATCGCATCCGGGTGCTCGGGCCCAATTGCATCGGGGTGATGCGACCCCAGCACGGACTGAATGCCAGCGTCGGACAGGATTTGCCGCGTCGCGGGAACGTGGCACTGGTCTCGCAGTCCGGGGCCATCTGCACCGCCATGATCGACTGGTCGGAACGTCGGCGCATCGGTTTCTCGGCGGTGGTCTCTCTGGGCGCGGCCGCGGATGTCGACTTCGGGGATGTCCTCGACTATCTGGCGCTGGATCCGCAGACCCAATGCATCCTCCTCTATGTGGAAGGGATCCGAAGCGCCCGCCAGTTCATGAGTGGTCTGCGCGCGGCGGCTCGGCTGAAGCCGGTGGTCGTGGTCAAGGCGGGTCGGCATCCGGCGGGGACCCGCGCGATCAAGTCTCACACCGGCGCCTATGTCGGGTCCGCGGATGTCTTTCGCGCCGTCACGGAGCGCGCGGGGGTGGTTCAGGTCTCGAATCTCGATCAGTTGTTCGCCGCGGCGCAGGTTTTCGGAACCCGGCGTCGCTTGGCCGGCGATCGCATCGTCATCATCACCAACGGCGGTGGCCCGGGCGTGCTGGCGGCGGACCGCACCGTCGAGTCGGGTCTCTCGCTCGCACAGCTCAGCGAGGCGACGCGAGAGAAGCTGGAGCAGGCGCTGCCCGACCATTGGTCGCATGGCAACCCGATCGACATCATCGGTGATGCCCCTCCGGATCGCTATCGGCTGGCCCTCGATGCCTGCCTTGCCGATCCGGAGGTGGACGGTGTGCTGTGCATCCTGGCGCCGTTGGTCTTCGGGGACCCGGTCGCGACCGCAGAGCAGCTGATCGCGGCGGCTAAAGAGAGCCGCAAGCCCGTCCTTGCCTGTTGGATGGGTGGCAAGCGCGTGGCCGGGGCGCAGGAGCTGCTCGCCGAGCACGACGTGCCGCATTTCGACAGTCCGGAGGTCGCAGTCGAAGCCTTGTCCTTCCTCGCCAACCACCAGCGCAATCAGAAGCTTCTGATGCAGTCGCCCGGACCACTCTCACATGAGGATGCCCCAGACGTGGACGGGGCGCGTCTGATCATCGAGGGCGTGATGGCCGAGGGGCGCAAGGCGCTGGGCACGGTCGAGGCCAAGGCAATCCTCTCGGCGTTCCGGATTCCGACCATGCAGGCGGTGCTGACCCGTACCCCCAACGAGGCCTTGATGGCGGCCGAGGCCCTGGGTTTTCCGGTGGTGATGAAGATCGACTCGCCCGATCTGGAGCATAAGTCCGATGTCGATGGCGTGCGCCTGAACATCGACAATGCTCAATCGGTCCGGCGGACCTTTGCCGAGATCGTCGAGCGCGCCAAACGGCTGCGACCGGATGCCCGCGTGGAAGGCATCACCGTAGAGCACATGGCCTCCACCCGTGCCGCGCGTGAGCTGATGATCGGCGTGAGTCGGGACAGGATCTTCGGTCCGGTGATCAGCTTCGGTGCAGGGGGCACCAAGGTGGAGGTCCTCGAGGACCGGGCCCTCGGCCTGCCGCCGCTCAACGCATTCATCATTCAGACGATGATCGACCACACCCGGATCGTCCGTCTGATGGGCGCCTTCCAGCATATGCCGCCGATGAACCGGGTCGCCTTGGCGAAAATCCTCCAGCGGGTCTCCGAGATGGTCTGCGAGCTGCCCGAGGTCATGGCGATGGAGATCAACCCGCTGATCGGGACAGATAAGGAGGTGATCGCCGTCGATGCGCGAATCACGGTCGACTATCGCCCCCCACAGCAGACGACTTACGGCCATATGGCCATCCACCCCTATCCGAGCCATCTGCTCGAGCGGGTCCAGTTGCCCGATGGGAAGGACCTGGTGATCCGTCCGATCCGTCCGGAGGACGCCCAGATGGAGCAGGAGTTCGTCCGAGGGCTCTCGGAGCAGACCAAATACTTCCGGTTCATGCAGGCCATCAAGGAATTGACGCCCGAGATGCTGGTGCGCTTCACCCAGATCGACTACGACCGTGAGATGGCCCTGATCGGGGTGGTCGAGGAGGACGGGGTCGAGGTCGAGGTCGGCGTCGCCCGCTACATGGCGCGTCCTGGCGGCGAGGCATGCGAGTTCGCGATCGTTGTGTCGGACACCTGGCGCAATCTCGGCATTGGCGCGCGGCTGATGCGTTCGTTGATGCAGAACGCACGCTTACGGGGCTTTCATATCATGGATGGCGAAGTCTTGAGCGCGAACAGCCGGATGCTTGCGTTGGTCAAGTCGCTGGGATTTCGCATCGAGAGCGACCCCCAGGACATGGCGATCAAACGGGTGTCGAAGGTCTTGTAGGAAACAGGCTCCTAAGCGCCTTGCGTCCCGGGCAGGCGAGCATAACGGGGCGCCAGCGGCCGCTCGGAACAGGGGTGTCGAGCGCTGCGGCGAGAAGCCGGTGGGCCGCGATGCGGGCGTGCCAAGCCCGCACTCAGCGCACTCGCTGGCAGTCAGATACCCAATTTGAGCCTCTGGCCGGGACGGATATGGTTGTCGTCGGGCCGCAGCTTGTTCAGGCGACGTAGCTCGGCGACGGAGAGGCCGTTTTGGGTCGCGACTCGGTAGAGCGTCTCCTGGGGCTTGACGACGTGGTAGCGCGGCGCGGAGGCGACCTTGGGTTGAGCCTTGGCGGGTGCCTTTGCCTGCGGCTTGGATTTGGGCTTCGGTTTATCGACCTTGGCAACCGCTTGTCGAAGAACCGGTGACGGTTTCGCCTCGGAGCGTGCGACCATGACCGTCGACACCGGCGGCGGATGGCTCGCGATCCGTTGCTTGGTGCCAGCCGGCAGCCAGACCGTGCTGCCTGCGGGCAGGGGGTTGCGACCGTCACGTGCCGGATCGCGCCAATGCTGGTTCAGGTCGGCGAGGCGATAGCGGGTCAGGCCGTAGTGGTTTGCAATATGGTCCGCCGGCATGCCATGTTGCAGCACCAGGCGATCGTGGCGCCAGGGCTCCTCGAGCCTGACACCCTCCGGAAAATACCGATTGGCATTGCGGGTGACCTCTCGGGCCGCGATGAACTCAGCATAGAAGTTCCTCGAGGCAAAGCCGAAGGACTTGCCCTTGTAGTCTTGCACGATCCGCCCGATATCGTTTCCGAACTGGGCCTTGGCGTTCGCCATCCCAGCTTGGCCGTGGTTGTAAGAGGTGATGGCGAGCGGCCAGCTCCCGAGCCGACGATAGGCTTGGGAGAGGTAGCGCGCGGCGCCATCTGCGGCCAGGATCGGGTCCAGCCGCTCGTCGAGCGTGTCGTTGACGTTCATGTATCGGCGGCCGGTCGACGGCATGAACTGCCACACGCCCGCTGCGCCCACACTTGAGCGCGCGTTGACCTGGAACGAGGACTCCACGTGCGGGAGATAGGCGAGATCCTCGGGCACCCCATGGCTGCGCATGATCTCGCGAAAGGGCGCATCGTACCGCCCGCTGATCTCGACACCTCGACGGAAGCGCTCGCGCAGCCCACGTTGACTGCGTACTCGCTCCGCGGCTCCGTATAGCGCGCCACGCCCGCCCCCTTTCTCCAGCTTCGCAAGCAGTGTCTTGTCGCTGCTGCTCAGACGCTCTCCCGCGCGCACCCGCTCTTCGAGGGCGCGCAGCCGATCGGAATAACTCCTGGTTCGGGCTCGCACCAGCTCGCGCTGCGAGACCGTGTAGCTGTCTTGAATCGGCGCCGGGAGCTTGATGACCTCATAGACGACGCCCAAGTACTGGTCGTCATGGATCGCGACCTCGCCACGTCCCCACATGCCGTAGACATGGCGCCAGAAATCGACGTTGGGCTGGATCTCGCTGGGCACCGGGAAGGCGTCGGATCCGGCAACTCGATGTCCTGAATGGCCACCCTGATCGGTGATGTCGTGTTGCCCCCCCGTGCTGCCGCAGCCGGTCAGGCCGAACAGTCCCAGTGACAGGAGCACGAACGAAAGGCCCCAAGTGCTGAAGCGATGAGTTGGCATGGTCCGCAGGTCCTCTTGGCTTGATCCAGGCCCGTCATCGGCCCCGCAAGGATGCCCACGCGAATGATCGGCAACACTTAAGGAAACGCTGAAATATTCGGCGCTTCATCTGCTGATTCTTGGCCAGGATGGTCAATGAATCAGTGTCTACTTAAGCCCAACATACGACAGCAGTGGTCCGACATTCGTGGCGTGCCGGCATCTTCACCCCGGGCGATGGGGTAGGGCCAATGAGCGCAACGACGCCGGAATAATGGCGCATGAAACCGCCCTTGGCAATGAGGAAATGCCCTAATTGAGACCTGGGTCCTGAAAAGGCCAATTCTGGAAATCTGACAGACGCGGTCATTGCGACGAGGCCCCGCTATTGGAGATTCCGTCGGAACACGCGCGAGCGCTGCCGTCGCGTATCGACCGAGCGCCCATTGATTGACCGTCACAAGGGGTGTCATGCCCCCAAAGGGAAAACCCCTTCGGACTCAAGCAATGTGATCAAGCGGATCAGTGGAAGTCCAATCAGGGTATTGGGATCATCACCTTCGACACGTTCGAATAGGGCTATACCCAGTCCTTCGGACTTGAAGCTGCCTGCACAGTCGAATGGCTGCTCGCGGTCGAGATAGCCTTCGATCTGTTGTCGGGTCAGAGCCCTGAAATGGACCCGATAGGGCTCGACGAGGGTCTGGGCCCGGCCGGTCATCGTGTTGAGCAGGCAGAGACCGGTATGAAAGACGAGGGTCCGCCCCGATGCCCGCTCCAGCTGCGCGACGGCCTGCTCCCGGTCTCCGGGTTTCCCGAGAACCTCATCCCCGATACAGGCGACCTGGTCGGATCCGATAATCAAGGCATTCCGGTATGTTTCGGCGATGGCCCTGGCCTTGGCCTCTGCCAGTCGCAGCACCAGGACCTGCGGGGATTCCGAGGAATTCCGCCGCTCGTCGACGCGAGGGGCGGCCGTCTCGAAGGGAAGGCGGAGCCGCTCAAGCAAGGCGCGGCGATAGGGCGAGGTCGAGGCAAGCACCAAGGTTGGCGAAGACACGTCTGTCGGATCCTGACCGAAACTTGGAAAAGGTCAGTGCGTGACAGCGCCACTGACATGGCGCCCGAGCCCTCCACACCACTTTGGCTCGGGTCAGGGCAGGGCGTCGGGGCACCTGGTCTTCGCGACTCAACGCCAATCGGCTTCGCCATCCGTTGCAAGGGCGACGATCGCAGGCCCTCTCGGCGGCGGCGAGGACGCCGCGATGGAAGAGCCTCAGACCCCTCCCACAGCGCCCCCGACGACCGGGGGATTCTCCCTCGGCGGGTCGCTTTCGGGTAGGCCACCGCCGCCACCCGCGCCTGCCCTCGGCTTCGTGTCTCCAGCACCGTCCTCGGGCTCGCGCATCGGCCGTCCGACCATGATGTCGTCGATCTGGTCCTTACCGATCGTCTCGAATCGAATCAGGGCTTCGGCCATGATGTGAAGCTTGTCGCTGTTCTCCTCGAGCAGCAACTTGGACCGCCGGTAGTTGCGATCGATGATGGCCCGCACCTCCTTGTCAATTGCCTGTGCCGTCTCAGGAGAAATCTGACGCTGCTGGGTCACCGAACGTCCGAGAAAGACCTCGCCCTCATCCTCGGCATAGGCCAGGGGGCCCAGATGGTCCGAAAGACCGAATCGAGTCACCATGTTACGGGCGATATCGGTTGCCCGCTCGATGTCGTTCGAGGCCCCGGTCGTGACCTGCTCCGGCCCGAAGATCATCTCCTCGGCGAGGCGGCCGCCGAAGAGTGTCGAGATCTGACTCTCCAGCTGACGTTTGCTCATGCTGTAGCGGTCACGCTCCGGCAGAAAAAGGGTCACGCCGAGCGCACGGCCCCGCGGAATGATGCTGACCTTGTGCACCGGGTCGTGCTCCGGCACCAGGCGGCCCACGATGGCGTGGCCTGCCTCGTGATAGGCGGTCAGTCGCCTCTCAGCCTCGGACATGACGATGCTGCGACGTTCGGCTCCCATCATGATCTTATCTTTGGCGCGCTCGAACATCGCCATCGAGACGTCGTTGTGACCGGCGCGGGCGGCGAACAAGGCCGCCTCGTTGACGAGGTTCGCAAGGTCGGCGCCGGAGAACCCCGGGGTTCCTCGGGCGATCGTCCGAGCGTCGACATCATCCGCGATCGGCACTTTCCGCATGTGGACCTCGAGGATAGCGGCCCGTCCGGCGAGATCGGGCAGGCCGACGACGACCTGCCGGTCGAATCGACCCGGCCGCAGCAGTGCGGGATCGAGCACGTCCGCACGGTTTGTGGCCGCAATCACAATGATGCCTTCATTGCCGGCAAAGCCGTCCATCTCGACGAGGAGCTGGTTCAGTGTCTGCTCACGTTCGTCGTGCCCGCCCCCGAGGCCGGCGCCGCGCCTGCGACCGACGGCGTCAATCTCATCGATGAAGATGATGCAGGGGGCCGCCTTTTTGGCTTGCTCGAACAGATCGCGCACGCGCGAGGCGCCGACGCCGACGAACATCTCGACGAAGTCAGAGCCGGAGATGCTGTAGAAAGGAACCCTGGCCTCGCCGGCGATGGCGCGAGCGAGCAAGGTCTTGCCGGTTCCGGGAGGACCGACCATCAGGACTCCGCGCGGGATGCGGCCTCCCAGGTTGGAGAACTTCTGGGGATTTCGTAGGAAGTCGACGAGCTCCCCGACCTCCTCCTTGGCCTCTTCGACACCGGCGACGTCGCGCAGGGTGACCTTCACCTCGCCCTCGGCGTGCTGTCGTGCGCGGCTCTTCCCGAAGTTGAAGATCCCGCCGGCCCCGCTGCCGCCCATGTTGCGTCGCATGAACCAGAACCAGACGCCGATCAGGAGCAGGAAGGGCAGCCATGCGACCAGGATTTGTGCCACGACGCTCGGCTGCTTAGGGGCCTCAGCCCGGATGGTGACGCCGTTCTTCAACAGGTCGCCCACCAAGGCGGGATCGCCCGGGTCGAAGGTCTCGAAGCGCGATCCGTCCGTACGCAGCCCCTTCACGCGCTGATCCTGAATGGTCACCTCCTGAATCGAGCCGTCGGAAAGCTCCTGCAGGAACTGGCTATAGCTCAAGCTGCGCGCCTCGATCTGGTCGGGCGTCGTCATGCTGTTGAGCATCATTACCAGCCAGACGGTGACGGCGATCCAAAGCAGCAGGTTCAACTTCTTTGCATTCATCGTAAAGCAACCCTCGTTGGCGAGTGCGCGGTGCAGGTTCGCCGGAATGCGCCATAGCGCTTTGGCGAACACATCAGGGCAGGAGTCGAAAAACCAATGTCCAGCGGACCCTGCACTCGGCGCCGCCAGCTTACCAGCTTTTTCAGACCGCGCGACCGATCATGGCCCTTGCCGCCCCCCGGACCGGACGCCGATCAATGGCCTCTCCCCCAGCCATCGCCCCGGGAAGCGAGGCCACAGTCGCAATCCACTTTGATGCTCCGCCGCGTATGACGGATGGAACCAGCCGGGCATCGTTCCCGGCGGGGGCGGTGAGCTCACCAAACCCCTCCCTGCGGGAACGCCAGGGTCGGCTCGCGGTCGCAGAGGCAGGTCAGTTGCAAGCAGGTGTCACTCTATGAACCCGCCCGTCCTGATGCTCCTCGCCACCTTTGCGACCGGCGCTCTGTCCGGCGCGGCCGCCGTGGGAGGGTTTTTGATGTCAGGCGACCCGCCTCAGCCGGCGGCGCCGAATGAGGCTGCTGGTGAGCAGCCAATGGTCAACGAGGCGGGGTTGCCGACTCACCTTCTGCGCGCCGGAGGCGAGGAGGGTGATCCGACGCCACCCGCAGAACCGCGGCCCGAAGACGGGCGCGAGCCAACCCACGCCGAGGCGGACGCGCTGCGCGCCATGCGCTCCCGCGTGGTCGGTCTCGAAGCCCGCCTGAAGACCGTGGAGCAGACCCTGGCGCGCGTGCAGCGCGCGACCGCCGCAGAGGCGCGCACGGATGAGCCCGAGTCTCTCGCAGCGCCCCGCACCGCGGACGAGCGCCGCGCCGCCATGGTGGACGCCGGGGTGGATGCCGGACTGGCGGAAGAGATCGTTTTCCAGGAAGCGCAACGCTCCCTCGCACGCCTGTCCGTGCGGGATCAGGCGGCCCGTGAGGGCTGGCTGGGCAGCGATCGCTACCGCGCGGAGATGCGCGGAATCGATGCCGCTGCGCGCTCGCTTCGGGAGCAGATCGGAGACGCCATCTACGACCGCTACCTGTACGGTACCGGCGAGGACAACCGGGTGCAGGTGGCTTCCGTGATCCCCGGGTCCGCAGCAGAGGCCGTGGGGCTGGAAGCGGGCGACCTGATCGAGTCCTATGCTGACGAGCGGGTATTTCGTTTCCGGGATCTGCGCGGCATGACCACCGAGGGGGAGCTTGGAGAGCTGGTTCCGGTGCGTGTGCGCCGTGGCGATCGTCTCGTCGAGACCTGGGTTCCGCGCGGGCCGCTCGGCGTGAATCTCGACTCGGCGCGGGTGCGGCCGCTGGAATGATCGCCATGGGTGTCCCGATCGAGCTGGACGGCGACACTAGGCCCTGCGCCACGACTATGTTATACCCGTCGCATATGGATTTTCCGCTGCGATACACGCCTCTCGCGCCCGATCGCTGCGTTGCGACTCCTCGCAATCGAGCCCGCTATGTCACATCGTCGCGACCGGACACCCCCGGTGGGCAAGACGTCCGAGCCCGTGTCTCGGCGCGGCGAGAGGCCGGGGTCTAGTCCGTGCCGCTGGGTCCGGTCATGCTCGATCTCACGGGCAAGTCGCTCGATGCCGAGGATCGGGAGGTATTGAGCCACCCTGCCGTCGGCGGCGTGATCCTGTTCGCGCGTAACTTTGAGTCACCTCGGCAACTCGCTGACCTCACGGCTTCTATTCATTCGCTGCGGGAGCCGCGGCTGCTGATCGGAGTCGACCAGGAGGGGGGGCGGGTGCAGCGGTTTCGACACGGATTTACCCGCCTCCCGGCGGCCGGTCGGTTCGCCGCTCTCTACCGGCGCGACCCAGTGCAAGGGTGCCGCGCGTGTCGCTCGGTCGCTTGGCTCATGGCGGCAGAGCTCAGATCCGTCGGGGTTGACTTTAGCTTCGCCCCCGTGCTCGATCTCGATCGGGGGCTGAACCCAGTTGTCGGGGACCGCGCATTTGGGGCACGGGCCCGCGAGGTCAGCGCGCTGGCGTTGGCCTGGCTCGAGGGGGTCCGGTGCGCGGGCATGGCGGCTGTGGGCAAGCACTTCCCGGGACACGGTGGTGTGGTCTCCGACTCGCATATCGAGCTGCCTATCGATCCACGGGCCTATGCCGATCTGGAGACGGAGGACATGGTCCCGTTCGAGCGCCTGATCACGCATGCGCTGGAGGCAATCATGCCTGCCCACGTGCTCTATCCGCACGTCGATGCCCAGCCGGCGGGCTTCTCATCCCTCTGGTTGCGCGATGTCCTGCGCAAACGCCTCGCCTTCCAGGGGGTGATTTTCAGCGACGACCTGAACATGGCCGCGGCGGCGGCCTACGGTGATCATGCCGAGCGTGCCCGAGCGGCGTCGGACGCGGGATGCGATATGCTTGTGGTTTGCAACAATCGTCCCGCGGCGCTGGAGGTTCTCGAAGCATTCGCCGGCCGACGAGACCCGACCGCGGAGGTGCGTCTGCTGAGAATGCATGGTCGCGGACACCATGAGAGGCAGCGCCTGCACGAGTTTCCCGCGTGGCAGCGCGGTGTCCGGCAGGTTGCCCTCCTAGAGGATCTTGAGACGCTCGAGCTCGGGCTCACTGACCCGACCGACCCGGAGACCAAGGGATGAAGCTTGACCCACGCCAATACGACGCCGTCGCTGCACGTGCTGTCTGTCTCGTCAAACCCGGGGAGATCGAGGCTGCCCTCGACCAGATGGCGGCATCTGTCACCGAGCGACTCGCAGGGAAGGATCCTTTGGTCCTGTGTGTCATGACCGGCGCCGTCATCGTCGCCGGCCTGCTCCTGCCGCGGCTGGGTTTTCAGTTGCGGGTCGACTACGTCCATGCCAGTCGATATCAGGGCGCGACCAGCGGTGGAGAGATCGCGTGGAGCTACCGCCCATCGGGTGCGATTCGCGGAGAGCACGTGCTCGTGCTGGACGACGTCCTGGACGAGGGCACTACGCTTCGGCAGATCGTTGAAGCCTGCCGGGTGGATGGGGCCGCGAGTATCCACACCGCGGTCTTAATCGAGAAGGACCGCCCGCACGAGTGCGAGGCGGATGTCGTCGGGGTCGTGGTTCCGAATCGTTACCTCTACGGCTACGGTCTCGACTACAAGGACTATTTCCGCAATGCCGCCGGCATCTACGCCGTCGCCGACGAAGACGTCTAGCGCCCCGCCGCACGCTGGCGTCCCGGCATGGGTTCGCTGTTTCCCGGTCGATGCGATATATCGGTATTTGCTAACAACGCAATATAATGATGCGCATTTTGACTCTATTCCCGCTTTCGTATAAACCTGTGCCCAGAGCTGCTCCGGCAAATCTGACCGGGCCGAAACCGGGTCCGGCTCGCTCGTCGGTGGCCGCGATGGTCATGCGCGCGGCCCGCACGTCTGCACAACGAATGATCAGGAGGATGGTTTATGCCGACCCTAGAAAGCTACCGCCACACCCATGCGGAGCTGCGTCAAATGATCGAGGACCTCAGGTCACTCCTTACGCCCGAGCAGCTGCGTATCCGGCCCAATGCAAAGACCGCTTACGAGTTGCTGTGCGACCTCGGCGCGAAGGTCCGAAGTCATCTGGCGGAAGAAGACCGGAGTCTCTATCCGAGTCTGCTGATTCACGAGGACCCGAAGGTGAAGTCAATCGCCTGGGGATTCATCAGCGGTGAGAAGCCCCTGCGAAAGACCTTCGACGATTATCACAAGCATTGGCTGAAAAACTGCGACTTTAATTTCACTGAGGATTTCCTGGCGGAGACGCATGAGGTCTTCGAGATGGTGTCCAAGCGCATCGATCGTGAGGCGCAGGTCCTGTTTCCAAAGCTGGTGGAGATTGGCCTGTTTCAGGATGCGGCGCGGTCGCGTACAGGCGCAGCTATAGGCCGCTAGGAGCGTCTCAACCGAGCTGATCTGGCGCCGGAAGGCGCCTTTTTTTGGTTTCAAGATTGCGCTCGGCTAGACTGTCGCGAATCGCTCTCTGTCAGGGTCGCCGGAGCGAACCACTCCGGGGCTGAATGGTCCCGCCCGACCGCCTGTCGCGTGCGGATCCGCCCGGATTGAGCCAACCACTCTGGCGATTTTCGTCCTATCCATCTTGGGTTTGCGTCTCTCTCCGAGCTGGGGTGCAAGCATGGCGTGCTTAGCAATCATCGGTGGTTCCGGCTTTTCGAGCTTCGCTGCGCTGCAGGTCCGGGAGTGCCGCCAGGTCGTCACGCCTTTCGGCGAAACGTCGGCGCCACTGGTGTGCGGACATCTGGACGGCACGGAGTTGCTGTTCCTTCCGCGGCATGGCGTCGGGCATCGGTTGCCCCCGCACCGGATCAACTATCGCGCCAACCTCTGGGCCCTGCGTGCCTCAGGCGCCGATCGCGTCGTCGGACTCGCAGCGGTCGGCGGTATCGGTGACCGTTTCCCCCCCCTGACGATCGTCGTCCCGGATGACATCATCGACTACACCTACGGTCGCGGTCACACGATCTACGATGGCGAGGGCGAGCGGATGGAGCACGTCGATATGACGTCGCCCTACTGTGAGGAGCTGCGCCAAGCGCTCATCCGCGCCTGCGCCGCGAGCGGCTGCGTCGCCGTTGCAAACGGTACCTACGGGGCAACGCAGGGACCGCGCCTGGAGACCACCGCGGAGATTGCCCGACAAGAGCGTGATGGATGTGACCTGGTCGGCATGACCGGGATGCCAGAGGCCGCCATCGCCCGCGAGCTCGGCCTTTGTTACGCCAGCCTCGCCTTCGTGGTGAACTGGGCGGCCGGGAAGGGACAGGGTGTCATCACCATGGAGGAGATTCAGACCAATCTGGCCAAGTGCGTCGGGCGCGTCGAGCAGGTGCTGAGGGTGCTGGCGACGTCCCGAGTGGGTCGCGCATGAAGCGCCTCCGCGCCGGACGGCGGGTCCAAGTGCATCAGTAATCTCTGATATAATCGCCGCTCTTCTCTCGTCTTCTTCAGGAGCACTGAAATGGCCAATGCGGATAGCGGCCCGAAACGTTCGGGTCTCGGTTGGATTCCCAAGCTCTCGCTGTGGGCGGTGGTGATCGCCTTTGCTTTCCTCTATCTCAGCTCGATCGAGCGCAGTCCGAGGCAGGACGCGGCGAATACGGGCTTGGGCGAGACGAGCCGCGCCGACGCGAGCGGCGTTGATCAGGTGATCGGCAAGATCACGGATCTGACGTCGACTGCCGGGGCCGCCATCACGGATGCGACCAGCGCGGGAGCGAGCGGCGTGAAGGAATGGATCGGCAAGATCAAAGAGGTTGTTCGGTCACCCGAAGTCAGCTCCGCGGGAATGAAGGCGCCTGAGTCGGGTCAGGGCGAGCCTGTCCCGCCCCAAGCGGCCATGGGCGGCGCTGCGGCCACCGCACCGGGTCTGGCCGAACCCGGCGCGCCGGCGCCCGCCGTCGGGTCGGAACGGCTTGCACAGGGGGAACGCCCGGCGGCGTCGGGGTTCGAGCAACACTATGCGCCGCTGCCCGCACACGCTTCGATGCCGGCGCCGTCACAGGGCGCTGCACCGAAGGCGGAAGACACCGGCCCGGCGATTGGGAGCTCGAAAGGAATCGCGGATGCGGTCCCGGTGAGCGACGCCGAGTCCGCGGTGTTCGCCGAATCGCTGATGCACGAGGAGTCGCCGCCAGAACCGGCTGTCAGCGCGGACACAGCCTCGCAGAGCCTGTCCGCCACGGATGCGCCGGCCCCCGCGGCTGAGGCCCCGCCGCTCGTGCCTGTGGTACCGCAGCCAGCCGGAACGATCGAGCCGGCGCCCGGCTGGGGCATGCCGCTCTTCGTTGTACCCGCGATCGATGAACAGCAACTGGCGAATCGGCGGGCCGAATATGAGCGGATGAGGCGAGAGGCGGACCAGCGGGCTCGCGAATACTGGGAGAAGATGCCGGCGCCGGCTCCTGTCGGAGCGCCCGCATATCCGGGTTACGGACCCATACCTGGGCCTGCTGTCTTTGGACCGCCGACTTACCCTTGGTGACACGGACACGCGGGGCAGGACCGGCAAGAAGGTCCGCCCGGATTCAACGACGGGCACTCGAAAGTGTCACGCGAGGCACGCGGGTGCCCGATCCTCGCATCGTGTCGAAGCAGATCGGGCACCCGTTGGATCGCATCCGAGATGCCGCCGGGGCAAACGTCAGGGCTGGTGTCCGGGATCCGGGCGCAAAGGTTGGCGACACCGGGGACAGAGATAGACCACTCCTGCGGCAAGGACGCGGTTGTGGCGAATGCTGCTCAGCTGATGGGTGCGACAGCCGCAGCGATAGCTGAATCGGCGGAGCGTTCGTGCGCGTAGGGTTGAGGTGTCGAACCGATGGCAGCGCGACGGATACGCGCCGAAGTGGCGCATGATGGTCTGCCATTCCGCGCCGTGCGGACGGATCCGGGTGCCGTGGCGTATGAAGGCGACGATGTGCCCGACCTCGTGCGGAACGGTCTCGCGGAGGAACTCCGCGGGATGTCGATGCAGAAGCGTTGGGTTATATCGGATGAGCGCCCGGCCCGCGATCTCGAGCCTCGCCTGTCCGGCAGCCAGGCCGTGCAGATCGAAACGTACTTCGGTTGGCGGCATCGGCAGGTGGAGCCAGTCCTCCGCCTCGCGGAGCAGAGAATGGGTGCGGGCCAACACCTGCTCGATCGGTGTCCGGAGGTTCGAGGGATCGTTCATCGTCGCTCTGTTGGGTCCTGTCTTGAGAGGAGGGCTGCTTCCATGCGCGTCGGGCGCCCGTGTCTCCAGGCTGCCCCTTCGCCCGGTGGCTGCGAGAGTGCCTGAGGGTGGCCCGATTTGGCAACGGACCTCGATCGCAGCATCGTCGAAGGGACGGGCGGAGAGCCGCGCCGCCCTTGATCGGCCGCGTCTCGCGCCTTGCGAAGGAGAACCCGAGCAGATAGAATCCAGAGGTTCGGTGAGAGAGCGGCAACCTGACGCGATGAAGGCCGGCCTTGCATGAAACGCTGACGTGTTCAGCGTGTCCCGTGCGGGGCAGGAGGTTCCGGCATGTTGAGGCACCTCAGTGCCGGAACATGGGGCCTCCCAAGAGTCGCGCCGCTCGGAAGGCGAGCTGATGATGGCCAGGATGGCGATTCATCAGCATCTCCCTAGTCAACCCCCGTGACGGGGTTTTTTTGTCCCGGCGGTTTTGTCCCGGGCTCAGGCGATCGCGAGGCAGTCATGGCCTGAGCACGCACTGAGCGGATGGTGGCGCTCGATCGTGCCATGACGACGGCGCGGCAAGAGCGCGTTCTTTCGAGCGTGTCTGGAGGTTGGGCCATCGGCCCAATTTTTGTTTAGCAGGGGCTAGGATGGAGTCGGCAGAGAGTCGCCTGAGCCGTCTGGCGCGTGGGGTGGTCGAGCCGCTGGGTTACGAGCTCGTGGCGGTCGAGCTCTTCCGCAAGGGGGCGAGCCGCACCACGCTTCGGGTGTACATCGACCAAGAAAAGGGCGTCGGTCTGGAGGATTGTGCTGCTGTCAGTGAGCAGCTCAGCGCGGTTCTGGACGTAGAGGACCCGCTTCCGGGCAACTATGACCTCGAGGTGTCTTCGCCCGGCTTGGATCGCCCTCTCGTGAACCCGGAGCATTTTGAGCGATTCGTCGGATCGCGCGCGAGGATCCGGCTGAGCGAGAAGCTCGATGGACGGCGCAATCTTGAGGGGATTCTGCAGGGCTGCTCGGAGGGATGTGTGCACCTCGTTGCGGAGGGGCGTGTATGGACGATCCCTCTCGAGCAGGTTGAGATGGCGAGGCTAGTCCCCTCGTATTGAGGGCGGGTGGGTCCCCGGGACCCGGGTTGGTTCGGCCACCCCCCTTTTGTTTTGGCGATTCGTGTGCCGGAGCTATTAAGACGGATTAAGGTGGAATGAGCAAAGAGATCTTACTGGTCGTAGAGGCCGTCTCGAATGAGAAGGACGTGCCCGAAGGCGTTATCTTCGAGGCCATCGAGGCCGCGTTGGCGTCGGCCACCCGCAAGAAGCATGGCGGGGAGATCGACGTGCGCGTCGCCATCGACCGGAAGACAGGGGATTATCGGACGTTTCGGCGCTGGGAGATCGTACCTGACCCGGAGGACGGCGTGCTCGATGCCCCATCGCGGGAGATCACACAGTCCGCGGCCCAAGTCCTGGAGCCAGGCCTTGGACTCGGCGATTTCGTCGAGGAGGAGATCGAGTCGGAGCTCTTCGGTCGCATCGCCGCCCAGACGGCCAAGCAGGTCATCGTCCAGAAGGTCCGCGAGGCCGAGCGGGCGAAGATCGTCGCGGCCTTCTCGGAACGTAAAGGCCAGCTGGTGACGGGGATCGTCAAGAAGGCGGACCGTGGCACGATCATGATCGATCTCGGCAACAACGCGGAGGCATTGATCCCGCGCGACCAGGTGATCCCGCGCGAATCGGTGCGCCCGGGCGACCGCCTGCGCGGCTATCTCTGCGACGTGCGGTCTGAGATCAAGGGGCCTCAGTTGTTCGTCAGTCGCACGGCCCCCGAGCTGTTGGTTGAGCTGTTCAAGCTGGAGGTGCCAGAGGTCGGGGAAGGCTTGATCCAGATCCTGGGCGCAGCCCGCGATCCGGGCTCACGGGCGAAGATCGCCGTGCGCACCACGGACCCCAGGATCGACCCGGTGGGCGCCTGTGTCGGCATGCGCGGCTCGCGGGTTCAAGCTGTCTCAAACGAGCTCAACGGGGAACGGGTCGACATCATCCTGTGGGATGAGAACCCCGCGCAGTTCGTGATCAATGCAATGTCGCCGGCCGATGTGGTCTCGATCGTCATCGATGAGGAGGCCCGCAGCATGGACGTGGCCGTGAAGGAAGAGAACCTGGCCCAGGCGATCGGGCGAAATGGCCAGAATGTTCGGCTCGCGAGTCAGCTGACCGGCTGGAACCTGAACGTCATGAACGAGGAGGATGCCGCAGCCAAAGGCGAGCAGGAGGCGCGCCGCTCGGTCGAGAGCTTCATGGAGCAGCTCGGGGTCGACGAGGATCTCGCCACCATCCTCGTCGAAGAGGGTTTCAGCACGGTCGATGAGGTCGCCTACGTGCCTCTGGCCGAAATGCAGGCCATCCAAGAACTCGACGACGAGAGCATCGAGATGCTGCGCGAGCGTGCGAAGGATGTCCTCTTGACGCGTGCAATCGCCTCAGAGGAAGGTGGAGCCGGGGAGCCGGCACAGGATCTCCTCGATTTGGATGGGATGGACGAGTCCCTTGCCTACATGCTCGCTGCGCGTGGGGTCACGACCATGGAAGATCTGGCTGAGCAGGCTGTCGATGACCTGATCGACATCGAAGGGATGGACCAGGAACGGGCGGCGCGCTTGATCATGAAGGCCCGCGAGCCCTGGTTCGCGGATGTCCGGCAGGGTTAGAGGATCAAAGGTCAGCTCATGAGTGAAGTCACGGTCAAGCAACTCGCCTCTACGGTCGGCATCCCGGTCGAGCGCCTCCTAGCCCAGTTGAACGAGGCAGGGATCGGCGCCGCGGGTGCGGATGCGACCTTGACGGAGCAGGAGAAGCTGCAGCTGCTCGGCTATCTGCGTCGCAGCCACGGGAAATCCGAGGCCGACGCCGGTGCGGCGCCCGGTCAGGTCACACTCAAGCGCAAGTCGGTTAGCGAGCTGCGCCAGCCCGCCGCGGTCACACGCGGGGCAGGCAGCGCCCGGCCTACGCCGGCCGCGCGCGGTAAGACGGTCAGCGTCGAGGTCCGGCGCAAGCGCACCTACGTCAAGCGTGCTGAAGAGCCCGCCGTGGCGCCGTCACCTTCGCCCGTTCCTGCTGCCGCGCAGCGCCGCGCGCCGAGCGGGGCGGCCCACGAGGGTACCCGCCGACGGGTCGAGCTCGAGGCGATGCGCGCTGAGCAGGAGGCCCGTCGGCTGGCAGAGCAGGAAGAGCAGGATCGCCAGGCCCGAGAGCTCGAAGAGAAGCGCCGACTGGAAGAGCAGGCCCGGCGCCTCGTGGAGGCCGAGCGGGCGGCGGTGGAGGAGGCAGCGCGACTCGCCGCCGAGGCCGCGTCTGAGCGGTCCGTTGGGGGCGCGGCGGAGCCTGCAGTCGAAGCCGGTGAAATCGAAGGCCTCGATGCTGTCGTCGCTCGGCGCACCGAGGCCGCGAAGCCGAAAAAGGCGGCCAAGAAGGCGGTGGACGTCTCGGAGAAGGAGCGGTCGGTTAAGAAGGCGGGTCGCAAGGACGCCTTGCGTGCGCGCGAGGTCGAGGTCGAGGTCTCCCCGCGAGCTGAATACGAGGAGGTCGATTCGGGACTCGGCGCGGCCGGGCGCGGACTGCGCCGAAAGAAAAGGGCGCCCAAGCCGCAGCTCCAGGACAAACACGTCTTCCAGAAGCCGACCGCGCCGGTCGTGCGTGAGGTCGAGATCCCTGAGGTCATCTCCGTCGCCGATTTGGCCAGTCGAATGTCGGTGAAGTCCTCGGAGGTCATCAAGGAGCTCTTCAAGCAGGGGATGATGGTCACGATCAACCAAAATCTCGATCGCGATACGGCGACGATCGTCGTCGAAGAGCTCGGCCACCGCGCAGTGATGGCGGATGAGCGTGATGCCGAGGGCGTGTTGCTTGAGGAGGTGCAAGAGCAGGCTGGGTTGGCGGAAGTGCTGCCCCGACCGCCGGTTGTGACCATTATGGGTCATGTCGATCACGGCAAGACCTCTCTGCTCGATCATATTCGACGCACGCGTGTCGCCTCGGGCGAGGCTGGCGGCATCACCCAGCACATCGGCGCCTACCACGTCGAGACGTCCAAGGGCACGGTTTCATTCCTCGACACGCCGGGACACGCCGCGTTCTCGGCCATGCGTGCTCGAGGCGCCAAGGTAACCGATCTGGTGGTTCTGGTTGTGGCGGCAGACGACGGGGTGATGCCCCAGACGGTCGAGGCGATCCAACATGCCCGGGCTTCCGGCGTCCCGCTGATCGTTGCGATCAACAAGATCGACAAGCCCGATGCGAATCCCGACAAAGTGATGCAGGAGCTGACCCAGCAAGAGGTGGTTGCCGAGGAATGGGGCGGGGATACCATGATGGTGCGCGTTTCGGCTAAGACCGGTGAAGGTATCGACGATCTACTGGACGCCATCCTGCTGCAGTCCGAAGTGCTGGAGCTCAAGGCGCCCGTCGGAGGCCCTGCGCGTGGCACGATCGTCGAGTCCAGTCTCGACAAGGGGCGCGGTCCGGTTGCGACAGTCCTCGTGCAATCCGGGACGCTGCATCGCGGCGATATCATCGTCAGTGGCGGCGAATATGGTCGGGTACGGGCGATGTTCGACGAGTCCGGAGCGTCGGTGGACGCCGCTGGACCGTCGATTCCGGTGCAGGTGCTAGGCCTCTCGGGGACGCCTTACGCCGGTGACGACGTCATGGCGGTGGCTGACGAGCGCCGGGCGCGCGAGGTTGCAGAGTTCCGCTCGGCCCGCTCGCGCCAGAGCCGCATCGACGAGCAACGTGGAGTGAGTCTCGACCAGCTCTTTTCCCAGCTGAAGGAAGGTGAGCAGAAGTCCGTCAATCTCATTGTCAAGGCGGATGTTCAGGGGAGCCTAGAGGCACTCAAGGACAGCCTCTTGAAATTGGGAAATGAAGAGGTCAGGGTGGCGTTGGTCGCCGCCGGCGTCGGTGGAATCACCGAATCCGATGCCAATCTTGCCGTCACGTCCAACGCCATCCTGCTCGGCTTCAACGTTCGTGCCGATGCCGCGGCGCGGCGCATCGTCGAGGAGAAAGGACTCGACCTGCGTTATTACAGCATCATCTATGAGCTGCTCGACGACGTGAAGAAGGCGATTGCCGGCCTGCTGAGTCCGATCGTGTCAGAGGAGATCATCGGGTTGGCGCAGGTGCGAGATGTCTTCCGCTCATCCAAGTTCGGTGCCGTCGCCGGCAGCATGGTCACAGAGGGAGTCATTAAGCGCAACAGCCCGATACGGGTACTCCGGAACAATGTCGTGATCTACGAAGGCGCGCTCGAATCCTTGCGGCGCTTCAAGGATGATGTCACCGAGGTGAAGGCCGGACTCGAGTGCGGTATCGGTGTGAAGAACTACAACGACGTCCAGCCCGGAGATCAGATCGAGGTCTTTGAGCGCACCGAACGGGCGCGCGAGCTCTGACATGAAGGAGTTCGATCGCACGGAACGCATTGGTGCCGAGATTCAGCGGGTGCTCTCGACGCTGATCCACGATGAGGTCAAGGATCCCCGGCTTGCCAATATCACCGTTCATGAGGTGCGGGTGAGCCGTGACCTAGCCCACGCCAAGGTGTTCTTCACCTGCTTTCCGACTGATGAGGGGGCCGCCGAGCAGGAGCGTCTGCTCAACGGACGGCTTGCCGGCTTCCTGCGCCATGCACTCGCGCAGCGCATTCGCCTCCGGGCGATCCCGCAGCTACACTTCGTCTTCGACGAATCGATCGGCCATGGGGCACGCCTCGCGGCCCTGATCACAGAAGCGGTCGGCAGGTCCAGTCAGACCTCGCACCATGATGCCGATTTGGAGTCACCGGTCGATGGGCCGTCGTCGTAGCACCGGTCGGGATGTGACAGGCATTCTCCTGTTGGACAAGCCGATCGGGCTGACGTCGAACGATGCTCTCCAGCGTGTCAAGCGGCTCTATCGCGCTGCGAAGGCAGGACACACCGGAAGCCTTGATCCGTTGGCTACCGGGCTTTTGCCCTGCTGCCTCGGGGACGCGACCAAGTTCTCGGCCTTTCTCTTGGATGCGGACAAGCGGTACCGGGTCAAGGTCCGGTTGGGTGTGACCACGGCCACCGCCGATGCCGAGGGCGAGGTGCTGGCAACCGGGCCGGTTGAGGGGATCGACGAGGATCGGATCCAGGAGGTCCTGCGGGGCTTTGTCGGGACCGTCGAGCAAATGCCCCCGATGCACTCCGCGGTCAAGCACCAAGGACAGCGGCTCTATAAGCTGGCTCGGCGGGGGTTAGAGGTCGAGCGGAATCCGCGCCAGATCCAGATCTTCGAGCTCAATCTGCTTGCGTCCGAGCTTCCCGAGATCGAGCTTGATGTGCACTGCTCGAAGGGGACGTATGTGCGCACGCTCGCGGAGGATATCGGCCAAGAGCTGGGCTGTGGCGCCCATGTGAGCGGTTTGCGCCGGACCGCAGTCGGCCCCTACTCTGAAGGACCCGGGATCTTCGTGACCCTCGACCACCTCGACAATCTGGCCGGCTTGGGCGATTTTGCCGGGCTGGATGCGCTTCTGCTGCCGCTGGACAGCGCACTCGGGCATTGGCCGGCAGTGCGTCTGTCCGCCGATGCGGCCTTCTATCTGCGCCAGGGCCAGCCCGTCTTGGTCCCGCAGGCCCCGACGCAGGGCCTGGTGCGGCTTTACGATTCGCTTCAATCGTTCGTCGGTGTCGGCGCAATCCTCGAAGATGGCCGAGTGCAACCCAAGCGATTGATTTGAAAGTTAACATTGCCATGAATAAAGCCTCATCAGCATTGTCAATGACTTGTTGTATTTTAGAACGGCGGTCGCCCTTCTCTATAAAGGGCTAAGGAATAGATCCGCGTTTCCCGAAATGGTCCGATCCCCTGAAGTCATTGTCGGGGTGATCGATCAGGTGCGTACCACACTTGGACAACGACCTTGTCATGTCCCCAACCTCAGTCAGGAGACCAACAATGACAATGACTTCAGCAGAGAAGAAGAAGATCGTCGACGATTATCGCCGTGCGGATGCCGACACGGGTTCACCAGAGGTTCAGGTGGCGCTCTTGACGGCGCGTATTCAGCAGCTCACAGAACATTTCAAGGAACACAAGCATGACCACCACTCGCGCCGCGGCCTCGTGCGAATGGTCAATTCCCGGCGCAAGCTGCTCGACTATCTCAAGCGGAAGAATCTCGACCGTTATCGCGAGCTGATCACACGTCTTGGACTGCGCCGCTAAGCAGGCCCTAACTCATCTGCCGTCCGGGACAGACATCAGTACGGGCGCTCCATGGGCCGCGCGAAGCGCCGAATGTTTCAGCGCTACGCGAACGCGCCGGGCTCGAGTAGGCGATCGGGTGGTCGGAGCGCCGCCGGAGGCACTCACACAGAGCCCTGTGACCTGGGCGCCCTCGGGCGCCCTAAGGTCGCAGGGGGACACGGCCCGGCGCTTCGACGGACCAAACACCCCGAGGATTTAGTTGTGATTCCCAAAGCTATCGTTAAGCAATTCAAGTTCGGCGACCAAACCGTGACATTCGAGACCGGCGAGATTGCCCGCCAGGCCGACGGTGCTGTGCTGGTCAACATGGACGACACCGTCGTCCTGGTCACCGTCGTGGTCGACAAACGCCCCGGCGCGACGCGTGACTTCCTGCCGCTGACCGTGGACTATCAAGAAAAGACCTATGCCGCCGGGCGCATTCCCGGCGGTTTCTTCCGACGCGAAGGCCGTCCGAGCGAGGCCGAGATCCTGACGTCGCGTCTGATCGACCGACCGATCCGCCCGCTGTTTGCGGATGGCTTCACGCAAGAGGTCCAAGTGATCGCGACGGTCAAGTCGCTGAATCCGGCGGTCAATCCGGAGCTTCCTGCGATGCTCGGCGCTTCAGCGGCCCTGGCAATCTCGGGTGCGCCGTTCAACGGGCCGATCGGTGCCGCCCGGATCGGGTACAAGAACGGCGAGTACATCCTCAACCCGGCGATCGTCGGGCTGGGTCCGGACTCGGACCTCGACCTGATCGTGGCGGGGACCGAGAATGCGGTGCTGATGGTCGAATCCGAGGCGCGCGGTCTCTCCGAAGAGGTCATGCTTGGCGCCGTCTTGTACGGCCACGAGCAGATGCAGCTGGCCATCAAGGCGATCCGCGAGCTGGCAGCCGAGGTGGGCAAGCCTGAGCTGCCCTGGACGCCGACAGCTGTCGATACCGAGTTGGCTGACGCGGTCGCGCGCGTCTGTGGTGACCGCATCAGCGAGGCCTATCGCATCAAGGAAAAGCAGACTCGCTACGCGGCGCTGGATGCCCTGCGCTCGTCGGTCACGACCGAGCTTTGCGGGGGTGAGACACCCGGTTGGACCGAGCAACAGGTTACGGGTGCCGTCGAGGCACTCGAGAAGAAGATCGTGCGCGGCTCCATCATCGCCGGCAACGCTCGGATCGACGGCCGGGACAATCAGACGGTGCGCCCGATTACCATCCGCACAGGTGTCTTGCCCCGCACGCACGGCTCGGCCCTCTTCACCCGCGGCGAGACCCAGGCACTGGTGATCACCACGCTCGGTACCGAGCGCGATTCGCAGATTATCGATGCCTTGGAAGGCGAGCGCCGCGAGCATTTCATGCTGCACTACAACTTTCCGCCTTTTTGCGTTGGTGAGACAGGCAGGATCGGCTCACCGAAGCGGCGTGAGATCGGCCATGGCCGTTTGGCCAAACGCGGCGTCCTCGCGGTCATGCCGAGTATCGAGGAGTTCCCTTACTCGGTTCGGGTCGTCTCGGAGATCACTGAGTCCAACGGCTCGAGCTCCATGGCCAGCGTTTGCGGCACCAGTCTGTCCCTGATGGACGCGGGTGTGCCGGTCAAGGGCCCGGTGGCGGGCGTTGCCATGGGTCTCATCAAGGAGGGAGATCGCTTCGCTGTGCTGACCGACATCATGGGCGACGAGGACCACCTCGGCGACATGGATTTCAAGGTGGCTGGCACCACGCTCGGGATCAATGCGCTGCAGATGGACATCAAGATCGAGGGTATCACCAAGGAGATCATGCAGATCGCACTGGAGCAGGCGAAGGCCGGACGCCTGCATATCCTGGGCGAGATGAACAAGGTGATCGACGCCCACCGGTCCGAGATGTCCGAGCACGCGCCGCGAATCATCGAGCTCAAGATCCACCCGGAGAAGATCCGCGACGTCATCGGCAAGGGCGGCTCGGTGATCCGTGCAATCACGGAAGAGACGGGCGCGACGATCGACATCAACGACGACGGCGTGGTCAAGATCTTCTCGGTGGAGAAGGCAGCCGGCGAGGAAGCGAAGCGACGGATTCGTCTCATCACCGCCGACGTCGAGGTGGGTAAGGTCTACGAGGGTCGTGTCGCGCGGCTTATGGATTTCGGTGCCTTCGTCACCATCCTGCCCGGCCGCGACGGCTTGGTGCATATCTCCCAGATCTGCGAGGAGCGTGTCCAGAGTGTCAGCGACAAGCTCGCCGAGGGCGATCAAGTTCGAGTCAAGGTCTTGGAGGTGGACAAGCAAGGACGGATTCGGCTCAGCATGAAAGCTGTCGAGCCCGGGGAGTAACCGCCCCCGCGCCAGCGGCGGGTCGCAGCACCGCCAACGACGTCTTTGGCCCCTTTGCGTTGTTCTAGGGCAGAGTCTCGTTGCTCGTTCCCACGCTCATCCGGCGATGCGCACCGCGCGGCGGCGAGGTAAATGGAGAATGTCAACCGGTTGCGCTCGGATCTGGACACAACGCTGAGGTGAGCCAACGGACAATCGCTAGACATGGTATGCGGGATGGCCTGTCAGCTCTTGATGTCACGATCCGCCCACCCATCACGAGCATTTGCACCTTGGATTCCCATGTCGACCGCCTCACCCGGACCTCCTGTGGCCTTTGGCCTGATCGTGATCGGTGACGAGATCCTCAAGGGGGCGCGTACGGATAAGCACCTGCGCGCCTTCAAAGGCATGCTGGGCGAGCGCGGTCACGAGCTGGCCTGGCACTGGCTGCTTCCGGACGAGCCTGAGGTGCTCGTCGCCCATCTGCGTTTTTCGATGGCTCGTCCTGATCCCGTCTTCGTGTGTGGCGGCATCGGTGCCACCCCGGATGACCGGACACGGCCTTGCGCGGCGGCCGCGGCCGGCCTGGACCTGGTACGACACCCAGAGGCGGTCGCTCTGCTCGAAGGAAGGTTCGGCGCGGAGGCCTACCCCTATCGCATCCTGATGGCGGACCTTCCCGCAGGCTGTGGTCTGATCCCGAATCCGACCAATCAGATCCCGGGCTTTGCGCTTCGCAGGCACTGGTTCCTCCCCGGTTTCCCGCAGATGGCGTGGCCGATGGCCGAGTGGGTGCTCGAGCGCCATTACGGGAGCGCAGCGGTCTTGCAGGAGCGGGCGGTCGAGGTTCGCGGAGTCCCGGAAAGTCGCTTGATCCCAATGATGTGCGAGCTCGCAGAGCGATTTTCCGAGCTCAAGCTCTTTAGCCTGCCCCATCTGGGCGACGATGCCCATATCCGGCTGGGATTTCGTGGCCGCGATGGTGTCGAGGCGGCGATGGCGGCGATGTTGGCGCGTCTCGCTGATGACGGGATCAGCTACCGGGATGCCGATCCGGAGTCATCATGATGAAATCGCCCGGCCTGTGTGTGGGCTATACATCCGCTGCGGAGCCGCCGATGGCGGTCTGGTCCTCAATCACGCGTGGTGTACAATGCGGCGTGATGGCGGACGGCTGTCGCTCTTGTGTGTGCTGCGGCCTTGCGCGACGATTGTCGGAGCAATCTCACAACCGTCCCGGGGCTCCCTGATCTCCAAGTAGGCTGCCGCCGGGCCGGTGCCGCGTCGACGGATGTCGTTGATGGGCTGGATGTTGGACCCCGTTCGTCCGCGGATGCAAGCGGTCGCAGTTCCTCAACATAGGGGGCCGGATCATGATACCGGGAGAAGGGTCCTCGGGTGAGCGCTCTGCCGGGGCGAGGGCCGATCCGAATCCGCAGGGCCGGGAGGAGGCCGAGCTTTATCGCCGGATGATCGCGATAAGCGGCGAGCAATTCGCCTATCTCGACCGATCGCTGGTGTATCGTGCTGCCAACGCAGCGTATCTGGACTCCTGGGGGGTCTCCAGCGAGTCGGTCATCGGTCGCAGCGTCTCAGACGCGATGGGTCCCGCCGCACTCGAGGGCGAAGACAAAGAGGGGTTAAGGGCCTGTCTCGCTGGGCGTTCGGTCGTGTATGAGACGCCGCTCCCGAGGCGCGGTAGGCAGGCCGGCTGGGGGGAGGTCTCGTATAGCCCCTGGCTCGACGAGGCCAGCGAAGTCGATGGGGTCGTGATCCGCGTGCATGACATCAGCGCGCGCAAGGCGAACGAGGCGACCATCGATCGGCTGACCCGGATCTACCACACCCTGAGCGAGTGCAGTCAGGCGATCATTCGCTGCGATGACAGGACG
>NZ_JAJDNA010000132.1 GCF_022340925.1 Thiocapsa sp.
CAGGAGCCGAGGCGGGCGGCCCGCCTCGGGGCGCTCCAGCGCGGCGATCTCCGCCGGCGCGAAGATCATGGACGGCTCCTGACCGAGACGGATGGGCTCATCAATGGCCCGCGCCGCCTCACCCAGACGGGGCCGGTCCGCGTATGCACATTCGAGCCTTCGCAGCGTATCGAGGAAACCGAACCGCCAAGGCTCGCGCTCGAGGGCCTCCAGTATCTTCAGAAGGTCGGACGTCGACCGATGGTCGGAGGCCATCGTTTCAGTTCTCCCCTCGTGGTACTGGACAGCACGGTCTCGGTAAACGCATTTACCGACGCGTAGCGGGCGAAAAAGCGCTCGAGGACTGTGCCGAACAGGAAAACCCCGACGCCTTCGAAGGCGCTCTCGTCGCAATCGAGGGCGATCTCGATACCCCGCGCGTAGGTCAGCGGACGAACCCCGGGCAGGCGCCGCACGATCGGCCGCGTGGCAACGGCTCGAACGCCTTCGATCTGGTGCCGATGATGCGAATCGGTGAGGTCGGCGTAGAGCACCAGCAGCTCGCGCAGTGCGTCGACACCACTGCCTCGCTGGGTGTCGTTGATGGACAGATAGTTCAGCGACAGATGGCTGATCAGCCGCCAGGCCGTATCGCCATGCGCATGTGAGGGCCTCGGACTTGTCGGCCCCGCCACGATCCGGACAGACTCGGCGGGTGCCCCCGACTCCAGCCAGAAATCGGTTGGGCCGATGCCAACAGGCATCTGCAGGGGCAGATCGCGGTTCGTGCACAGACAGCTGACACCCAGCTGGCGCAGCTCATCGGCCCAGGGTGCGGTTGCTGCATCCACCAGGCTGACGTAGGTCTCACTCCCGAGATAGCTCGAGCGTGCCCCTTCCCGACGCTGGCGCATCGAGGAGCGGCGCGGCATCCGATGAATACCGAAGAACGCGGAGTCCCCCTCCGTCTCCCCAAGGTGGGTACCGCCATAGAAGGGCCTGAACTCCCGTAACGCGGCCGTGGACGGCCCATAGCCCGTCACCCGGTCGACGTGGTAGACCTCGAAGTCCATCGGCCGCGTCCGGTCCGGCACGATGTGGTAATCCGGTCCGCCCTTGTCCAGATGGATGCGGTCGCATCGCTTCGGGAACAGATTGATCGCCGGCGTACAGTGCAGCGCGAAATTGCCGGCGTCCACGGCCGCATCCAGTGCCCTGACGTGGGACGGCAGCAAGATGATCACATCGAGGTCCGGAGACTCGACGCGACGCAATGCCTTGGACAATCCCTCCAGCGCCACGAACAGGAAGCGCTCGGGGAAGGCGAAGTACTCGAACAGATTTCGGTATCCGCCGAACGACGGCGCGGTATGCGGCAACAGGGCCTCGTCCGCCGAGAAGCCGAGTGGGCGCAGTGCCGACCCGGGAAGCTCGACCAGCCACGGCAGCGGACGCGCCAACGGCTGCAACAGCACAGCGACCGGGTTCGCGGTCAGCTGTTCATACAGCACGAAGGGCGCCTCATCGCTGCCCCGCAGATACAGGACCAGCTCGTCCAGGCGCAGGTCGCACAGATTCAGTCCGGCGGCTGCATGCAGCCGCACCCGGATGCCGGCCTTGGTCCGATTCAGGACCGGCAACCCCGTATCCACCACGGGGCCGGCATGACTGAAATACTCCGCCTCGGCGATCTCGAGCGGCCAGAGCACCGTCTCATGTGCGGTGCGATACTCGCATACCGTCTGCTCATCGGTGCCGACGTTGCTCCGCAGCACCGTGTGCCTGGGAACGCCGAACCCCTCCGCCAGGGCGCCTTGCGTCAGATCCGGCTGCATCTGCACCACAGCCATCGAGGGGGTCGGCGCCAGGTAGTGCGGATAGACCATCTCCAGCAAGTGCTGCGTGAAGGTCGGAAACTCATCCTCGATCTTGAGCTGAACACGCGCGGCGAGAAACGCGAAACCCTCGAGGAGGCGCTCGACGTAAGGGTCTGCGCATTCGAAGCCGCTGAGGCCGAGACGCCCCGCGATCTTCGGGAACTCGGCCGCAAACTCCCCCCCGAGACCACGCAGGAACTGCAGCTCCCGGGCGTAATGGGCGAGCAGTCGCGGGTCCACTTGATGCTCAGGGCCGCGCGGCGGTCGCCTCGAACACGGCCACATCGCCGGATTCGAGGTCCATTTCCGTCTTCAGATAGAGCTGTTGCGGCATCGGCTGCCCCCACAGCTCACCCTCGATGTCGAATCGGACCGCGTTGTGGCTCATGCTCGACTCGTCCACAACGGCGCGGATGAGCAGCGATTGCGGCAGGATACGCGGCTCGAAACGCAGTATCGCGGACCGCAGTGAACGCTCCAGCGACTCGACATCCAGACCGGAGACATTCCGGCCCGCGAGATCAGGCAGACCGAAATTCACGACCGAGTCTTCCACACCCGGGTAGCGACTCAAGTCCTGGACCGACGCGAGATCACAGGTATTGAGCAGCCATTCCAGATCCCGAATCACGCAGGCCTTGAGCCGCCGCGGTGACAGCACCCGGTCCTCCCGCGACTCCTTGTCCGACTTGGGCGCATTGTCCGTCAGCCGATCCAGAAGCGAGGGCTGAAGGCGTTCCTTGGGGGTCAGGTCAGCCATCGGACGTTTCCCCACCGACATCGGCAAGCGGGGGCTGGAGGCTGATCTCGCGAACCTCCAGCAGTGGATATTCATCGACATCGGTCGCGAGCATCCTTTGGCCGAGCCCGTGGAAGCTCCCCTCGCCTGACTCGATCCACTCGGTTCTGCGTGCCAGCGTCAGGCGCGAGTCGCCGCTGGTCGCCGAGCCCGGATAGCGGACCGGGATCAGCACCACCGACTCGCCGCCATTGTTCCACGTGACCTCAGCTGGTGCCCACACCAGATCGCGGAGGTCGACAGGCTCCTCCACCCGGATACGGCTGACATTCATGTAGGGGATCCAGCTGTATCGTCCGTTGATGATCCCTTCGAGCACCGGTCCCAGGCGTTGGTCCGCGTCAGCGATCCAGGCGAAGGCGACGCCGTCGATCTGCCCCGGAATCGCCGGCGCGCTCTCAAAGGCCTCGCTGCGCAGCCTCTGCGCCTGGGCGATATCGCCACGGCCCTCGACGCGCAGCGCCTCGACCAGCAGCGCGATCCAGCGCTGTGGGGGACCAAACACGAGAGGATCGCAATCGCCCCGGAAGATCCGCTCCCGTAGGGGCTCCGACTGCACCGCACCCCGATAGGTTGCCGCCATCCCGAGCGCGCCAGCATCGAGCTCCGCTGCAACATTGAGCTGCGCCAGGGCCCGGTCCCAGG
>NZ_JAJDNA010000024.1 GCF_022340925.1 Thiocapsa sp.
AGGTTCCCGAAGCCGTCGCGGCATGCCAAGACGCCGGCCTCGGGTTCGACGGTGAGCGCGATCTGCAACAGCGTTTGGCTCTCGTCATCCCAGGGCGCCAGTCGAATCTGCACATGATGCTCGCGTGCCGGGGTCGCGAAGCGAATTGAGCAGACCCTCTCGATTTGGTATCTCACTGAGCATCCCCCAGATGCGCCTCGAAATAGTCGACCTGCAGCGCCGTGCCAAGGTCGGCAAGCAGCCCGAGAAACGCGTCCAGATACTGGTGCAGGCCGAGATCCAGGATGCCCTGTGGTGTCACCCCGGACAGGTGCCGGCGAAGCGCGGCCAGGCGTTGCGGCACCGCTCCTTGCGATAAGGTCCCGATGCGTCCCAGCGCCCGTTCTATTCCATCCAGAGAATAGGCGAGCGACCGTGGGAAGTCTGTGTCGAGCACCACAAACTCGACCACGTCGATCGGGCGGATCCCACCCTGATACCGGCGTCGGTAGGCCTCGAAACCGGAGAGTGACTTCAGCAGGGCACCCCACTGATAGTAGTCCAGGGGCGAGCCCACCAGCCTGACATCGGGCAGCAGGAGGTGATAGCGCACGTCCAGGATGCGGGCCGTCATGTCGGCGCGCTCCTGCAGGCTGCCGAGCGCCATGAATCCGTAGGCCTGACCGCGCATCATGGTGCTCTGGGTCAGACCGAAGAAGGTTGCCACCTGGCGGTGGACGAAGGCGTAGAGCTCTGCCGCGCGCCAGGGCGGCAGCGTGGTCTTCAGGTGCTTGTCGACGGCCAGCCAGAACTCGTTGAGCGCCTCCCACATCTCGTTGGAGATGCGGTCGCGCACCACGCGGGCATTCTCGCGCGCCAGCTTGAGGCTGGTCAGGAGCGAGCCCGGGTTCCTGGGGTCCTGCGTCAACAGGTGGATGACCTTCTGGACCGTCACACGGCCGTCCGGATGGAGCGCCTCGTACAGCTCGTCCGCACCGACGATGCTGAGCAGGGGGCGCCACTGCATCTCCTCGGACGCGCCCTCGTCGGCCTCGAGCATGTAGACGACATTGATGTCCAGGACGCGCGCGGTGTTGTCGGCACGCTCCAGGTTGCGCGTCAGCCAGTACAGCGATTCGGCGATGCGGCTGAGCATCAATCGGCCAGGACCCAGGTGTCTTTGCTGCCCCCACCCTGGGAGGAGTTCACCACCAACGAGCCCTTCGTCATGGCCACCCGGGTCAAACCGCCCGGGACCACCTCGATATCACTGCCGTAGATGATGAACGGGCGCAGGTCGAGATGGCGTGATTCCAGCTCACCGTCCAAATAACAGATATGCCGTGACAGCTGGATCACCGGCTGAGCGATGTAGTTGCGCGGGTTCTCCTCGATCTTGCGGGCGAACTCGGCGCGTTGGGAGGTGGTCGACGAGGGTCCCATCAACATGCCGTAGCCTCCGGATTCCGCGACCGCCTTGATCACCATCGTCTCCATGTTGTCGAGCACATAGGCGCGGTCCTGGTGATCGGTCATCTGGTAGGTCGGGACACTGGCCAGGATCGGTGCCTCGCCCAGGTAGTAACGGATGATCTCGGGGACGTAGGCATAGACCGCCTTGTCGTCGGCGATACCGCTGCCGGGGGCATTGACGAGCGCGACGTTGCCGGCCCGCCAGGCATTGATGACGCCCGCGACGCCCAGCTCGGAGTCGGCACGGAAGACCAGCGGATCGATAAAGTCGTCGTCGACCCGCCGATAGATGACGTCGACCTGGCGCAGACCCTGTGTCGTCTTGAGGTAGACCTTGTCGTTCTTGCAGACCAGATCGCGACCCTCGGCGAGCTCCACGCCCATCTCCTTGGCCAGGAAGGTGTGCTCGAAATAAGCCGAGTTATAGATGCCGGGGGTGAGGACCACGATGGTCGCCGCGTCCGCGCCGCTGGGTGCGAGGTAGCGCAGTGCCTGCAACAGCAGGGCGGGATAATGCTCCACCCGGCGGACGCGATAGCGGGCGAAGAACTCGGGCAGGATGCGTCGCTCCACGATCCGGTTCTCGATCATGTAGGAGACGCCCGAGGGGGTCCTCAGGTTGTCCTCGAGGACCAGATAGCGGCCTTCCTCGTCGCGGATCAGGTCGACCCCGCTGATGTGGGTGTAGATGTCGTGCGGCGGGTCGATGTCCATGATCTCGCGCCGAAAGTCCTTGCCCCGGTAGATCAGCTCCGGCGGCACCACCCCGTCTTTCAGGATCCGCTGGCCGTGATAGAGGTCCTTCAGGAAGAGATTCAGGGCCCGGATGCGTTGCTTGAGCCCGGCCTCGATCTGCGCCCACTCCGGTGCGGTGATGATGCGCGGCAGGATGTCGAACGGCCAAACCCGCTCGATGCCTTCCTCGTCGTTGGAGTAGACGGTGAAGGTCACCCCTTCGGTGTGCAGCGTCAGGTGGGCATCGCGCGCCTTGGCGCCGAGGATCTGCTGCCCGGTGGTCTGGATGTGCTCCCACATGGGCACATAGTGATCACGCGGCCGAAAGTCGTCCTGATAGAACTCGTGGTAGGCCATCGGTTGTCTGGTGCGCTGCATCTGGATCTGGCCGGCGCCACCGGCCTGGAATTGTCTCAACATCGTGTTGAACCCCACGGCATGGCCCATAGCAGGAAGACCGCATCAAAAAACGCGCCAACCAGGGCATTGCGACCAGCCCATTGTTATGTCGCGGAATTCTTCAAGGACAACGGAGCGGCTGGGCTCAGAAATGCACCAGCATAGGGCGCCACGGCATGCAGGGCACCCTTTCCGAAGGGGGGCGCACGAAGAGGGGGCGGCGGTCAACCGAAGCGCTGCCGGAGGGCCTTGAGGCTGCGCGCCCGTGTCAGCAGGACGACCTCGTCGCCGATCTCGAGACGCATCTCCGCATCGGCGAACCGCAGCTCGTCGCCATGGCGATAGACACAGATCGCCCGCGCCGTGTCCGGGAGCGTCAGATCCTGGAGGGGGCCGGCGAGTGCCTCGTCGACCGTGAATGAGAAGACCCGCGTCTCGCCGCGCAGGATATCGGAGAGCGCAATGATGTCCTGTCCCTCCGCCATATCGGCCAGGTAGCGTCCCACCGTGTGCATCGGCACCAGCGAGTCCGCCAGCCCCAGCTCGGCGCAGATATGCTCCAGGTCCGGGTCCTCGATCTTGGTGACGACCCGCTGATAGCCGAGAGAACGCGCGACCAGGCTGGCGATGATATTGGCCTGATCGTCGTGGGTGAGACAGAACAGCAGATCGGTGGTCTCCGGATCGGCCTCGCGCAGGATCGCCGGCCGGGTTCCGTCGCCGTGGATGAAGCCCACGTCCAGCTCGTCGCGCAGCCGCTCGATGGTCGCCGGATCGCGCTCGACGATGACGACCTCATGGCGTCGCCCCGCGAGCATGCGGCCGGTGAGCACGGCCAGGGTCCCGCTGCCGATGAAGACGAACCGCATGTCGAGTGCCTCGCGTTGGGAGAAGCGATCCAGTCGCTGTGCCGGCTATGACTTATACCAGGTCCCGGGGAAGATCAGGACCAACAGTGCGACGATCTCCAGACGCCCTGCCAGCATGTCCAGGGTCAGCAGGAGCTTGAGGCCGGCCTCGAGGTCGGGGCCGGTGATGCCGGTGGACAGGCCGACCGTCGCCGTCGCCGAGACGATGTCGAACAGGGCATCGAGCGGCGGGTACCCCGCGGCCAGAAAGGCGAGCCAGGAGCCGAGGATCAGGAGCACGAACAGCAGGATCAGCAAGAGCGCATGCTCGATCTGGGACCCCTCCAGGTCCCTCCCGCCCAATGTCGGGTGGACCACCGCATGACTGGGCAGCTGGACGCGCAGCACCGCGAGCTGCAGCATCCGGACCAGGATCAGCAAACGCAGGAGCTTGATGCCGCCCGCAGTGGAGCCGACCCCGCCGCCGGTCGCCATGGACAGGATCAGGACCCCTTTGGCCGCCGCATCCAGGCCGCGCGGGTCCAAGGTCGAGAAACCCGTCGTGGTCTGTGCGGACAGCGCCTGGAGGACTGCATCCATCGGCGCCAGCCCGCCGAGCCACCAGAGCAACAAGGCCACCACGAGGGCCGCCACCAGGAGTGCCCGGACCTCGGGGTCGTCCCCGAGCCGCGCGGCCCCGTGGTGCCAGGCCCGGTGAAGCAAGAGCAAGGGGACAGCACCGAGCAGGGACACCGACAAGAGCGACCACTGTGCACCCCGCCCGTATCCGGCCAGACTGTCCGAGAGGCCCGAGAAGCCGCCGGTGGAGACGGCCGCGAGCGTATGGATCAAGGTCTCGAACGGCGGCAAACCTGTTGCCAGGACCAGGGCCAGGCCCGCCGACGTGGCCAGCAGATAGACCGCGAGTGCCCGTCTCGCATAGATCCGGGTCCCCTGCGCGAGGTTGTCCTCGTCCGCCGCGGCGTTGGCCAGTCGTCGCATGTCCTCGGTCCGGCCGAACGCCAACGCCAGCGACAGGACGACGATTCCCAGTCCGCCGAACCATTGCATCCAGGCCCGCGCGAACAGGAAGGCATCGGATCGCGACTCCGGATCCCTCACCAGACTGAGCCCCGTGGTCGTGACCCCCGAGACGGCCTCGAACCAGGCGTCCAGTGGCGGCAGACCGGCTGCCGCCAAGGGGTAGGTCATGAGGGCCGCGGCGAGGACGAAGGTCAGGGCGGTGATCACCAGTGCCTCGTTGGCCTGCAGGGTCCGCTCGCCCGTTCGGATCCGCGCGCAGAGCCCCAGGGCGAGCGCCGGCAGCAGCGCCGCGACCAGGAGACGGCGCGCCAGCGCCCAATCGCCCGTCAGCGCGGCGAAGACCATCGGCACCGCCAGCAGCACCGCAAGGACCAACGCGAGCTGACCGAGATGATGCAGGACGATCGCGGGGCGGACCGGCTGCAGAAGGGGCCGAACGGCGGGGTGGAACGGCATCGGTCAGTCCCATTCCCGCTCCAGTCCGCAGCAGTGTCCCGGCGGGCCGGGGGCGGAGGGATCCGCGCCCTCGCTCAGGACAGCGCCGGTGACCGGGTTCGGCCGGAAGGTCGTGCAGCCCTTGAGCCCCAAGTCATGGGCGCGGCGATAGAGGCGCTCGAAGGCATCGAATCCGATCCCGCCGGGTACGTTGATCGTCTTGGAGATCGCATTGTCGACATAGGGCTGCAGTGACGCCTGCATGGCGAGGTGCGCCTCCGGCGATACCTCATGGGCGGCGAGGAAGGCCGGCGGTCCGGCGCGCCGGCCGAAGCGCACGCGCCAGAGCCGCGCCGCGTGATCCTCGATCAGGTGCCCGGCCGATCCGCCTTCGAGCCGCCGCACCCGCCTGAGCTGGCGCCGCGAAAAGACCGGCTCGATGCCGCTGGAGAGGTTGTCGGCGAGCAGGCTGATGGTGCCGGCCGGTGCGATCGCCGTCAGATGCGAGTTGCGGATCCCGGCAGAGGCGATGCCGGCCCGGATGTCTTCAGGCAGTCGGCGCACGAAGGGTGCGGCCAGATAGGCGTCGCGGACCAGAAAGGGGAACGGACCCTTCTCCGCAGCCAAGCCGACCGACGTGCGATAGGCGGCATGGCAGAGGGCGCGCATCGCCGCCGCGGCCAGATCGCGGGCGGCCGGATGATCGTAACGCAGTCCCAGCAGGATCAGCGCGTCGGCGAGTCCGGTGATCCCGAGGCCGATCCGACGGCTCCCCCGGACCTCTGCGCTCTGGGCCGGAAGCGGAAGCCGGGAGAGATCGATCACCGCGTCCAACATCCGCGTCGCGAGACCGGCCGCCTTCGCGAGGGCCGCGAGGTCGAGGGTCGCCTTGGCGGAATAGGGCGCGCGCACGAAGGCGGCGAGATTCAGAGAGCCCAGGTCACAGGCGCCCCAGCTCGGCAACGGGATCTCGCCGCAGGGGTTGGTGGCAAAGATCCGCTCACGGTAGCCGAGGTTGTTCTCCGCATTGATGCGATCGATGAAGAGCACGCCCGGCTCGGCCGTGTCGAAATTGGCACGCATGATCCGTGTCCAGAGCTCGCGCGCCGGCAGCGTGCGCAGCACCGCGCAGGTCACCGCGCCGCCGTGTCCGGGCCAGTCGCGCTCCCGCCGCCCCGGGAAGCGCGCGAGATCCGCCGGCGCCATGCGGTCTGCCGGAAACACCAGATCCCAGGGCGCGTCCGCCGCCACCGCCTGCATCAGCAGGTCCGTCACCAGGACCGAGAGGTTGAAGTTGCGCAGCGCCTTGGGATCGCGCTTCGCATCGACGAAGCGCTCGATGTCCGGATGGTCGCAGCGCAGTGTCCCCATCATGGCGCCGCGCCGCACGCCGGTGGACAGGAGGGTCGAGCACATGCTGTCCCAGAGGGCCATGAAGGAGACGGGTCCCGAGGCCACCCCGCCGACCCGCTGCCCGCGGAGGCCCGCCGGGCGCAGGGTCGAGAAGTCGCAACCCACGCCTCCGCCCTGCTGCATCGTCAAGGCGGCATCCCGCAGCGCCTCGAAGATGCCCGCCAGGTCGTCGGGAACCGGACCCATGACGAAGCAGTTGAAGAGCGTCAGCTCTCGCGCGACGCCCGCCCCGGCAAGGATGCGTCCGCCGGGCAGAAACCGAAACCCCCGGAGCAGATTGAGATAGCGCTCTTCCCAGGCTGTCCGCCCGGTCGGCTCAACCGATGCCAACGCCCCGGCGACACGCTGCCAGGTCGCCTCGAGATCCGCCTCCTCGCCGGCCCGATAGCGGGTCTCCCAAATGAGGCGTGACAGGTCTGACTGGAAATCGCTCGCCATGTGTCGGCGCCGGGTCAGAAAACTCGACGACAATCCCCGAATCGCGGGCCGCATGGACCGCCCCGCTGGATGCAAGCCTGACACACCGATCGGATCCTGCCTAGGGCCGGTTCATCGGCCATCCTGGCCAAGATCCGGCAGGCAACGGCGACACGCAGCAGCCTCGTGGGCCGCACGGTGGTGAAGCGGCGTCCGGGACATCCTCGCAGGCCGGCCGGCGCAGGTCCCGCCCGGGGTGCGCACAAGCAAGGTGCGGCGTCGAGCGCCGACGTGCATCGCGGGCCGTCGGGACAATCGGGACGGGCGCCGCATCCCGGCACGCGCGGTCGGCTCACCCCGCGGCCGTGGCCCCGCGTGCCGACATTGCCGACCGGGATACGCCAGTGTTGGTCGAGCGACATGCCGCCGAACGAGACAGGGCTCGCGTTTTGTGGGATGTTTACCCGCCGCAGCGTTCGGGCTGGCTGAATGGCGGAACGATCGTTGCGCGCCCTGTGCACCGCCGCCTCCGGGCAGGACCGCATCGCTCCCTGTTTTCTCGCCGCTCTGCCTGGCCGCCGCGCTTATGCCAGACTGCGGGTCGCCGCGATGCGACGGTCGCCGTGAGCCCTGACACCTCAGCTAGGAAACCCGTCCCGATGTCGATCCTCGTCGCAATCAATCATAAGACCGAATACCGCTTCGACCGCTCGGTGAGCCTGTCCCCCCATGTGGTGCGGCTGCGTCCGGCGCCACACTGCCGCACGCCGATCCGCTCCTACTCGCTGACCGTCGAGCCGTCCGAGCACTTCATCAATTGGCAGCAGGACGCCTTCGGCAACTATCTGGCACGGCTGGTGTTTCCGGAAAAGGCGCGAACCCTGTCGGTCGAGGTGGACGTGATCGCCGAGATGATCACCATCAATCCCTTCGATTTCTTTCTCGAGGAGTACGCCTACCATTATCCCTTCGGGTACGAGCCCGACCTGCGCAAGGAGCTCGCACCCTATCTGGAGATCACCGACGACGGGCCGCTGATCCAACAGTGGCTCGCCGCGATCGACCGCACGAAACGAGAGACCGTCTACTTCCTGGTCGATCTGAACCGGCGCCTGCAGGAAGACATCGGCTATGTCATCCGCATGGAGGCCGGGGTCCAGAGCTGCGAGGAGACGTTGAGCCGGCGCATGGGGTCATGCCGGGACACCGGCTGGCTGCTTGTTCAGATCCTGCGCCACCTCGGGCTCGCCGCGCGTTTCGTCTCCGGCTACCTGGTGCAGCTGACGCCGGACGTGAAGTCGCTGGACGGCCCCTCAGGTCCCGAGCGCGACTTCACCGATCTGCACGCCTGGGCCGAGGTCTATGTGCCGGGTGCCGGCTGGATCGGGCTCGACCCCACGTCGGGGCTCTTCGCGGGCGAGGGTCACATCCCGCTGGCCTGTTCCCCGGCACCGCGCAGCGCCGCTCCCATCACGGGTGCCACCGAGCCCTGTGAGGTGGAGTTCTACTTCCACAACCGCATCCAGCGGATCCACGAGGACCCGCGGGTCACCAAGCCCTATACCACCGAGCAGTGGGAGGCGATCGAGGCGCTCGGACACCAGGTCGACGCGGAGCTGCAGGCCCACGATGTGCGTCTGACCATGGGCGGTGAGCCGACCTTCGTCTCGATCGACGACATGGATGGCGCCGAATGGAACATCGCCGCCCTCGGCGAGACCAAGAAGGTCCTGGCGGAAGACCTCCTGCTGCGGCTCAAGGCCCGCTTCGCCCCCGGCGGTCTGCTGCATATCGGTCAGGGCAAGTGGTACCCCGGCGAACAGCTGCCGCGCTGGGCGCTCGCCTGCTACTGGCGCAAGGACGGCGAGCCGGTCTGGCGTGACTCGGGCCTGATTGGCCGAGAGGACCGACAGTACGGGCATGGCCCGGCCGAGGCCGAGACCTTCGTGCGCACGCTGGCCCGGCAGTTGGGGGTCGATCCCGGGTTCGCATTGGCGGCGTACGAGGACGTCCTCTACTACCTCTGGAAAGAGGCGCGGCTGCCGGCGAACGTCGACCCGCTCGACAACAAGCTCAGGGACCCCAATGAGCGCGAGCGTCTGACCCGGCTGTTCCAACGCGGCCTGAACCGCGTGGCCGGGTACGCACTGCCGCTACGCTGGTGGGGACTCGGCGCCGAGGGTGGATGGAGGAGCGGGCGCTGGACCTTCCGCGACGGCAACCTCTTCCTGATCCCGGGCGATTCGCCGATCGGATTCCGCCTGCCCCTGGACGCCCTGCCCTCCGTCCCGGAGGCTGAGCTCGATCAGGCGCCGGAGCGCAATCCCTTCGAGCCGGTCGCCGCCCTGCGCTCCCCGTTTGACGAGGTGGCCCGTCGCTACAGCCGTCCGGCCGAGCCGATCCCCGCAGCAGCAACGTCCATCCGCGAGCAGATGGTCCTGCGCGACGACCAGCATCCCGGTCGGGTCCGCACCGCGCTCTGTATCGAGCCGCGCGACGGCAGGCTCTACTGCTTCATGCCGCCCCTGACCCACCTCGAGCACTGGCTGGACCTGGTGCTCTGCATCGAGGACACGGCCGCCGAGCTGCAGATGCCCATCATCATCGAGGGCTATGAGCCGCCGCGCGATCACCGGCTCCAGAAGCTCGCGGTGACCCCTGATCCGGGCGTCATCGAGGTCAACATCCACCCCGCGGACAGCTGGGACCAGATGGTGCGTGACACCAACATCCTTTACGAAGAGGCCCGCCAGGCCCGTCTTGGGACCGAGAAGTTCATGCTCGACGGGCGCCATACCGGCACTGGCGGCGGCAATCACGTGACCCTCGGCGGCCCGACCCCGGCCGACAGCCCGCTGCTGCGCAGGCCGGACCTGCTGCAGAGTCTGATCACCTATTGGCAGCACCACCCGAGCCTGTCGTATCTCTTCTCGGGGATGTTCATCGGACCGACCAGCCAGGCCCCGCGTGTGGATGAGGCGCGCGACGATCGGCTCTACGAGCTCGACATCGCCTTCCAGCAGATGCCGCCGGGCGAGGTTGCCCAGCCCTGGGTGGTCGACCGGGTGCTCAGAAACCTGCTGACCGACGTCACCGGCAACACCCACCGCACCGAGTTCTGCATCGACAAGCTCTACTCGCCGGACAGCGCCTCCGGGCGTCAGGGACTGGTCGAGTTCCGCGCTTTTGAGATGCCGCCCCACCCCCGCATGAGTCTCGCGCAGATGCTGCTGCTGCGCACCCTGGTCGCGCGCTTCTGGAAGGAGCCTTACCGGCGCAGCCCGGTGCGCTGGGGCACCGAGCTGCACGACCGCTTCCTCCTGCCCCATTTCGTGCGCCAGGACTTCGACGACGTCATCGGCGACCTGCAGCGCGCCGGCTACCCCTTCGATCCGGCCTGGTTCGACCCCTTCTTCGAGTTCCGCTTCCCGCACTACGGAGACCTGGTGACCGAGAACGGCATCGACATGGAGCTGCGCGCGGCCATCGAGCCCTGGCACGTCCTCGGCGAGGAGGTCACCGCGTTGGGTACCGCGCGCTTCGTCGACAGCTCGGTGGAGCGGATGCAGGTCAAGGTCAACGGCATGGTCGGCGACCGCCACGTGCTCGCCTGCAACGGCCGGCGTGTCCCGCTGCGCCCGACCGGGCGCAAGGCCGAGCTCGTCGCTGGGATCCGCTTCAAGGCCTGGAGCCCACCCTCCGGGCTGCATCCGACCATCCCCTCGCACAACCCGCTGGTCTTCGAGATCGTCGACCTCTGGAACCGGGCGAGCCTCGGCGGTTGCACCTACTATGTCGCCCACCCCGGGGGGCGCAGTGAATCCAGCTTCCCGGTCAACAGCTACGAGGCGGAGAGTCGCCGCATCGCCCGCTTCAGACTCATGGGTCATACACCGGGACCCATCGACCCGCCCCCGGCTGAACCGGCCGGGGAGCATCCCTACACCCTGGACCTGCGCTACCGGCCGGGCCGATGTTGAGGGTGCTGCCGGTCGCCTGGGAAGACGCGGCTCAGCCGCATTGGCACGGTCAGCCTCGACGGCGCCGCGATTCACGCCCTGCCGGCCGCCACCGTGCCCTCTCCTGCCTGGTCGAGCAGGCCACATCGTCGAGCCACTGAACTGACGCAGCGACCGTCCCGTCGCGGACAGGGCGGCAGCCACGCCAGGTATAGATCTTCGTCTATCGCGCACGCCGCGATCATCGATTTCGCCGGAGGATCCGCTGGCCTAAGATAGACGTTTTGTTGAGGATCACACGCACGAGCGTCGCCGATGCGTAAGAGACTGCTGACCACGCTGTTCCCCTTCCTTCGTTGGTTCCCGATGTCCGGCGAGACGCTGCGCGGAGACCTCGTCGCCGGCATCACGGTGGCGCTGGTCCTGGTGCCGCAGAGCATGGCCTATGCCCAGCTCGCCGGACTGCCGGTGGTGTTCGGCCTCTATGCCTCGTTCATGCCCGTCGTCGTCGCCTCGCTGTGGGGTTCGCTGCCGCAGCTGCACACCGGTCCGGTGGCGATGCTGTCGCTGATGTCGGCAGCCGCCGTGCTGCCGCTGGCGGCGCTCGGCAGCCAGGATTTCATCGCGCTGTCGGTGATGCTGGCGCTGATGGTGGGCGTGCTGAGGCTGCTGCTGGGTCTGCTGCGGATGGGCATCCTGGTGAATTTTCTGTCCAGCCCGGTGATCGTTGGCTTCACCAACGCCGCGGCGCTCATCATCGGCCTGTCGCAGCTGAGCAAGCTTCTGAACGTGCCCTTCCCGCGCACCGACCATTTTGTGCTCGATCTCTGGACCGTTATCGAGCAGCTCCCCGAGACCCACCTGCCGACGCTGCTGTTCGCGTTCGCGACCTTCGCCATCATCATCGGCTCGCGGCGCGCCATCCCCAAGGTGCCGGGCGTGCTGCTCGCCGTGGTGCTCACGACGCTGGTGAGCTGGGCCATCGGCTTCGAGCGCAACCAGCTGGTGCCTGTCTCGGCCATTCAAGACCCCGTCGCGCGCGGCCTGGCCGTGGACTATGCAGCGACGACGCGCGCGGTGGACCGGCTGGGAGAGACCACCTCGAAGCTCACCCAGGAGATCCGCAGGCTTGCGGAAGAGGGCGACCCGGATCGCTTCGCCGAGAAGGCGTTGCTGGAGGCGGACCTGCGCGTGCTCATGCGCGAGATGGAGCAGCACAAGCTCGCCAACAACGAGCGTCAGGTGGCGCTCCACAATCTGCACTTCGAGTCTGCCGCGACGCCGGGCGGCCAGCACCTGTTCTATCCCCGCGGTCAGGCCCCGGCATCGATGAGCACCGACGGCCGCACCTGGCGTGTCGGCAGGATCGAGGGCGACCGGGTCAAAATGATGGGCGGCGGCGCCGTGGTGGGCGCCATCCCCAAGGGGCTGCCGAGCTTCCGGGTGCCGGAGCTGCGCATGGACCTCTTCTGGACCCTGCTGCCGTCCGCGCTGGTGATGGCGCTGATCGGCTTCATGGAGGCCACGTCCATCTCCAAGGCCATCGCCGCCCAGACCCGTGAGCGGGTGGACACCAGCAAGGAGCTGGTCGGCCAGGGCCTGGCGAATATCGTCGGCAGCTTCTTCAGCTCCTACACGGTGAGCGGCTCCTTCTCGCGCTCGGCGGTGGCGGCCAAGAATGGCGCCAAGACCGGCATGTTCGCCATCGTCAGCGCCGTGGGCGTGATGTTGGTGCTCCTGTTCCTGACCCCGCTGCTTTACCACCTGCCGCAGGCGGTGCTGGCGGTGATCGTGATGATGGCCGTGTTCGGGCTCATCAACGTTCGCGCCCTGGTGCGCGCGTGGAAGATCGAGCGGCAGGAGGCCATCGTCGGCGTCATCACCTTCCTCGCCACCCTGGTCATGGCGCCACAGCTCGCCAACGGCATCCTGTTGGGCGCCGGACTCGCCATCCTGCTGTTCCTGCTGCGCACCATGAAGCCGCGCACCGACATCCTCGGTCGCGACGCGGAAGGCAGGCTGGCCGGCATCAGCATGAACGACATCGAGCCACTCGGGCGCAACTTCATCGTGGTGCGCTTCGACGGCTCGCTCAATTTCGTCAACGCCCCGCGCTTCGAGGACCTGCTCCTGGAGGCGCGCGCCAAGAACCCGCAGGCGCGCGCCGTGCTGGTGGAGGGCAGCGGCATCAACGACGTGGACGTCAGCGGCGAGGAGCGCCTGCGCGACGTTATCCAAACCTTCCGCGACAACGGCGTGGAGCTCTACTTCTCGAGCCTCAAGGCGCAGGTCTACGACACCCTGCGGCGCGGCAGGATGTTCCACCTGCTCGACGAGACACACTTTATCCGCACCAAGGATCGGGCGCTCAGGTTCATGGAGGAGACCTTCGATAGCGGAAAACCGCTTCAGCCAGTGCCGCCGGCGATCGGACCGAGCACCCCGCTGCTCGGCTGATCCTGGTCCCTCGCCATGAGCCGGCGGGGGCTTCGTCGGGGTGAGAGGGGTAGCAGCCGATGCCGCCGCAAGCGGGCGGCATGGTAACCTCTGGCCAATCCAGGTGACCGGGGTCGGCCCGCCCGCGGGCGCCGGTCCGGTTCCACGCTTCCGCGGAGACCAGCAGCATGCCCAGCGCCCCGAGCCGCGCGCTCGAGACCTTCCCGAACCCCCAACCGGGGCGTGATTACAGCATCCGGATTCGGATCCCGGAGTTCACCTGTCTCTGCCCCAAGACCGGCCAGCCGGACTTCGCCGAGCTGACCCTGGAGTACGTGCCGGAGGCGCGCTGCGTCGAGCTCAAGGCGCTCAAGCTCTATGTCTGGTCCTATCGTGACCAGGGTGCCTTCCACGAGGCCGTGACCAACCAGATCCTCGACGATCTGGTCCAGGCCACCGAGCCGCGTTTCATGCGCCTGACCGCCGAGTTCAACGTCCGCGGGGGGATCTACACGACCGTGGTTGCCGAGCACCGGGCGGCCGGGTGGGAGGCGGCGCAGCCCGTTCGACTGCGCTGATTGCCGGGACGGCCGGCGCAGACCAGCGGATTCTGGGGATGACCCGGGAGCAGCGTTCGGCAGCCGACGACGCCCTGTTCGTCGGCCTCGACGTGGGGACCTCCGGCTGTCGCGCTGTGGCGATCGACCGGGCCGGCTGCGCGCGTGCCCTCGCGCGCAGCCCGATCGACGCCCCCCTGAGACCGGCCCCGGGGTGGTGCGAGCAGGACCCCGAGGTGTGGTGGCAGGCGGTGCTGGGTACCCTGAGGCGCCTGGGCGCGGAGCTGCCCAAAGGCCGGCCCGCCTGCATCTGCCTCGACGCGACCTCGGCAACCCTCCTGCTCGCCGCGCCCGACGGCGCCCCGGCCGGTCCCGCGCTCCTCTACAGCGACCGGCGGGCTGCCCCGGAGGCGGCCCTGATCGACCGGGCCGCCCCGCCCGACAGCCCGGCGCGCGGCCCGACCTCCAGCCTCGCGAAGCTCCTGCATCTGCAGGGGAGGTTCGTGGCGCACCGCCGTCTCCTCGCGCTGCACCAGGCGGACTGGATCCTCGGACGCCTCACCGGCCGCTACGGGGTCAGCGACTGGAACAACGCACTGAAACTGGGCTATGACGCCGAGCGCCTCGGCTGGCCTGACTGGGTCCGCGACCTGATCCCGGGAGACATCCTGCTGCCCGAGGTCCTCCGGCCGGGGGCCCCGGTCGGCCCGCTGGCCGAGGCGGTCGCGGCCGAGCTGGGCTGGTCGCCTGCCACCCGGGTCCTGGCGGGGACCACGGACAGCACGGCCGCGGTGATGGCGGCGGGCGCTGGTGCGCCAGGCGATGCCGTCACCTGCCTCGGCAGCACCCTGGTCCTGAAGATCGTCGCCGCGCGTCCGGTCACGGCCTCGGCCTACGGGGTCTACAGTCATCGCCTGGGTGAGTCCTGGCTGGTCGGTGGCGCCTCCAACAGCGGCGGCGCGGTCTTGCGCCGGTATTTCAGCGACCAGGAGATCGCGTCACTCAGCCTGGCGATCGACCCTGAGCGCCCGTCGGGGCTCGACTACTATCCCCTGCCCGCCCCAGGCGAGCGCTTCCCCAGGCACGACCCCGACCTCGCACCCCGGCTCGCGCCCCGCCCCGCCGATCCCAGTCGCTTTCTGCATGGCCTGCTGGAGGGGATCACGCGGATCGAGGCCGAGGGCTATGCGCGGCTGGCCGAGCTCGGTGCTCCGCCACCCCGGCGAGTCCTCAGTATCGGCGGCGGCGCGCTGAACCCCACCTGGACACGCCTGCGCGCGCGCATCCTCGGGATCCCGGTCCTGCCCGCCGAGCACCAGGACGCCGCTTACGGCGCCGCCCTGCTGGGACGCGCCCGTTGCGGGGCGCGATGAGTGCAGCGCAAGCCCGGTGACCCTCGCCGGTGCGTGGCCAGCGTCCCCCATCGGGCTGACCGAGCAGGGACGCAACACCGGCGCCGTTCGACCCATCGGGCTGCGGCAAGTCCTCGCTGGTGCGGGCGGGGGTACTGCCGCGATTGAAGGCGGCGAGAGCCGGCGAAGCCCCGGCGGACAGCGTCAACTGGTGGGATGCCATGGCCTTCTGCCATTGGTTGGGTCTGCGCCTGGGCTTCGAGGTCCGGCTGCCGACTGAATTCGAGTGGCAGTGTGCGGCCCTCGGTGCTGACCCTCGACCCGGCGAGCCCAAGCGCTTCTATCCCTGGGGCGCCGGCCGGACTCGCTCCCCCGGCGCTACGCCCTCGCCCGCCTACCCGTCGGGTCCGCTGCGCGGACCAATCCACCCGACGGTATTCATTCCTTCGTGAATTCCTTCTTCAGCCACCCCCCGCGTTTCGAGTAGTCGCTATACCCCCCCGGCAATCGCCAGACCGCGTGGAGGTGATCGGGCATCAGGACGACGGCCTCCATGTGGAAAGGCCATTGCCGGCGGCATTCGAGCGTCACCTCCCGAAGCAGCGAACGGGCGCCTGGGATGGCCAGGATTGGCGCGCGAGACTCTGTGACCAGGGAAAAAAAGAAGGTCCCGCCGTGGACCTCGGCGCGGCGCCAGTTGATCATCGCCAATTGCCTTGAGCCCTTGATCCGCGCGGTGGACGTTACCGCCCTGCCTCGCGGCTTTCCGGTCCGCACAGCGGACCCTGCGTGTCTGCGGAGCCCGCCGGTGGGTGGCAACGCCCAAAAAAACGCGCCTAGACGGCGCTGCCGATGAGGATCCCCGCGAGCCTGCCCTGCTCCATGTACATGCGCCCGCTCAATCGGTTGCCGTCGGGCTTCTTCCAGAGCCACTCCAGCGCCTCCTGAAGCCGGGAGAGCCACAGCTCACCCTCGCGGATGCTCTGGTCGTCCTTGAAGACGCAGAGCCCGACCTTCTCGAGCCGGGGGCGCAGGCTCGCCGCCGCTTCGGGATCGTTGCGGCTGTCACTCAGGAAGATCTGGTCGCGGTCCGTCACGGCGCGTTACGAGGGGTTCCCCGCTGTTGCGATCACCAGGTACGGGCCAAAGGTTACCCTCTGGCGGGTCTCAGCGGTCGCGTCGGTGGGGGATCCGCTGCGCCGAGCCAGCCGGTTTTCAGGACCGGGTCGCCATCCAAGCGCGCGGCGGCCGGTTTCACCGGATCCCCGGCTGGTCTAGTCTTGGGGAACGAGCCCACCGGCACGGCGAGGCGCCCGGCCCGGGCGCGCGAGGATGCGTATGTCGAAGCCCCCGCTGCTAGTTCACCTCATCTTCCATCCGGCATCCGCGGACGCCCGTGAGCTGGCCAGGACGATCCATGGGGCCCTGAACGCGGACCCCGCGGTACCGGGTCTGCGGGTCCCCACGGTCTTCTGCCCGACGGACGGGATCGCCCCGCCGGGGCACTACGACCTCGACGAGGCCGAGCGGAGCCTCGCGGTGGTGCTGGCCGACGCCTGGGTGGTCGATCGGGACAGCGGTCAGGAGCGCACCTGGTCGCGCTTCATCGGCGACATCTGGGATGCCTGCCGGGGGACGCCGCACCGGTTCTTCCCGGTTCAGCTCCACCCGGCTGCCTGGGGCTTCGATGACCGGCTGGGCGGGACCAACTTCGTCCGTGCCTTTGCCGAGGCGGACCAGGCCGCGCGGGATGCCCTGGTGGTGCGGCGCCTGGTGATCGAGCTCTGCCGTGAGCTGCGGGACTGGGACTCGCTGCAGGAGCCGAGCGTGGAGGCGAAGGGGCCGGTGGCGCTGTTCCTCAGCCACACCAAGCTGGACATGGAGGTCGAGCCGAGGGTCACGAGCGCACTGATCGATTATCTCAAGCATGACCAGCCGGTACGCGCCTGGGTGGACGCGGGTGACATCGATGCCGGCTCCCCCTTTGCCGAGGCCATCGAGCGCGGCATCGACGACAGCTCGCTGCTCTGCGTGCTCACTGACAACTACTCGACGCGCGAGTGGTGCCGCAAGGAGATCATCCTGGCCAAGCAGCATCAGCGCCCGGTGGTGGTGGTGGCCGCCTTCAGCCGCCAGGAGGTGCGCAGCTTCCCCTATCTCGGAAACGTGCCGGTCCTGCGCTGGCCCTGCATCCCCCCGGACCAGAGCGAGGCACAGAAGGCGGCGGTCAATCGCGCCTCCGCCGTTGCCGCGGTGGACCTGCTGCTCAAGGAGACCCTGCGTTATCTGCACGCCACGGTGCTGCTCAAAGCGGTCGCGCACCAGGGTGACCTGATCTCCGCCCGGCCGCCGGAGCTGCTTTCCCTGCTCCAGGCCAGGGGCGCCAAGACGGTGCTCTACCCGGACCCGCCACTCGGTGCGGAGGAGCTCGCGCTGCTCAGCGAGACCAGGGTGCCGACCACCACACCGCTTTCCCGGCTCGCCGCCGAGCGGCCGCTCCAGGGCGCGCAGATCGCACTCTCGATGTCGCAAAGCACCGACATCCTGCGGTTCGGATTCGACGAGGTCCATCTGGAGGGCGCGATGGTCGAGCTCTCGCGCTATCTCCTCCTCAAGGGTGCGACCCTCGTCTACGGCGGGCACCTCGGCGACGAAGGCTATACCCAGGTGCTGTTCGAGCTGGTCCGCGCCCACCATTGTCTGGAGGGGGTCGACCGGGTCGAGCGCATCGTCAACACGGTCGGCTGGCCGCTGCCCTACGGTCAGGAGCTGGTTGCCCGGTACAGTCTCGTCGCACGCCTCCAGCACATCCCTCGCCCGGGTGACCTCGACGCCTGTCCCGGCAAGGCAGTCGCCGACGCGGTCGAGGCGAACCCCTTCCCGCCGGATCAGTCGCCGGAGCACCGCTACTGCTGGGCGCGCGGCATGACCCGGATGCGCGAGGCCCAAGCCGCGAAGGACGGCGGGATCGCCGCCCGGATCATCCTGGGCGGCAGATTCGGGCCGCCCGGGGAAGGTCCCGGCTCGGACGAGCGGTGGTATGCGGGCCGCGTCCCGGGCGTCCTTGAAGAGGTCGTCCTGTCGGCGCGGGCGGGTCAGCCGGTCTTCCTGATCGGCGCCTTCGGCGGCGCGGCGACCCTGGCCATCGATCTTCTGGAGGGCAGGGAGAGGTCGGAGGCGACCTGGGACTATCAGCGGCGCGCCCCCAATGCGGAGGCAATGCGGACACTCTACGATCGCTGCGGGCAGGTCTGGTGGGACTACCCGGAGATGGTGCAGCTCCTGCGCGGCACCGGGGCCGCCGCCATCAACCCCCTTCTCAGCGAGGCCGAGAACCGCGAGCTGTTTCACACCCGCAACGTCGCGCGCATGATCGAGCTGATCCTGAAGGGTCTCGGCAACCTCAGCGCCGCCGCAGGCCGCTGAGAGGAGTGGCGATGAAGATCTTTGTCTCCTATGCGTCGGAACAGAAAGAGACCGCGGAGCGGATCTATCTGAAGCTCGTCAACGTGGGTCACGACGTCTTCTTCGATCGCCGTGACCTGCAGCCCGGACATGCCTTTGACGCGAAGATCAAGGACCGGATCGAAGGCGCCGACCTGTGCGTGTTCATCCTGTCGCCGGAGTCGGTCGAGCCTGGGTCCTATGCGCTGACCGAGCTGGATCTCGTCCGGCGCAAGTGGCCCAGTCCCGAGGGGCGCGTGCTGGTGGTTGATCTCGGGAATCTCGAAGGTCGGGACGTTCCCCCGTACCTGCGCTCGAACATCTATCTCTCGCCTGCGGGCGACGCCGCCGCGGAGACGTTTTTCGCGGTCCAGAGAATGGCCGAAAGACTGGCGACATCGACCCCGGCCGAGTCGGGAAGACACATTCGCGCCGCGGGGCAAGGGGTGCGCTGGATGCCATCCGCCGTCTTCGCGGTTGCGGTCGCCGTCGCCGTGGCGATCGGGCTGTGGGCCGTCTACCAGCTCTCGCAAGGGCCCGACCAGGTCATCAACGCCACCGGAGGCGGGGTGGCCGCGGGGGGGGGCATCAGCGTTGGCGGAAACCTCAACATCGAGGGCGCCGAGCGTGCGCCCGAGGCGGCCGAGTAGGCCGTGGGCGGACGGCTGAGCCTCGCCGCCGCCGGTTTGGCAGTGGTTGCGCTCCTGTCATGGGCGCCGCCGGCCTCCGCGGAGACCCGGGTCTCCGCCGTCTGCGGTGTGGCGGCCGGAGGCTCGATCAGGGTGGGCGGGTCCATCTCGATCATCTGCACGCCGCGCGCGCTGCTCGATCTCATCCACGAGCAGCAGGCCTTTCGTGACGCCCAGTCGGAACGCATCAAGCAGATCGCCACGGACCTGAATCTCAGCCGTTGCGAGGCGGAGGAGCTGGTCGCGGCAGTCGCCAGGGAGCCGCCCCCTCCGGGGGAGATCGGCGAATGGCTCGCGCGGCTGGCCCGCGAGCGCCGGAGCCGGCCGGCGCCCGATCAGGATCGGGTGCGTGAAGACGGGATCGCGGAGCAGGGTTCCATCGATGTCGAGCGCCATCTCGCCGTCGGTATCCCGCCAGAGGACCTGGAGGAGCTCATGCAGCAGGTACGGCGCGTGGATGAACGATACCTCGCACGGCTGGAGGGATTGGCGAGCGACCTGCGCTTCAGCCGCTGCGCCACCGCGAACTTTCTCGCGATCCTGGGCCAGAAGGAGGTCCCCCCGGAGCAGTTGTCCGACAAGCTCACCGAGATTGCCAACGGACACCTGAAGCTTGTCGAGCGGCTGCGGGCGCTGACGACGCGCGATCCGAAGATTGCGGAATTGCGCGCTCGGGCGACTGCCGCCATCGCGGGTGGCGACTACGAGACCGCAGACCGGCTGTTGCGGGACGCGGACGCAATCGTTTCGCGGAGTGCCCCCGCGGTGTCCCCGGTGATGCGCGACAAGGCCCAGATTGTTGCCGCTCGCGCCGAGCTGGAGCGGGCCCAGCTCCGCTACATGCCGGCTGCCGAGCTGTTCGAAGAGGCGGCCAGCCATTTCGAAACAGCCGGCAACGCACCGGACCAGGCACGCTATCTCGACCTCGCCGGAGGCGCTTACCAGGACGCCGGACTCTATACCAGGGCCCAGACGCTGTACGAGGAAGCGCTCCAATGTAGCGAGAATCACCAGGACGAGGTCCCGGAGGAGGCGGTCATCACGATCCTGAACAACATCGGGGGCCTGTATTTCGCCCAATCCGATTATACCAACGCGATCGACCGCTTCAGCCAGGCGCTGCAAGCCACGCGATGCGGCGAGGGGTTGGACGCCGGCGTGCAGGTCGCGCTGGAAGCGGCGAGTCACGGCGGTCTGGCCGATGCCAAGGTCACCATCAACGACTTCGACTCGGCCGAGGACCATTACGCCCAGGCCTTGTCCCTGACGGAGCTGGTGCACGGCGGGGATCATCCGACCCTGGTGCCCATCCTCACGAACTGGGCCTGGCTGGAGACCATTCGCGGCGAATACGGGCGCGCCGAGTCCCTGTATCTCCGCGCGGTCGCGATCAATGACACCCGAGACCCGGCCGGGCCTCTCGAGGCGGCCGCGACCCAGAACAACCTGGCCGGTCTCTATTACAGCCTGCGCAGGTACGACGAGGCAGAGTCCCTCTGGACGCGCGTGAAGGGCGTCTATGAAGCGCAGCTCGGCGAGGATCATCACGCCACGCTCGTTGTCAGTCAGAATATTGCCAAGGCACTGATGAAAAGAGGCAAACTTTCCGAGGCCGAGCGTCTCTACGATCATGCCCTCGCCGTCTGGGAGACGAATGCGCGAAAGAAGAGGCAGGTGGAGAAGACGCACCTCGTGATCGCCTCGCTCCATGCCGGCCTCGCCGATCTTTACGTGAGACAGCACCGCCTCGACGAGGCCAAGAAGAAATATGACAAGGCGATCTCACTCGCGGAATCGCAGCTGGGTGACGATGAGATCGTCGAGCAGAGCCTCGTGATTGCCGGCTACGAGAACGATCGGGCGGTGGTCTACGAGAGGCTGGGCGATCTCGAAGCCGCCCGGGACGATCTGCAGCACGCGCTCGGGACGATGGCTTCCAAGCTAGGTGAAGACCACCCCGACTCCGGAACCGCCGCCAGCAATCTCGCCCGTGTATTGATGCGTCTGGGGCGTCTCGACGATGCCGTCCCGCTCTACCGCACCGCCATCACCGTCGCCGAACGGTCGCAGCGACCGCCGCTGGTCGCATCACGCAGCCGCAATCTGGCGAAGGTCTACCAGGGATTGGGAAACCTGGCTGAAGCGCGGCGGCAGCTTGAGAAGACGAGGCGGATCTACCAGGAGCTTGGCCCGGAGTATGCCGAGCGACTCGAGGCGGTGGAGGGGGAGCTCGCGGCGCTGGACGGGGAGGCAGGACGCTGAAGCGAGCAGCCGACAAGGTCTGCTGCGCCTTGTCCCGCGGGGTCCTGGTTCTGTTGCTCACCGGCTGCGGCGCGGCGCACCAGGCCTTCGAGCGCGCTGCGTCGCAAGCCGGCCTGGAGCGGGCCGAGGTGCAGGGACGCGGCTATCGACACGCCCTCTATTCCAGGCCGCGCCAGCCGATGGTCCATGGTCCAATCCACGTCTATCTGACCGGGGACGGCAGGCCTTACGCCCATCCAGGGGTGGCGTCCGCCGACCCGACGCCGCGGCAGTCCGTGGTCCTGCGGCTGCTGGCTCTGGATCCCGCCCAGGTGTTCGTTCTCGGCCGCCCCTGCTATCACGGCTACGCGGATGCGCCGCCCTGCTCGCAGAACCTGTGGACCCATGCCCGGTACGGCGAAGCGGTCGTCGCCAGCATGGCCGAGGCGCTGACCCAGGCCGTCCCCCTGGACCACGGGCTGGTGCTGATCGGCTTCAGCGGCGGTGGAGCCCTGTCGATGCTCCTCGCCGCGCGCGTCCCGGAGGTGGTGGCGGTGGTCACGCTGGCCGGTAACCTGGACATCGACGCCTGGGCGGACGTGCATGGCTATACACGCCTTAGGCGGTCGTTGAACCCTGTCCGGGAATGGCCGCTGTCCGAAGGAGCCGTGCAATTGCATTATGCCGGCGCGCAAGACAGGCAAGTGCCTCCCGCCCTGTCGCGCGAAGCTGTGAGGCACACCGGCGGCGAGCTCGCCCTGTTGCCGGAAACCAGGCATCAAACGGGCTGGGAGCGCCATTGGGCGGGCATCCTGGCGGAGCTCGACCGCCGGCTCGACCGGCGGCCGTGAGCTTGGCGGCCGCAGCGGTCAGAAGGTCTGGCTGAGGCCGATGCTGAAGAAACTCTCGTCGCGCCAGTCGTGATCGAGGGTGCCTGTATAGGCGGCGTATAGGGTCGTTCCCTGATTGAGCTGGGCGGTCAAGGAGGCGTCGATACGGAAATAGTCCGGATCCGCTTCGTTGGTCTGGAAGCGGATGAATTTGTCGTCGATCTTATTGACGAGATTGGGGTCGAGGTCGATCAGCTCGGCATTGATGGTGCGCGTGTCGCTTTCGAGCTCGTGTACATAGCTCAGTGAGGCGGAGGGCAATAGGCGGCCGTTGGGAATCGGCACTTCATGGAGAAGCGTTGCCGTCAGAGCGCCGTCGAGCGTGGAATACTTGTCGTCGTCATAGCGGAGATTCGCCGATTCGCCGTCGCGTGACTGGGGCAAAGCGCCCGTCTCCGAATAACCGTCGATCTCATTCCGCTGCCACGAAAGCCAACCGCTCAGCGTGAGCAGCGTCTGCTCCTGCAGCGGCCAACTGTAACCGGCGCCTCCGTAGAGTCCGTAATTCAACCCATCCGTGCTGCCGCGCGCCGTGTTCAGCCGCCCGGTTTGAACCTCCGTGGCAGGATCGAAGATGGGAAAAGTCCGCTCCGTCTCGATGTCCATGCCGGCGTAGCGAGCCACGCCGGTCAAGAACAAGCGCCTGTCGGCCAAGGGATAATAGGTGCCGTAGAGCTGCACCCCAAGCTCTTCGGTATCCCTGCTGCCGGCATTGTCCTGAAAGTCGGCGTTCTCCTCGGAGTAGTCGATGGCCGCTCCGGCGAAGTACTGAGTTCCGCGCAGCGTCACACCGAGAACGCCGCCCCAGGTGTCGCTGGTGAAACCCGTGACGCCCTGCACGTTACCCGACAGTCCGCCAGTTGGACCCGTCAGGTTCTCGCCGTCGTAGTCCTTGTTCCCGTAAAGCAGCGAGACAGAAACGTCGAAGGGGGGACCGTCACCCGATCCGCCTCCGGTCTCCGATGCCTCGTCCTCGAGCAGCTCCTCGGTCACGGCCAGTGCGATGGTGCGTCGCAGCCCGGTGTCCGAGGTGGACCCGACCAGACCCACCGCGACCGGACCGGCAGGCCGGCAGACGAGCCCCAGCTCGGGGTCTTGCGTACACGCCGCCCGCACCCCGAGTGGCCAAGCAACGGCCGCCGCCAGCCCTATCGACCAAAACGCCCTGGGAATTAGTGCCACATTAGCATCCTCCGAACGATGAGGCGATTTGCGTCCCAGCAGACGCTATCCAGAGCGATGCGCCATCGCGATGGTCTCTCCTGCCGCACGCGAGAGGCCAGCCGCGTATTCCATTACCGGCAGCGAATTTCAAGAAGCTCATCTATTGAACACCGGCGTTTTGCCAGTGTAGGCGCAGATTCGGTTGTGTCAACCTAAGGAAATGCTGATATTGCAGCGCTTCCCGAATTGGAAGGCTACTGTCAACTATTCCCCCGATTCCTCGATATCCATTCGGGCGGGCGCGCCGGATCCGACTCCTTAAAGCCCGGCGGTGACCAGCCACGTCTCACTGAAGGGTTGAAACTGCTCCGGCGCCAATCGCCCGGGCGCCGCACGTCACCACGCTTCACTGGGTAAGACTGCCCGGTGATGATTGCTCTCGCTGTCTCCGCTGCCCCGCTCATCCGCCGTCTTGCCAGGCTCGCAGCGCATCGCCGATGCGCGCGAGGGACGCGGCCTGCGGGTGGAAGCGCCTCTTCTTGTGGGTTGCGCCCTCGCTGAGGACCTGAAGCAGCTCGACGAAGTCCAGGATCGACGACAGCTGCCGGTGGCTCACGCCGCGTGCGAGGATGCCGCGCAGCTGCGCGACGAGCTCCTCGGCGCGCTCCTCCAACAGCGCCCCCTCCTCGACCAGCCGGAGCATGTGCACCTCCAGCTTGATGGCATCCGCGGACGCGCTCGGGTACTCGAGCTCGTACTGCAGCGCACGCCGCTCCAGCTCCGTGCACCACTCATCGAACGTCGGGCAAACGTCACCGCGCCGCAGTGTGCTGTAGGCGGTCAGCATGAGCTTGCCGGTCAGCCACAGCAGCCGCCCGTAGGGATCCAGCGGATCGCCGCAGCCGCGGCTGAGCTGCTCCGCTGCCCGCTCGAACACCGACACCAGCTGCTCCAGCTCGGCCTCTCGCTCAGCGGCCGGCAGGGTCTGCACCCGTCGCCAATGGATGCCCGTGAGGGAGCGATAACGCTCGACCGTGAGGCGGCCCTCGGGGTCGCGCTCCAGGTCGCTCAGCGATTTCAGCGCCACCTCGAAGAGCCGCTGCGCCGCCTGCTTCGCCCGGTCCTCGCCGCTGAAGTGGAGGGCTTTGGCGCACCGTGCCTGGTAGCGGGCGCGCCGCTCGATTGCGAACCAGGTGGCGCGGGCGTCCACCGCTCGGATCGCGCGGTCGAGATTCCTCACCGCATCCTCAAACCGGCCCAGCTCGCCCTGTGCGAGGCCGAGGGCCTCGGCCACGTCGCCGCGCTCGCGCCAGTCGTCGCCGCTCTTGTCGGCGACACGCTCCAATGTCTGCTCGATGCGCTGCAGGCGCTCCCGGAGCTGTGCGATGCGCGCGGGGCTCGCCGTCTGGGCATCGGCCAGCAGGTTGTCGAGGTCCGCGACCACCTCGGCCGGGCAGACATAGACGATCGCTGCGGGGCCTTGGCCGCGCCGACCGCCGCCGCCCAGACTGAAGTCGGGGTCGCCGTAACACTGATAGGCGCCCCAGGTGTTGAAGGCGCGGTGCTCCTGCCAGGTCTGCTCGCGGGCCAGACGCACCGCGTCCCCGAACCGCCGCCCGGCCGCCATCTGGCGGTAGAAGGCGTCGGCAAAGGTCAACGCGGCGCGGTCGTTGACGGCCCATCCGGCGGCGATCACTGCGCGCACCCCCATCTCGATGAACTGAGCGGCCAGATTGGCGGCGAGCCGATGGGGCTGATCCCGGTCGGAATCCTTCCGGGTGCCGTCTAGGCTGCCGAGGTGACAGCAATTGAGGAACACCAGCTCGGGGACACGGCGCATCTTTTCCACGTCGCCCGGGGTCAAGACCATGCCCTCGCCGATGATCATGCCGCTGACCAGATCAGGCTCCTGCACCGTTCCCGCCAGCGGCTGCCCGCAGGCGTCGCACCGGCGCTGGGCGCGGCTCTCGAGCAGGTGGTGGTGCACGCCATGCCCCGCGAGATGGAGGATCTGGTAGGCATCGGCATGCAGCGCGACCATGACCTCCTCGTCACGCGGCTCGATCAGCTGGGTGACCCGGTAGCCGGACTGCACCAGCTGGCCGGCCACGCGCCTGGCCTCGTCGCGTGCCCCGGGCAGGGGTACGAAGTCCGAACGGGGATCACCGATGACCAGGGCCGAGCGGCCCAGCGACATGATCGGCTCGGCCCGGTAGCTTGGCGTCTTGAGCTGGCGCAACATCCCGAACTCCACCGCTCCGGGCTTGCGGCCGTCGCTGCGCTCGGAGCGCGTCGTGGCACGCTGGCCCGGAAGCGGCTGGGACCAGCGGTCCTCCAGCATCTCCCACGGGAAACGAGCCGCCTCCTTGTCGAGCACCAGCACCAGGTTGCTGCGCAGCACGCTGCCGTCCTTGAGTCGGTTCGGCAGCAGCATCTCGAAGAGCGTGCGGTTCACGTCCGGGTCGTAGGCGGTGGCGGCGGAGGCACGGGCCACGAAACGGTCGACCAGCTCGGCCTGGGTCGGCACCAGGGTCTCCTCGGCCCGGGCGCGCTGGGTCAGCAGGGTAAAGCGCAGCGCGCCGCGCTCGTCGCCGAGCACCTGCAACCGATGCCACCACTCCTGGTCCTGCCCGGAGGCGCGCACTCCCCGATTGCCACCGGTGCCCTGGCGCACCAGCTCCGTCACCTCGAAGCCTCCTGCCAGCTCGGGGTCCTGATCGATCTGAGCGAACGCACGAGCGGCACTGATGGCGCGGTCCTCCCACAGCTCGACCAGCTCAAGGGTCGCGATATGCACGCTGTCCGCCTGGCCGGCCTGATCCAGGGTGGAGTTTGCCTCAAAAACGCCGCGCAGGATCGCCAGCACCGAATCCTGGACACTGATCCCGCCGGCACCGGTGCCGATGAGGAGGCTCGAGATAGCGATCCGATGCGGTCCGCCCGCAGGATCCCCGCCCTCGACGATCTGGCGCGCCAGCTCCAACAAGGCGCGCGCGAACGTGGCCGAGAGCAGACTGGGGGTCAGACCGCCGACCTCGCCGAGGCCGACGACCAGCGCCCCGGGCGGCTTTCCCGACGGTGACGGATGGTCGAACAGGGCGTGGCTGCCGGCCGGCCCCGGGTAGAGGCCCAGCGCCTGGCGGGCGCTGAGCCGACCACCCAGCACGCGGTCCAGATAGGCCTCGGCGCCGATGATGGTATCGCCTTCGTAGTGACCGACCGCGACCCGGTGCTCGGCGAAGGCGAGGCTGCCGTGGGTGACCGAAACGCGCACGGCGCGCCGCGCGGGCGCCCGCGAGGGCGCCCGGCCGATACCCAGCGCGGTGCGCACCAGCATGGCTTCGTCCGGATAGTAGGCGGGCTCCCGGTCCACCAGCTCCCGGCGGACATCGGTGCCGCGGGAGACCGGCTCCTCACGCTGGAGTGTCTTGGCCTCGGTGCGACCCTGCTCGAGCAGGTCCGCGATGGCGGGAAACAGGGTCCGCTCGTTGACCAGGTCGCCGTGGCCGATGCCCGGCGCGTACCAGGTCGGCACGCCGGGCAGCAGGCCGTCGTCCCACAGCACGCTGCTGTCGCCGCGCTGAGAGACGAAGAAGCGCAGTCGTCTTCTGTCGGGCAGCATCCAGCGTCGATCGACCGTCTCCTCGACGTCACTGGGGGTCGCCGGCGCCTGGCCGGCGACATAGACCATGCCCTGCGGGTCGACCGCCCGGTCCCGCAGCCATGCGCGCGCCGTGCGCGCCTGCTCCAGCCAGCTCGGGGCCGATGCCTCTGGGCGGCCCTGGCCCGGCAGTCCCCATCGCTCCTCGTCGTGTGCACGCAGCCTGTGCCAGATCCCCGCCGAGAAAAAGTCGCGCGGATCGTCGGGCAACAGCTCCAGCACGCCCGGAAAATCGCGAATGATCTCGAGCAGCTCCGCGCGGTCGTTGGTGACGTCGAGCAGCGCGAGCTGCTTGAGCGTCGCCGCCTGCGAGACCAGCAGCCGGACGATCTCCCAGGAGCCCCGGTTCGGGGTCCCGAGCATGACCAGGCGCCCGCCCAGTGCCAGGATCCGCTGCCACAGCTCCGGTCGCTCCGCGATCATGGCGCGGGCAACGAGACCGCCCATCGAGTGAGCCAGGATGCGCACCGGCTGATTGCCGGCCTCGGCCCGCTCCAGCGCGCGATCGACCTCCTCCGCCAGCAGGGCGGCCGCCTCGCGCACCGAGCGCCGCCAGTCGAACGGAAATGGCAGGACGTCGTGTGAGCGGTCCAGAAAGTCGAGCAGATCCCCGTAGGCAAGGCCGAGCAGGCCCGTGGGCTTGATCGCAAGCGGCTGATCCATGCGCAGTCGCTCCAGCTGCCCCAGAGCGATCCGTCCGAGGGACAGCCAGACCTCCTCCGAGAGGTCGCGCACGGCGAGCGAGCTGCCCATCACACCGGGAAGCACGAACAGCACGGGCCGCCGTCCGGAGACGCCACGCGCGCTGCGTGCAGGCGCGATCACAGGTGCTTCCGCCAAAGGCTGGTAAAGCCTGCCCGGCAGCGTCCCGCGTAATCCGAGCAGCAGCGCATCCACGGTGATCGGCTGCGCCGCGGCGCCCCCGCCTTCGTCTGCTTGAGCGGGGATGCCGAAGTAGTTGAAGTGATTGACGTCGGCGCCCTGGTCGAAGCAGTACCAGCCGCGTGTCCGTCGTACCCCTCCGTACATCGAGCCGGTGTTGACCACCAGGTCGTGATCGCCGGCGAAGAACAGATCGGGCAACAGCAGCTTGAGGCGGCTCCAGGGGCCTGCTTCCTCGATATCACCCGAGATCACCGCCAGCTCCGACTCGTCCCAGATCCTGAGGTCCGGACGGTTGAGCAGGGCCACCAGGGGGGATCCCGGCATCATCGCCGCCAGACCCGGCAGGGACTCGGCATCCTTGGGTTTCTTGACCACGGCCAGGATGAGCTCGATCACCGCCTCGCCGACGGCGTTGCTCAGAATCGGCAGCTTGGAGATCAGGTGAGAGACCACCGACAGCCAACGGTCGAGCCGTCCCGAGGCGAGCGTGGTCCCGCGGGAGGGGCTGGCGACCCTGACGAACCGCTCGACCCGCGGGCGCTTCCTGCGCAGCTCCTCGAGCAGCTGCGGCAGGTCCCGCTGGTCGTCGGCCGGGAAGCGCGCCAAGTCCTTCGGCGAGAGCAGGCTCGTCTCCGAGATCAAGGGTGCCAGACACAGCAGATCGCCGACCAGCCCGCCTCGAGAATGGCTGACCAGGTGCAGCCGTGCATCGGCCGGCAGGCGCTTGGCCAATGCCAAGGCGTTGGCGATGGGACTCTCGGTCAGGGTGCGATGCTCGAACCCATAGATGCGGCCGGGGTAGCCGGCCTGCAGCGCGGCCGCGGGTCCAGGTGCCTTGATCAGCTCACCGAAGCTGCCGAGGGTCGAGGAAAAGGTGCCATGCAGGAGGATCAGCAGCGGGGCATCGTCTGAGCCCGGGGGCAGCGGCCCCTCGACGGGCCGCCACGCCTCCGGCACCCAGGGCCTCGGGACCCCGGGGTCGAGCTGCAGAACCAGGTTGCCGCCCTCTGGCTCGACCGCCTTGGCGGTGGCTGAGACCAGTCCCTCGACGGGGTCGAAGCCGAAGATCTTCAGGCCCTTCAGAACCCAGCCGGCGACGCCCCGCTGCGAATCGCCGCCGCCGAGCCGCGGCCGCAGCGTCAGCCCGCCGTCGCGCGCCTCCTCGCCGAGCTCACGCCGCAGGTCGTCGCCGCGGATCCAGAGCGTGAAGCCGTCGTCCAGCTCAACGGCGACCACATCAGCGGGGTCGACCTTGACCTTGATCTCGGATCCTTCGTCGCGCGTCTCCGAGAGCCGTATCGAGGTCACCCGAGCGGTGACATCGAGTGGCGAGAAGGTCCGGTACCCAGTCTCCCCGGTCTTCCCGGGCAGGACGTACTCCGGCGTCTTGTTCTCTTCCGACATGACTCTCCCCCCTCCGCTCGGGTGGGCCATGACACACCGATGGCCCGACCAACTGCCCAGGGGCGGCCGCCTGTCCCTTGGCGTCCGTGCGTCAGGTGGCGCGCGTCGGATCGACTGGCCCGCTGCCACCGCGGCTGCATCCGGCCTGGGTCCCGGGACCGAGCCGCGTTCGAACGCGCCAGGGGCAGACGTGCCCGCCCTCGCCTCCCTGCTCAGCGCGAAATCGATGCAACTCCGCAGGCACTACTATAGTCGCAGCCGCGGGAGATGGGATTGGGAACCCGTCTCGCCGACGGTGTTGTATCGGGTGCGAGGCCGCGGGGCGGTTGATTCTCGCGCCTGTCCCCGTCGTCGCTCGCCGAGCATCTATGCTTTAGCCATGTGATGGTCAAAGCAGAGCGGAGCGACGATCATGAGCGGATCGAAGCATCATCATCTCCGGGCGTTGCTGCTGGCGGGTCTCGTCTGGATCGTGCCGGCCACACCGGCAATGCCGGAGGAGGCCAGCCCCTGCCAGGGCTCCATCGACCAGCTGCTGCGTACCTATGAGCAAGACGCGGATTTCCGGGCGCTGACGGATCGGGCCCTGGCCAACGTTCAGCCGCTTCCCGGTGACTACGGACCCAATGTGTGGCGCGGCAAGGATATCCGTTATCTGGCGGATTTCCTCGCGCGCTGGTGCACCTTCCTCCCCTCCATCGACGGCTCCCGCGACGACGGGTTGAGGTACATCAAGGAGTTTGCGGGCTTCTACTACAGGAACGAGTACGGAGTGGCCTTCGTACAGCGGAGTCCCGGACGGGAGATCACCGAGCGCTTCGCCCGCGAACGCGGCGCCTTCATGGACAGCGAGGGCTCGACATCGAGGATCGCGGACTGGTTGGCGGAGCCGCGGATTGAACGCGACGATTATCACCTGCCGGATCCGTCAGGGCCCGACGGGGGGTTCACCTCCTTCAACGCCTTTTTCTCCCGTTCCCTGAAGGATCAGGCGACGAGCCGCCCGCAGACGATGCCGGATCGGGACTATGTCATCACCGCGCCGACCGATTGCATCATGAATGCAGTCCCTCACCGCATCACGGACCTGCAGTCCGACATCCCGACCAAGTTCAACTCAGCCCTGAATATCGTCGAGATGCTCGACGGCTCGAAATACGCAGAAGGCTTTGTCGGCGGCACCGCCCTCTCCTGCGTGCTGATGCCCGGCACCTACCACCGTTATCATGCCCCCGTGAGCGGTCAGGTGGTGGAGGCGAAGATCATCGAGGCCCCCTCGTTCGGCTACGACGACTTCCCCGCCTGGGTCCCGGCCAGCGGCAATGTCGGGTACGTCGGCACCGAGTTCGGCCAGTTCGAGCACTTCCAGCGCGGTTACTTCGTCGTGGATACCGGACAATACGGGCACGTTGCCCTGGTGCCGATCGGGCTGAACACCATCAGCTCCGTCGTGTTTCACGATCGGTTCAGTGAGCTCGACACGCCCGTGCCCGTGCAGCGCGGTGACGAGCTCGGCCACTTCCTCTATGGTGGGTCGCTCTTTCTCATGATCTTCGAGCCCGGCCGTTACAGCTCCGGCGCCATCCAGGTGAGGCTCGGAAACCAGATCGGCATCTTCGACACGCCGGGGGAATGAAGCCGGTCTGCACCGTCAACCGCAGCAGGGTTGGTTGGTGACGGGGCCCCTGGAGCCCGCTCGCGTTCCATCCAAGCCTTGTCGGGGGCGAAGAGTCACATTTGCTCGCAGCCCAGCGTCGGTTGCGCCGGGGAAGGCGGCGCAAGGATCGGCCCGCCGTTTCCAGATCGGGTAGCGCAGGGCGCCCGGAAAGAAAAGGCCGGGCAACCACTTGGTCTGCCCGGCGAGAGGAGGGAAGGAGGGAGCGTCAGTCAGCCGCGCATGTCGCTATTTCCACAGAAAGCTCATACCGACGGTGACGATGTGGTTTCCGTCAGAGGTGTCCGAGGCGTCTTTTAACGACAGATCGTCGAAATACCACTCATACCGGTAGCGGGCGACCAGTGCCGTGTTGTCGCTCAGAAAATACTTGAAACCGAGGGCGGGGCCGGCTGTCCCGGTCGCGTTGTCCTCGTTGTAGGCCGCACCCACGAAGGCGCCGATGAAGGGGCGGAAATTCGGATTGGCGGTCTCGAAGTTGTAGTTCACGAACGGGATGGTGCTCGCGGTCCAGGTGTCCGAGCCTTCGTCCACGAAGCTGTAGTTCAGGGTCTGGCGGAGGCCGAAATTGAACCGGGGGGCGAAATAGTAGCCGACCGAGACATCGGCATTCACCGTGCCGATGTTGCTGCCGGAGGTATGTGAAAAGCCGCCGGTGAACTCGACCTCTTTGTCGCCCTGATCCTGAAAGGCAGCGGCGCCGGTCGACACGGCGAGGGCCGCGGCAAAGCTCGCAGCGGCAAACAGTGGACTGCGGGTGGAGGACGTCATCTTGTTACTCCAGGCGATGGTTGCGCTTCGAAATGCCCCTGTGTGATGGGCACTCCCGTTTATGTGGCGCGCCAGCAACATGTGGCGCTCACTGTTGCGTGAATGATAGCAGGTGTGTGCAAGAAGGCAACAGCGATTTCATGTGGTTTTTTGGCCTAAATGCTCAGCCCCCGGGTGTCGGAACCTGCGGCTTGCTCGACCGCTTCGAGCGCGCTGCGTGCACTCAGTCTCGGCACTGACCGCGTCGGGCTCGGTTGACTGGCTTCGGCATCGGGCGGGGGGTCAGGGCCGGGATCGGCGGTGAAGGCTGTGCCTGTGTTCGACTAGCGCATGCGATCGATGAACGCCTTGCCCTGCTGGATCATCGCGGCCTTGACGGCCTTGGCGAGGACCGGCCGGGGGAGCGGCTCGCCATCGATGGTCATGGTCTCGGGTGAGGTCGCATAGGCGGACAAGGGGTCGCTGAGCATCAACGCGGTGTCGTCCACCGCATTGTACCGATAGTGACAGACGGCCTGTCGCGGGTGTTCGTTGCCGTCAGCCTCAAACCCCAGGACGACCGAGAGGCCGGAATAGCGCTGCGGATTGGTCTTGACCTGGTTCCAACGCACGGTCCCCGGATCGTCGACCTGGGTCATGACCAGCTGTTTGCAGAAGCTGATGCGCACATCCTCGCGCGCGCCAGAGCAGCCCGCCGCCAGAACGGTCCCGAGCAGGACGCAGCTGAGGGTGCGGATCGATGACTTGGTCGTTTCCATCATGGCTTGGCCTCACTCTCCGGTCCCGGCCATTGGAACCGAAGAGGCGCGGCGGGCGCAAATCTGGCGACGTCTGCGTGGGCACGAGCATCCGTTGCGGGCTGGCGGAGCCACGCGAGTGTTGCGCCGCAACATCCGTGGGCGTTTGAAAGCGCCGCCCTCCGCGGCGTGATCCTGCCCGGAGCGAGCATGACCGATGGGTTTCGCCTCATGAATCCGACGCGGCTCTCGGCAGCTGCACCCGGGCCGACAGGCCGCCCGTGTCCACGGCCTCGAAGAGGAGCGTGCCGCCGCAGGCATCGACGACGTCCCGCGTGATCGCGAGCCCGAGGCCGCTGCCGTCTCGGCGTTCGTCCAGGCGCAGGCCGCGCTCGCCGAGACGGGACAGCTGCTCCGGCGGAACACCCGGGCCGTCGTCTGCGATCTGGATCTCGACCCGGTCGCCCAGCCTCACCCGGACATGCACCTCTGACTGCGCCCATTTGGCGGCGTTCTCCAAGAGGTTGCCGAGCAGCTCCATCAGATCATCCGCGACGAGCGCGGCACGGGCCTGCGGCGGCGCGACCACCCGCCAGTCGAGCCGCGCGCCCTCCGGGGTCCGCTGGAGCGTCCGCAGCAGACGACGGATGGCATCGACCACGTCGGCATGGGCTTGACGGACATGGGCCCCGGAGCGCACCCGGGCGCGCACCAGCTCACGCTCGACGCGCCGACGCATGCTTGTCGCCAGCAGCTCCAGATCCTCGGCCAGGGCTGCGTTGCCCCGCTCACGCAGACGCTGGGCATCGGCGACCAGCGCACCGAGCGGGGTCTTGAGGCCGTGGGCGAGGTCCGCGGTCCAGGCCCGGGCGCGGTCGACCGCCTGCTCGCGCTCCATCAGCAGGGCATTGACCTCGCCGACCAGTGGCATGACCTCGTCGGGATAGGCCTCGCCGAGTCTCCTGGCCCGGCCGGAACGGATCGCGCCGAGACCGCGCCGAACCGCGTCGAGCGGCGCCAGCCCGGTCTGGACCTGGACGAAGGTCGCCGCAGCCAGGACCAGTGCGATCAAGAGGAGGTAGGGCAGCATGTCCGCTGCGAAGGCATCGCGCGCGGACGCGAGCTCGGCCCGATCGACCCCGACCATGAGGCGCAGGGACAGGGTCTTCCCACCCGGCTTCAAGAGGATGCGCCGCTCACGCACCAGGAGCCGCTGCGAGCCAGGCCCCGTGGCCTCATGGGCATGGACGGTCCCGGGCTCCAGGTCATCTGCGGTGAGCTCCACCAGCTGGTCCCAGAGCGAGCGCGAGCGCAGCAGCCCAGGGTGCCCGACGCCGTCGATCTGCCAATAGAGTCCGCTCAGGGGTTGGCCGAAGCGCGGGTCGGCCGGCTCGCGGGTCAGCGCGACATCGCCCTGGGGCGTCACCGTCACCGCGGCCGCGAGCTGGTTGAGCTGTACGCGCAGCTCCTCTCCGATGCGCCGCTCGACATGTCGCTCGAAGAGCGTGACCAAGCCGAGCCCGGCGACGACGAGGGCCAGTGTGATCGAGAGGGCGGCACCGATCCAAAGGCGTGCGCGCAGGGAGCGACCGGTCACCTTGAAGCGCGGCCGGCGTGATCTGGGGCTGTGCGGTTGCCGACCGGGCGCTGCGGCAACCCATGGTCTCGCCGTCGACGCGGCTTCGGTTTCCTGTCCTTCATCACCGCGTCCCGCCGATCGCCGCGGGTGAACGGCAGGCTGGGTTGACGCGCACTGGAGCAAGTCATGTCGGGCGCGGTTCCGCATCGCCCCGCTCCGGCTCGACCAGATAGCCGAAACCCCGGCGGGTCTGGATGAGATTGATTCCGAGCTTGCGTCGCACCCGCCCGACCAGGACCTCGACGGCGTTTGAGTCGCGCTCGAAGTCCTGGGCATAGAGTTGCTCGGTCAGCTCGAGCTGCGACACCACCCGCCCGGCGTGCTGCATGAGATAACTGACCAGGCGATATTCCTGCGGTGAGAGGTGGACGGGGACACCCTCCACACTCACGGCCATCCGGCGGGTGTCGAGCACGACCGGGCCGTTGACGATCACCGCGCTGGCCTGGCCCGCGGCGCGGCGCACCAGGGCGCGCAGCCGGGCCAGCAGCTCCTCCATGCGAAACGGCTTGGGCAGGTAGTCGTCCGCGCCCGCGTCGATGCCTTCCACCCGTTCGTGCCAATCGCCGCGCGCGGTCAGGATCAGCACCGGGAAGCGCTGGTCGTTTGCCCGCCATTTGCGCAGGATGGAGAGTCCGTCCATGCCCGGAAGCCCCAGATCCAGGATCACCGCCGCATAGGGCTCGGTATCGCCCTTGAACCACGCGGCTCGGCCGTCGGCCGCGCGGTCCACGACGAATCCCGCGGCCGTCAGTGCGGCGACAAGGCCTTCGGCGAGGCGCTCGTCGTCCTCCACCAAGAGCAGCCGCATCAGTCCTCCTCCACTGCCAGGATCCGCCCCGTCGCGGCGTCGACCAGGATCTCGAGCAGTCTTCCGCTCGCAGTGATGACCTTGAGCTCATAGACCCAGTGCGGGCCATCGCGATGACCTTCGCGCTCGAGCTCCACCTCGATCACCTCACCGGGCACCTCTGCCGAGACCCCCTGCAGAATCTCCGCGATTGGGCGGACCTCGCCCCGCTGAAGCGCATCCCGGGCGCGATCCTGGTCGTGGGCAGGGCGCACTCCGCCGGCGTGTCCGAGCCGGTCCGCGAGCGACGGGTGCGGCATCACGGCCATCACGAGGATGGCGGCCAGGTTCAGCCGATGGAGCCTTCGGATCCACATGTCGCCCATTATGGACGCAATCGACCTGACCGTTCGCTGACAAGACCGCTCAGGGTCTGGTCAGGCCAGCTCCCGTAGTCTGCACCCCAGGCCAAGCTCCATCGCGGCCTGAAACCCGGCGGTGCACACACACAGGAGAGCGAATTGATGATGACTGAACACGCGTTCGCAGCGACGACCGAGCGACACGAGACCCCGGAGCGCATCCGCGTCTGGGACCCATTGGTGCGGATCTTCCACTGGACGCTGGTGGCCGGTTTCGCCACTGCCTTCGTCGTCGAGGACGCCCTCCTCGGCGTCCATGTCTGGGCCGGCTATCTGGTGCTGACCCTGATCGGCGTGCGTCTGGTCTGGGGCCTGATCGGCACCCGCCACGCCCGCTTCAGCGATTTCGTGCGGAGCCCACGCCAGGTCCGCGCCTACATCGCGGATGCCTTGCACCTGCGCGCCCCGCGCTATCTGGGCCATAACCCGGCGGGGGGCGCCATGGTCGTCGCCCTCATGGTCGCCGTCGCGGCGACCGGACTGACCGGCATGGCCGTCTATGGTGCCGAAGAGCTTTCCGGCCCCCTGGCCGGGACGATGCGTGCCCTGGCTCCGTCCTGGGGCCATCGCTTCGAGGAGGTCCACGAGGTCCTGGCCAATCTCACCCTCGGGCTCGTCGTCGTCCATGTGGCCGGTGTGCTCTTCTCCAGCTTCGCGCATCACGAGAACCTCATCGGTGGCATGATCAGCGGGTTCAAGCGGAGGGATGCCTGATGAAATCCGTCCTCCCCGCAATCCTCTTCGCCGCCGGCGTGCTGGCCTCGCCGGGGGTGCTCCGCGCGACCGACGCGGCGGCCGGCGCCGCCGCCTGGGTCAAGGCATATCCCCAGGCGGACGGCTCCGCGGGCCGCAGCTGCGTCACCTGTCACGGGCGTGACCTCACCGCGCCGGGTCGCCACGCCGTCACCCACAAGGTCATCGAGCCGCTTGCGCCGTCGATGAATCCGCAGCGGCTCACCGACTCGGCCAAGGTCGAGAAATGGCTGCTGCGCAACTGCCGCTGGACCCTCGGGCGTGAGTGCAGTCCGCAGGAAAAGGCCAACTTCATCAGCTATATCCGCACCCAATAAGGGGAGCCACACGAGATGCCCACATCCACCCGAATCCTCATGATGATCGCCGCGGCGCTGCTCTCCCTGGGCGCCGTCGGCCTGGCGCTCGGCGACGACGATGAAGACGACGAGGCGCGCGGAGGCTGGCTGAGGCCGCGCGCCGACGTCGCGCCGGTCACCAACGAGACCTACGTCCGGGAATGCGGCTCCTGCCACATGGCCTATCAGCCGGGGCTGCTTCCGGGGGACGCCTGGATCCTGATCATGCAGCCCACTTCCTTGGCCGCGCACTTCGGCGACGACGCCTCCCTGTCGGAGGACCTCCGCGCCGAGATCGCCAGCTATCTCAAGGCCAACTCGGCCGATCGGGCCGGGCGCTCGCGCTCGCGGGCCTTTGCCGTGGCGGCGCGTCCCGATGCCGCCGGCCAGGGTACGGGGCTGCCGCGCATCACCCGGACCCGCTACTTCCTGCACGAGCATGACGAGATCCCGCCGCGGCTGGTGATCGGCAACCCCGACGTGGGCAGCTTCAGCCAGTGTGACAGTTGTCATCGGGGTGCCGCCGACGGCGTCTACAACGAGAAACAGGTGTCGGTTCCCGGGCACGGCCGCTGGGAGGACTGAGTCCCCGAGCGATCCGACGCCGTCGGCGACGCGCGGGTCATCCTCGAAGCCGCGGATGGCCCGCCGCCATGCCGATCCGCGCGGCCCGTGTCGAGACATTCACGACACGCCGGCTCGGTTCGTGCCGACCGACGGAGTCATTGCGCGACGTCAGGAAAAACGGGATCGATCTGAACTAGGCTTGCTGTTGGTATACGGCCGGTGACAGGGTTTGTCTGGGCCTCCAATGGATGCCGGCCCGGCCCCAGCCCATCTTCGGAGCGATATCATGCGAGCCTCGATCGGCGCTCTCGCCTGTCTCCTCTCGACCGCACTCCTCAGCGGCGGCGTGCATGCGCGCGACAACTGGCCGACCCCCCCGGCGACCGACCTGCAGCGTCCACAGGTCTCCGGTCCGCTGCAGGGTGGCACGGCGGACCACACCAAGTTCGAGGAGCTTCGGGGTCCGTTCAGCTCCGGGCCGGAGGTCACCAAGGCCTGCCTGGACTGCCATACCGAGACCGGCGGCCACTTCATGCGCAACATCCATTGGACCTGGTCTTACACCAATCCGGACACCGGCCAACAGCTCGGCAAGCGCTACCTGATCAACAACTTCTGCACCAACGCCCGCGGCAACGAGGGGATGTGCGCCCAGTGCCATGCCGGCTACGGCTGGAAGGACGAGAGCTTCGACTTCAGCGACGAGACCAACATCGACTGTCTGGTCTGCCACGAGACCACCGGCACCTACTACAAGACCCCGAACAGTCTTGGCAGCCCCGCCTGCTCGGTCATGTTCGAGGGCAAGCCGCCGATCGATCTGGCGGCGGTGGCACAGAGCGTGGAGCTCCCGCAACGCGCCAACTGCGGTGCCTGCCACTTCAACGGCGGCGGCGGCGACAACGTCAAGCACGGTGACCTGTCCTCGGCCCTCAAGAGTCCGCCGCGGACACTAGACGTGCACATGGGCGTCGATGGTCTGAACTTCGCCTGCACCGCCTGCCACATCACCAACCGCCATGTCTGGGCCGGCAGCCGTTATCGCGTCGTCTCCAAGGACACCGAGGGCACCGGCAAGCCCGGTCAGCGCACCGACGTCGCCACCTGCGAGTCGTGCCACGGTCTCGCGCCGCATCCGGTGGATTCGCTTGCGCGCTTCAAGCTCAACGATCACGTGCAGAGCATCGCCTGCCAGACCTGTCATATCCCCGAGTTTGCCCGCGGCGGCGTCGCGACCGTCGTCGATTGGGATTGGCGCACCGCCGGGAGGACCAGGAACGGGGAGGGCTATCATGAGGAGGGCTACATCCAGGCCAACGGCGACCACCGCTACACCTATAAGTCGATCAAGGGCAACTTCACCTACGACGAAAACCTGGTCCCCAGGTATGCCTGGTTCGACGGCCAGATGCTCTACACCACCATCGACACCCGGTTCGACCCGCAGGCCGAGTCGATCGAGATCAACGGCTTCACCGGCTCGCGCGAGGATGCCCGATCCCGTATCTGGCCGTTCAAACGCATGCAGACCTGGCAGCCCTATGACAAGGGCAACGGAACCCTGGTCTACACCCACCTGTGGGGTGAGGACGATGCCGCCTATTGGGGTAACTACGACATGGCCGCGGCCATCGAAAAGGGCATGGCCGATTTCGGGTTGGACTACTCGGGAGACTATGGCTTTATCCAGACCATCTCCTGGTGGCCCATCACCCATATGGTCGCGCCGAAAGAGCAGGCGCTGGCGTGCGGCGACTGCCATGCCCCGACGGGCAGCCGGCTGGCATCGGTGGAGGGTGTCTACATGCCCGGCCGGGATCACAACCGCTGGCTCGACATCATCGGTACCCTGCTGGTCGCAGGGATCCTGGGCGGGATTCTCATCCACGGCCTGATCCGATTCTTCTCGCCGAAAAACGCCTCCGCAGGGGAGCACCACTGATGGCCACGCACCGCGTCAAGATCTTCAGCCTGTTCGAGCGCTTCTGGCACTGGACCCAGATGCTCCTCATCTTCGTCCTGGTGATCACCGGTTTCGGGCTGCATGGCTTCCATCACGTCTTCAGCTTCCAGGATGCCGTGACCCTGCATACCGCCGCCGCCCTCTCGCTGCTGCTGCTGTGGGCCTTCAGTGTGTTCTGGCTGTTCACCACGCGAAGCTGGCGACACTTCATCCCCACAGCATCGGGCATGTGGGGGGTGCTGCGCTTCTACAGCTATGGCATCTTCAAGGGCGAGCGCCACCCCTACCGCAAGGCGTACTGGCGCAAGCACAACCCGCTTCAGGCCCTGGCCTACCTGATGCTGAAGATCGTGCTGTTCCCGGCGATCTGGGTCACCGGCCTCGCGTATATGTTCTATTTCGCCTGGCGCGACATGCCGCATGCCACGCAGTGGCTTAACGGCATCGCGGAGGTGCACACCGCGGCGGCCTTCCTGATCCTCGCCTTCGTGTTCATCCACGTCTACATGCTGACGACCGGGCACTCGTTCCGCGACCACCTGATGCCGATGATCACCGGCTTCGACGAGGTGGATCTCTCGCCGGAGGAAGAGGCCTATCTGCGCACGGACCAGCCCGCGGACATCCGTTGATCCTGACGCGGCCACCGGCCAGCAATCAAGCGACCGAGAAACGCGGACCTGCCGCGTCAACAGAACGACGGAGTGGCATCCGCCGACAGCGGCCAGGACGCGCTTCCGCGCCCGTGGAGCTGAGCCTTTACGCTTGGTGATTGGCGGCCCCGTGTTTGCCTGGAGGTGCGCATGGCCCAATGGTCTGAGCCTCGAGCGCTCGAGATGGCCGCGAACACCTCCGGACTCCTCCGCCTCGCCACCTATGCGTCGGTTGCCACGGCGTGCCTGCTGATTCTGACCAAGCTCGGGGCCTGGCTGGTTACGGGCTCGATCAGCGTGCTCGCCTCGTTGGTCGACTCGACGATGGACGCGGGCGCCTCCGTGGTCAACCTCCTGGCGGTCCGCTGGTCACTCATGCCGCCGGATGCCGGCCACCGCTTCGGCCATGGCAAAGCCCAGGACCTGGC
>NZ_JAJDNA010000018.1 GCF_022340925.1 Thiocapsa sp.
GCCGTCCCGGCATCCTTCATCGCCTGGAGAAACTTGCCGGGCATCGCGCCGATATAGGTGCGTCGGTGACCCTTGATCTCCGCCTCGTCGCGAATGCCGCCCACCGAGAAGCGATAGAACTGTCGTCCCAGCGCGTCGGCAATGGAGTGTCCGATGGAGGTCTTCCCTACCCCCGGGGGACCGACGAGCAGGATGATGGAGCCAGCAATCTGGCCCTTATGAATTCCGACGGCCAGGAATTCCAGTATCCGCAGCTTGACGTCTTCCAGGCCGTAGTGGTCCCGGTCCAGGACACGTCTCGCGCGTCTTAGGTCCAGCTTGTCCTGGGAGTGCCTCCCCCAAGGCAGGAGGCTGATCCAGTCGAGATAGTTGCGGGTGACCGAGTATTCCGGCGACCCGGTCTCCAAGATCCTCAGCTTGTCCATCTCCTCCTGAACGCGCTTAGCGGCCTGCTCGGTCAGGGCGAGCTCCGAGATCCGCGCCGTGAAGCGGTCGAGCTCAGCGGTGCGGTCGTCTTTGGCGATGCCCAGCTCTTTCTGAATGGCCTTGAGCTGCTCCCGGAGAAAGAACTCGCGCTGCTGCTTCTGCATCTTCTCCTCGACGGTGCGCCGGATCTTCTGCTGCGCACGCGCCAGCTCCAGCTCGTTGTTGAGGAGGACCAGCACCTTTTCCATGCGCGGCAGGAGGGGCAGGATCTCCAGCACCTCTTGGAGCTGCTCCTTGGTGGACGTGGTGAGACTGGCCGCAAAGTCTGAGAGATGGGAGGGATCGTCCGGGCCGAAGCGGTCGAGAAACATGCGCAACTCTTCCACATAGAGCGGGTTGAGCGGCAAAAGCTCCTTGATCGTATTGATCACGGCCATGGCGTAGGCCTTGATCTCGTCGTTCGGCGGACCGGCTGGCTCCGGAAGATACGTCACCCGAGCGCTGAAAGGGGCCTCACGGCTCATCCAGGTGCCGATCCGGAAGCGCTGCAGACATTCCACCAGGACCTGCAGGTGGCCGTCTTGCTGATGCACGCGATGGACCCGGCAGGCCGTTCCGACGGCATAGAAATCGCCAGGCCCGGCCTCCTCGGAGGTCTCGCTCCGGACCAGGAGGACACCGAGGATCTTATGCTCGCTCTCTCCGACCGCCTTGAGGGTCGAGGACCAGTTCTCCGCATCCATCATGAGGGGAACGGCCTGGCCCGGAAAAAAGGGCCGCGAGGCGACCGGCAGGATGGGGATCTGGGTGGGCAGGACGTCGTTTGCCCGCGCCAGCTGGAGCTGCGATCCGCCGTCCACCGTGACCTCGTCCTCTTCCGCCATCTCGCTGCCCTCGTTGGAAACTACCCTGCACCGGGCTGGTGAATTTCAGGGCAGGCGCTGGGATTTGCAAGCGGCGTTTGCGAGCCGTGCGTAGCCGTCGACGTCCAGGTTTTCCGCCCTCAGGGTCGGATCGATGTCGACCTCCGAGAGCAGGGCCGGATCAACCACCCCGGAGAGGCTGTTGCGCAAGGTCTTGCGGCGCTGGCTGAAGGCGGCGGCGACAATGCGCCCGTGCAGGGCCGGGTCATCGATCGGGTAAGGGAGCCGCCGGTGGGGGCGAAGCCGCAGGAAGGCGGACTCGACCTTGGGCGCAGGTGTGAAGGAGCCCGCTCCGATCCGGAACAGAAACTCCGTGGCGCAGGCGCTCTGGACCATGACCGAAAGGCGTCCGTAGGTCTTGTCCCCCGCATCGGCGACGATCCGCTCGACCACCTCTTTCTGCAGCATCAGATGCATGTCGAGGATGCAATCGGCCTGTGCGAGGAAGCGGAACAGCAACGGGGTTGAGATGTTGTAGGGGAGATTGCCGACCAGGCGCAATCGAGCTCCTCCCGATACGAGGGAGCCGAGGTCAAATGCCAGGGCATCGGCCTGATAGATGCGTAGATCCCCGAGGCGACCGATTCGGGCGCGCAGCGGCTCGATCAGGTCGCGGTCCAGCTCGATGACATCAAGTGACCCCAGGGTCGCCAGAAGGCCCTCGGTGATGGCGCCGTGGCCGGGGCCGATTTCAACGACGTGCTCGCCGGGCCTCGCCGCAATCGCGGCATGGATGCGTCCGATGACCCGTTGATCGTGCAGGAAGTTTTGGCCGAAACGCTTGCGCGGGCGGTGGTCCATCAAACCGCGTCCGGTACGTCACGCGCGATCTTCGCGTAGGCTCGGACTCGCATGGGCCCATGAGCGGTGCAGCAGAGGCAGTTCAAATCGTTCGTTCTCAGCATTGATTTCCAACATCTGGAGGGGACGCTGATGGATTGGCCATCCTGGCCAAGCTCGGCGCGAACAGCAAAACGCGGTCACGCGGCTCAGCAGTTTCGACAGAGCTCGTGCGCGAATTGCTCGAGCTTACGCGTGTCCGCGGCGAAGAGGCGGATGCCCTCGGCAAGCTTTTCCGTGGCCATCGCGTCCTCGTTCAGCTCCCAGCGAAAGGCGGGTTGGTCTAGATCGAGCTTGACGATCTCCATGGTGAGCGCGCGCTCGGGGTCCAGCTTCCGCGGGACATCCCCTTCAGTGGACGCCAGCTCACCCAGCAGGGCCGGCGAGATCGTCAAGAAGTCGCAGCCGGCCAATTCCAGAATCTCGTCCAGGTTGCGGAAGCTCGCTCCCATGACGACCGTGTCATAGGCGTGTCGCTTGTAGTAGTTGTAGATTCGGGTAACGGACCTCACGCCCGGGTCCTCATCGGCCGGGTAACCCGCCACGTTGTCGGCATTCTTGTACCAATCGAGGATTCGTCCGACGAAGGGTGAGATCAGGGTGACGCCGGCCTCGGCGCAGGCCACGGCTTGGGCGAAGCTGAACAAGAGGGTAAGGTTGCAGTGCAAGCCCTGGCGCTCGAGGATCTCCGCCGCTCTGATGCCCTCCCAGGTGGAGGCGATCTTGAAGAGCACCTGGTTGCTCGGGTCGACGCCTGCTGCTTGGTAGAGCTCGACCAGGCCCTCCGCCCGCCTCAGCGTGGCCTCGGTATCGAACGAAAGACGGGCGTCGATCTCGGTTGACACACGTCCGGGAACGATCTTCAAGATCTCCGTGCCAAAGTTCACGGCGAGCTTGTCCATCATCGACCGAGCCCGGGCGAGTGAGTCGCTGCCGCCCTCTCGGGTACCGAACAGGACGGCATCCTCGACGAGCTCGCGATACTGAGCCATTTGGGCCGCCTTGTAGATCAAGGAGGGGTTGGTGGTGGCGTCCTGGGGCTCGTACTCGGCGATGGCCTCGAAGTCGCCTGTGTCGGCAACGACCGTCGTCATGCTTTTGAGTTGGTCGAGTTTACTCATGGCTCCACACCTTTGCGCACGTTGAGATGATGCGGCTCACTAATAAGGACCTTAACGGAAACCGGTTACGATTTCGAATCCGGTCAGGCATCCGACGCCCGAGCGGCAACGCTGAAGTATGCAGCGTTGCCCGTCCGGGGCGGGAGGACCCGGCATGTTCAGGCACCTCGGTGCCTGAACATGGTGCCCTCCGGGAGTCGCGCCGCTCGGAAGGCGAGCTGATCATGGCCGGGATGACCATGAATCAGCATCCCCAAGGGCCTCGATCCGCATTGCTATCCGCCCGAACGGAGCATAGTGTCGCTGAACGAAGATCAGATGACGGGGGTATGGTGGTCTCTCTGACAATCCATGCGGACGAAGAGGGGCGTGCCACAAGGTCCACGGACATCGAGCTCCTGGTGCCTTTCGGCACGCGACTAAATCACATCGTGGATTGGCTGAGCGAGAATTTCCGCCCGAGCTTGTGGCCATCCGAGACTGCGACTCGGACCTTCTACGACACCTTCGATTGGGCGATCTTCTGCGATGGCGGAGCACTGGAATGTCGGTCGCAACGCTCGGGCAGGCGATGGGTTTGGACTGCGCTGCAAGGCGATGCCCCGCAGATCTCGCAGGCCATGGCGGGCGAGCCCGGACTGGCCCTCGATCTTCCGAACGGTCCGGTCCGCGAGCGGATCTGCGGACTCTGTGGGGTCCGCCGTCTCTTGCCGGTCGCCGAGGTCGAGAGTCAGGTGACGCCCTTGCGGCTCGTCAATGACGACGCCGAGACCTTGCTGCGGCTGGAGCTCGAAGAGCCCCTGGCCCGCGATCCGGCCGGTGCCGAATGCAGGTCGATGCAGGCGCGGCTCCGTCTCCTGCCGGAGCATCACCATCACGGGATCTATCGCCAAGTGTCAGAACGCTTGGTCTCCGAACTCGGACTCGTCCCGGCCGAGACGCCTCTGCTATCGGATGCGCTCGCCTCATGCGGTCGCCGGCCGTCCGGCTACTCGTCCAAGCTCGCCTACCGGCTCGATCCGCACCAACGCGCTGACGAGGCCACTCGCGTGATCCTGCGGGGGCTGCTGGATACCCTGATCGCGAATATCGAAGGGGTGCGGGAGAATCTGGATACCGAGTTCCTTCATGATCTGCGTGTTGCCACGCGCCGGACGCGATCCGCACTGGGTCAGATCAAGGACGTCCTGCCGCAGGCCATCGTCGATGAGTACAAGGCGAGGTTCGCCTGGCTCCAACAGGCCACAGGCCCCACGCGTGACCTGGACGTGTACCTGTTGGACTTCGATCGTTATCAGCAGGCCATCCCGGCGCGCCTGCAAACCGCTCTTGAGTCGGTCCGGGCCTACTTGCGGACCCGCCAGACCGAGGAGCAGCGGCGGCTGGTCGGACATCTGGACTCAGCCGAGTTCTCGCACCTGATCGAGGAGTGGCGCGCTTTCCTGGATGCCCCGATCAGCGAGCACGTCGTCCCGGCCAAAGGTGCACGCCCGATCAAGTCAGTCGCGGACGAACGCATTCGACGCATGGTCAAGCGGGTGCGCCGCGAGGGGCTCGCGATTCGCCCGGACTCGCCGGATGAAGAGCTGCACGAGCTGCGCAAGAGCTGCAAGAAGCTGCGGTACTTGATGGAGTTTTTCGAGAGCCTCTATCCCAAGGACAAGATCGCGCGACTGATCAAGCTGCTCAAGAAGCTGCTCGACCACCTCGGTCTGTTGCAGGATCTGGCGGTGCAGGCAGGGCATCTCCATGACTGGGCCGAGCAGATGCGTACGGAAGGCATGGCCGATACGGACACACTGCTCGCGATGGGGGCTCTGATCGGCCAGCTGCTGGAACGTCAGGAGCGGGCCCGCAAGGAGTTTGCCGCGGTATTCGCAGACTACATCGGCGATGACAACCAAGCCCTCTTTCGGACCCTGTTTGCCTCTGCCTGACCGAGATGCCGCGACGATTCAAGGAGCTCGCCATGCGCTCGCCACCCACGATGTCACTTGCCTTGATCGTCGCCACAACCCCGTGTGCCGAGGCCGCGGATCCGCAGGACGGGCTCTTTGACCTGGATGACCTGCGGGTCAAGATCACCGAGACACTGCCGCACTTCGAAGCGCGGCATGAGGGAAGACTCATGCGGGTCCTGCGCCATCAGGAGCCGGGACATACGGTCGTCCCGCCTTTCGATCACACCGCCCGGGATTGTCCACCGTACTGCATTCAGCCGATGAAGCTGGCCCCGGGTGTGGAGACGATCGGGGAGCTCGAGCTGATCGATTACCTGCAGCGTGCGGCCAAGGACGAGCCGATCCTGGTCATCGATTCGCGAACCGAGCCCTGGATCTCGCATGGCATGATCCCGGGCGCGACCCCGATCCCCTACACCCGGCTCGACCCCGCTCATGCCGAGCCCGAGGCCATCGCCGACCTGCTGGAGTTTGAGCTCGGCGCCATTCGCATGGATGGGCTCTGGAGCTTCGGCGCCGTCAAGACCTTGGTGTTCTACTGCAATGGGCCCTGGTGCGGCCAATCGCCGTCCAATATCCGCGCTTTACTGCAGATCGGCTATCCTCCCGACCGAATCAAGTGGTACCGAGGGGGGATGCAGATGTGGGAGCAGCTCGGCTTTACGACGGTCAAGCCGTCCGGGGCGGTGGCTGAGTGAGTCGGCGCGACCGGGCGTGCCCCCATCAGCGTGATCGGGTAACAGGCGGATCCACATCGGGCGGCCGCATCGGTTGACCGGCTCCCGATCAGGGGGTGTTGGCACCGTGCCATCGCTCAGTAGCGCTCCAGGGGGACCTCCCTGCCTGCAGGCTCGACGGGCCAACCGGCCGGGGACCCGGTCCGCTGTCCCCCGCCTCCTTCCCGCTCAGATCTCGCCCGGGTGTCCCTTGCCCTGAGTCACCGCACCGCTAGACTTGAATACGCAGAAGGTCGGCGAAAGGGGATCGGGGCCCGCGTGGATCGGTCGAATGTCGGCGGTCGGATCGAGGTCGTACACGAACGCGTGCGCGGGCGGCTGCGGCTGCGAATTCCGGGGCTCTATCGAGAGGCGGGCTTCTCTCGGCGGCTGGAGTCGGCGCTGGTGAGCCGTTCCGGCGTGTTGCGGGTGACCGCGAGCCCTGTCACGGCCGGTCTGCTGGTGCTCCATGACCCGGCAATCGAGGCGCACGAAGTGATTGCCTGGGTCGCCGAGCTGTCGGGCAGCGAGCCCCCCGCGAAGCGAGCCCCTCCGATCTTGGAGGCAGCGGGCGGGTCCGGTCGGGATACCCGCCGCGCTACCGAGCCAGGGCTGGAGAACTGGATCGGCCGTCCGGCCCCAGGTCGGGCGCGGCGCCGGGATACGCCATCGGGTGCCGCAGTGACCGGATATGAGCCGCGCGGCTGGCATGCCATGGCCGAGGCCGAGGTCCGTGCTCTTCTTGGTGTGTCCCCTGCAGGTGGTCTCGACCCGGATGAAGCGGCGCGTCGCGTCACCCGTTTCGGCCCGAACCGATTGACCCCGACGGCCGGTCGCTCCGAGCTCGCGATCCTGATGGAGCAGTTCCTGACCGTCCCGGTCGGCATGTTGGCGGTCTCGGCCCTCGTCTCCGTCCTGACCGGCGGCGTGGCGGATGCCCTGGTGATCCTGGCGGTCGTGGGGATCAATGGGGCGATCGGCTATGCGACCGAGGGCCAGGCGGAGCGAACGATCCGGGGGCTCGCGGACATGCGCCCGCGCACCTGCCGCGTGCTGCGCGGAGGGGAGGGCAGGGAGATGTCGGCGGAGGGACTGGTGCCCGGGGACCTGGTCCTGCTGCAGCCAGGGAGCTATGTCGCAGCGGATCTCCGTCTTCTCGATAGCCGTCAGCTCACGATCGATGAGTCCGCCCTGACCGGCGAGAGTCTGCCGGTCGAAAAGGACGCCTGCCGTCTGCTGACCCCCGATGCACCCGTCGCCGAGCGGGTCAATATGGCTTACATGGGTACGGCTGTCACGGGAGGCGCCGGCAGGGGACTTGTGGTAGGCACGGCGCTCGGAACCGAGCTCGGCCGGATCCAGTCTCTTTTGGGGGAGGTGCGCCCGCCGGATACCCCGATGGAGATCCAGCTCGACCGTCTCGGTACCCAGCTCGCTCTCCTGAGCGGTCTGGTGTGCGTGGGCGTCTTCTTCTTAGGACTCGTGCGGGGGCTCGGCTGGATCGAGATGCTTAAGTCCTCGGTCTCGCTGGCCGTGGCCGCGGTCCCAGAGGGACTGCCCACGGTGGCCACAAGCACCCTGGCCCTCGGGATTGCGGAGATGCGCCGCCGCCAGGTGGCGGTGCGTCATCTGGACGCCGTCGAGACCCTGGGCTCGGTGCAGGTGATCTGTCTCGACAAGACCGGCACGCTCACCCAGAACCGCATGGGGGTTGCGCGGGTCGCGATCGGTACCGAAGTCGATCCGGCGGACGCCGATCCTGAGATACGCCGACGCCTGCTGGAGACGGCCTGCCTCTGCAGCGAGGCGGTGCTGGACGATCACGGCTGTCCGGTCGGCTCCGCCACCGAGGTGGCCCTGATCGAGCGGGCACTGGCGGAGGGTGTCGAGGTGAAGGCCCTGCGCCAGCGCCACCCCCTCATCGAGCTCCACCAGCGGGCGGAGGGCCGCCCGGTGATGAGCAGCTTTCACCGGATGCAGGACGGCAAGAAGATCCTGATCGCGGCCAAAGGCAGCCCGGGAGACCTGTTGGATCGTTGCGACCATCTGGGAGACAGTCGGACTCCTCTGGACGAGTCGGCCCGTGATGCGATCCTGCGCGCCAACGAACGGATGGCGAGCGATGCACTGCGCGTCCTGGGGGTGGCCTTCCGCATCCTGGCGCCCGCGCCCGGCTCCGGGGCGGACCTGCGGACCCGGGGCCTGACCTGGCTGGGCCTTGTGGGGATGAGCGATGCCCTGCGCCCAGGTATGGCCGAGCTGATGGGCAGCTTCCACGCGGCGGGGATCAAGACCGTCATGATCACCGGCGATCAGAGTGCGACGGCCTCCGCGGTCGGTCGTGCACTGGATCTGTCCGGGCATGGCGATGTGCGCGTCTTGGACTCCAGCGACCTGGATCGTATCGACCCGGCGATGCTGCGCGGCCTGGTTCCTGACGTAGACGTTTTCGCCCGGGTCAGCCCGGGGCATAAGCTTCGGATCGTCCAGGCGTTTCAACAGGCCGGGCGGGTCGTGGCGATGACCGGCGATGGGATCAACGACGGGCCGGCCCTCAAGGCCGCGGACAACGGCGTGGCGATGGGGCAGGCAGGCACCGATCTCGCCCGCTCGGTGGCCGATGTCGTCCTCGAGGACGACAACCTGAATACCATGCTGGTGGCGGTGGGCCAGGGGCGGACCATCTATGCCAATATCCGCAAGACCCTCCACTTCCTGCTGGCCACCAATTTCTCGGAGATCGAGACCATGTTGGCGGCGATCGCCCTGGGTCTGGGGAGCCCGCTCAACCCCATGCAGCTGCTCTGGATCAACCTGATGTCGGATATCTTTCCGGGTCTCGCGCTCTCGATGGAGCCGGCCGAGGCCGGCGTCATTCGGCGTCCGCCTCGTGACCCCGGCGAGCCGATCGTTTCCGCCCGCGGGCTTGCCCGGATGTCTGCCGAGTCCGCCGTCATTACCGCCGGGACCCTTGGGGTGTTCGGATATGGGGTTGCCCGTCACGGCGTCGGACCCGCGGCCGGTACCCTCGCATTCAATGCACTGACGCTTGCCCAGTTGCTGCATGCCTTGAGCTGCCGCTCCTCGGGGCGGGTCCTCTTGGGCAGCGCGCGCCTGCCCCGCAATCGCAAGCTGGAGCTGGCCTTGGCGCTGTCGTTGGCCGCTCAGGCCCTGGCAAACCTCGCCCCGGGGCTCCGCCGGCTCCTGGGGCTGACCAGGCTGGGGCCCGGGGACCTGCTCGCCGTCACGGCCGGGGCGGTGCTGCCCCTGCTGGTGAACGAGTCCTTTAAGCCTTCGGTCGGCCACTCGGCCGTACCCCCCTTCGGACGCGCGAAGGTGCAACCATGAGCAGCGAGTACATCTTCATCTCGGAGTCGGTCACGGCGGCCCATCCGGACAAGCTGTGCGACCGCATCAGCGATGAGATCGTCGACCGGCTCCTCGAGCAGGATCCGGCCTCGCGGGTTGCCGCGGAGACGGCCATGTTCGGTGGTGTGGTGTTTCTCGCCACCCGCATCGCGACCGCTGCACGCATCGACCTTGCAGAGACCGCGCGACGCGTGGTTGCCCGGGCCGGCTACCATAAGGAGGATTATGACGGTGAGGCGGCGACCATCCTCACCAGCAGCCTCGGTACGCTGCCCGAGTCTTACCCGGCGGTGCGGGCTGCGGGGCTTGATGAGGCGGGGGTGGGGGCCATTCCCGCGGGGAACCAGGTCACGGTCTTCGGGTTCGCGACGCGGCAGACCGACAACCTGATGCCGCTTCCGATCGAGCTCGCCCATGCGCTTGCGCGGGGGCTCGAAGAGGCGGCGCGCGCCGGTACATACCCCTATCTCATGCCGGACGGCAAGAGCCAGGTGGCGGTGACCTATCGGGAACGGATGCCATATCGGATCCACAGCGTCTCGCTGGTTCTGTGCCGACGCCCGGGCGTGTCGGTAAACGAGCGGCGGATCCGCGATGACCTGATCCAAGGCGTGATCGAGCCGGTGTTCGCGGACCGCGCGATCCGTCCCGACGCGGCGACGCGGCTCTTTTTCAACCCCGAGGGCCCCTTCGTCGGGGGCGGTCCCCAGGTCCACTGCGGCCTGACCGGTCGCAAGACCGCGATCGATTGCTACGGGGACTTCGCGCGCCACGGCGGAGCGGCGCTGAGCGGTAAAGACCCGCTGCGGATCGACCGCGTCGGGGCCTATGCGGCACGCTATGTGGCAAAGAACGCGGTGGCGGCTGGAATCGCCGAGTCGTGCGAGGTGCAGCTCAGCTACGCCGCCGGTGAGCCTAAGCCTTTGAGCATCCAGGTGAGCTGTTTCGGTACGGGCAAGGTTCCGGATGCCACGGTGGAGGGATTGATCCGCCGCCACTTCGATCTGCGTCCGGCGGCGATCGTCCGGGACCTAGGCCTACAGGAGATCGCCGCGCGCGGAGGCGGCTTCTACCGCCACCTGGCCGCGTACGGCCACATGGGCCGGGAGGATCTGGATGCGCCCTGGGAACGGTTGGATCGGGTGGATGGCTTGAGACAGGATTGAGTCGGCGGCCTCAGCGCTCCCCGGGGTCGCCGCCGTGCGTGGGTCGAGCGAATCGCATCAGATCGAACGCATACCAGAATAGGGATGCGGCCGGCGCCAGCAGCTGCCCTTTGCCCAGCTGGCGCACGCCCAAGGCGATCAGCAGGACAAAGGCAAGGGTGCGCAGGTCGCCCACCCCGCGGGTCGACTCGCCCACCGCCTGATCGATGCGCTGGGCGACGCGCCGAATTCCGGTCAGCGCGGGTGAGAGGTTTGGTCGGTCCTCAACCACCTGCAGCAGGCCGGTCTCAGTGATTGCCTCAATGGGATCGGATCCAGAGTGCGGATCGAGCAGGATCAGAACGCCCGCCGTCTCCGGGTTGGCGGTGGATCGCAGAACCCCCGGCACATTGCAGAGCCTCTGTGTCAGGCGATCGAAGAAGGCCTGGTCATGGCGCCGCGCCGGTATCCGCAGCCGCAGCCGCCCGCGGGTGCGGTGCACCGCGTGTGCCAAGGGGGCCATCAGAGGTCCCCGCGAGCGGGGTCGGACGGGCCGGGATCAGGGCGGGTCGCCGTCCTTGTCGCCTCCGCCCGCGCCGCGCGCAGCTCCTCCTGGACCTCCGCGGTCACGTCCTCGATGGCCTCCGCGATCTCCGCAGCCGCCTCGCGCGCCCGCTCGAGGCCGAGGATGCCGAGCTTCAGTGCGGTGCGGGCCGCAGGCCTCAGGTAAGGTGCCAGGACGACGGCTGCGACGGGGATCAGCACAGCCGCACCGATCCCGATCGCGATCCCGCGTGCCAGGTCGCTTTTCGCGAGGTCGTCCACCTGGGGCATGGGGTGCTCTCCGTGTTGCTGAGTCGCAGTTGAGTGGTCGCCCGGCGCTCGAATCACGCGAGCTCGGGGCGCGCAGCCGCCGGCGCTTCACCGCTCGCCGCCCGGCCCTACGGTATCCCCCGATGGCGCCGGCAGTGCGCGCATGGCGGTCAACGCCCTAGTTTAGCCCAAACGGCAGGCGTCAGCGTGGACGGCAGCGACGGACCTGGGACGGTTTTGCGACGAACGATGTCGGCGGGTGACAAGTCCAATGACCGTTGCGAGAATGGGATTCGCCCGTCCAGGGCTTGTTCAGGAGAATTGCCATGCTCGCGCGCGTCTTCTTCGGCATGGGGCTGTTGGCTGTGGGTTATCTCGTCGGGCGAGAGATCGGCCGAAACGAGTCACTGCGGGACGATCTTGCCCGTGACAAGGCTCGGGAGGACGGGATTCCATCTGAGGCAGGGGGCCCCACTCAGGCGGGTCACGACGCCTCCGCCCGCGCGGGGCGGCGGGAATGAGTCGTCCGCCCATGGGTCTGAACCCCTCCGATCTGGAGCGCCTGCGCTGGGCGACCCGGCATCTCGAGCACCCGAGCCTCGCAGCACGGCTCATGGGCATCGTGGGGACGCCGATCGAGATTGCGGTCAAGCTGCTTCCGCGCCCACTCTACCGCCAGGTGCGGGCCGCGGCGGACGCGGTCATCGGTCAAGTCATGGAAATCGCGGCCTCGAGCCTGCGTCATGCCCGCGAGACGGATCCCCGCAATGGCCTCTACCGGGGGCTGGCGGCTGGCTCCGGTGCGATCGGCGGCTTTTTCGGGGTCTATGGGCTGCTGCTTGACCTGCCGATCGCCACGACCTTGATGCTGCGTTCAATTGCGGAGATCGCGCGTGCGCAAGGGGAGGACCTGCACTCGGCGGAGGCGCGCATGGCCTGTCTGGAGGTCTTCGCCCTGGGCGGGCGCAGCGAGAGCGACGATGCGGCCGAGGCGGGCTACTACGGTATCCGCCTCGCGCTGGCCGTGCCCGTGACGCAGGCCGCCCGCCACATTGCTGAGTACGGCTTTTCGCGCCCCGGCGCCCCTGTGATCGTCGAGCTGATCGAGGCGATCGCCGCTCGTTTTGGTGTGGTTGTGTCGGAGAAGGCGGCGGCGCAGCTCGTGCCCCTGCTGGGGGCCGCGGGCGGCGCCGCGATCAACCTGGTCTTCATGAGCCATTATCAAGAGATGGCGCGCGGTCACTTCGTGGTGCGCGAGCTGGAGCGTCGTTACGGTCGGGAGCTGGTGCAGTCGAGCTACGAGGCGATCCTTGGGGAAGAGGCGCTCAGGACGGATCCGAACGGGGACCCGCCGGCCGGTCGATAAGCCGTCTGACCCGATCCAGCATGGGCTCGATCGCCGCTTCGGCGACGGGCGTCAGGCTGTAATTGGCATAGCCGAAAGACGCCCCCCCGGCCGAGACCAGGAACGTCTCGGGAAAGCGTCCGTAGAGCGTCTCGCACCAGGCGAGGAGCTCTCTGGGATCGAGGAAGTGGGCCATGGTCGAGATGGCAGTGGCGTCCGGGGCGATGCGCCTGCAGCGGACCTCGCCCGGCGCGGCGTCCACCGCGGCATCGAGAAAGACGACGCGGTCGTGTGCGACCAGATCGGCCACCAGCTCGGCCGTCAGGATGTGTCGCGAGACCACCTCCACCCCTTCCGGAACCCCGGCGCGTTCCAGGCGATCGGCGGCGAGCGGTCCGATCGCGTCGTCACCTCGGATCGGGCTCCCGTAGCCGATCACCAAGACCTTGACCGATGCGCGTGCCAACCGGAAGGCTCAGCCGCGTCGGAGGGTATCGACGATCCGACCGGCGGCATCCCGGAGCTCGATGGAGAGCGGCATCTGGCCGAAGGCATGCGAGGCGCAGGACAGGCAGGGATCGAAACAGCGGATCACCGCCTCGACCCGGTTGAGCATGCCCTCCTGGAGGTGGTTGCCGTCCACGTAGGCATCGGCGACCTGGCGGATGCTCTGGTTCATCGCCAGGTTGTTGTGCCCGGTGGCGATGATCAGATTGACCCAGTTGATCAGCCCTTCGTCGTCAATGCGGTAGTGGTGCATGAGGGTGCCGCGCGGGGCCTCGGCCACCCCAATCCCCTCGTAACGGTTGCTGCGGGCGCGTGCCCGCACCCGCGCGTCGAGGATGCCGGGGTCCCTGAGCAGGCGATCCATCATCTCCAGCGCGTAGATGATTTCCACCAGGCGCGCATAATGGTAGTGGAAGCTGCTGGTGATCGGTCCGGTTTCCTGGAGCATGCGGAACTCGGCGAGGGCGACGTCCGCGTACGGCGTGCCGCAGGCTTCGGCGTTGTTCAGCCGGGCCAGGGGTCCGACGCGATAGATCCCCCCGGGATACCCGTGGGGCTTGTAGTAGGGGAACTTCATGTAGCTGAAGTCCTCGACGGCCTCGCCGACCAGTCGCTCGTACTCGATCGGGGGCACCATGTCCTCGACGATCCGGCCTTGCGCGTCCTTGATGCGCAGGAAGCCGTCGTAGTGCTCCAGATTACCCCTGGGCGTCACCAGGCTGAGGAACAGGGTCGGCTGGCTGCCGAAGTGGTTTGCCTCGTCCGTGAATCTCGGGACGAGGGTCTTGAAGAAGGCGTAGGTGCGTTTGGCGATCTCCAGGCCTTCGGGAATCAGTCCGAGCATGGCATCACGCTTCTCCCGTGTCAGTGCTTCACTGACCCCGCCGGGGACCACCCAGGTTGGATGGATCTTCTTGCCGCCGAGCGTTTCGATGATGGTCTGGCCGATCTGACGCAGACGAATGCCGTCCTTTGCCAGTGCCGGCTCCTGACGCATCACGCCGAAGATGTTGCGCACGCTTGGGTCCGCGTCCCAGCCCAACAGGAGGTCCGGCGAGGAGAGATGGAAGAACGACAGGGCATGCGACTGGGTGAGCTGAGCGAGGTTCATGATGCGGCGCAGCTTCTCGCCCGTGGGTGGGATGCTGACCGAGAGCAGGTGGTCGCAGGCTTTGTTGGAGGCCAGGAGGTGACTGACCGGGCAGATGCCGCAGGTGCGGGCGGTCAGTGCCGGCATCTCGCGATAGGGTCGGCCCTCGCAGAACTTCTCGAACCCGCGAAACTGGGTGAGATGGAACTTGGCGTCCTCGACCTCCCCGCTCTCCCCGAGCTGCAGGGTGATGCGGGCGTGACCCTCGATGCGCGTGACGGGTTCGATGGTGACGGTTCGGCTCATGGCTGCGGCCCCTATCGGGTGGCGGCTGGTGCGTTGGGTGGCTGGGTCCCGAGCGCACCGATTGGCGGGATCGACTGCAGGCCCAAGGGCGTGCTCGCTATCAGGCTCCAAATCGCGTGACGCTGCTTGGATCCGGCCGGCGGCCCGCAATCAGCTCACTCAAGACATACCAGATGGCATCGGCGCTTGGCGGACATCCCGGCACGAAGACGTCGACCCCGACGACGCCATGGACGGGTTTCACGACGGACAGCAGGGCCGGAACCCCGCGGCTCGGGATCTGCGGCTGAAGCGTGACGTTGTCTCGATACGCGCGGTTGATGACGTCTGCGAGCTTGAAATGGTTCCGCATGGCGGGGACGTTTCCGTTGACCGCGCAGTCGCCGAGACTGACGAGGATCCTGCAGTGCCTGCGGAATTCGAGGGCCTTCTCCAGATCCTCTTCCGAGCTGATCGAGCCCTCCAGTATCCCGACATCGAGATGATCCGGAAGGGTCTTGGCGTCCACCAAGGGGCTGTACACGATATCGACCTGCTGAATCAGCTCGATCAGACGTTCGTCCATGTCCAGGAACGACATGTGACACCCGGAGCAACCGTCCAGCCAGGTGGTGGCGACCCTGATCTTGGGCGATGCACTCATATGGTATGCCTCCGGCGCGCAAGGATCGGGAGGAAATGTTGATCTTTGACCATCTCCCCGACCGAAGTGCCCTGTTTGACCAGTGCGCCGGTGGGACACACCTGCACGCATTTGCCGCAGCTCGTGCAGGTCTCGCTGTCGCCCCAGGGCTGCGCCATGTCGGTGATGACGCGGCAATCGCTCCCGCGTCCCATCACGTCCCAGGTGTGGGCGCCCTCGATCTCGTCGCAGACCCGCACGCAGCGGGTGCAGAGGACGCACCTGTCATGGTCCAGCCTGAACATCTCGTGGGAGCTGTCGACCTGGTAGCTGGCCTGCCGGTATGGGACGCGCACATGATCCACGCCGCACCTCTGGGCGAGCCACTGCAGCTCGCAGTGTCCGTTGGAGACGCAGACCGAGCAGACATGGTTGCGCTCGGCGAAGAGGAGCTCGACGATGGTGCGACGGTAGCGTTGCAGCCTCTCGGTGTTGGTTTGGATCCGCATGCCCTCGGCGACTCGGGTCGAGCAGGCCGCGAGCAGTCGATTCTGTCCCGCCAGCTCGACGAGACAGAGCCGACAGGCGCCCCACACGGACAGTCCCTCGAGATAGCAGAGACTCGGGATCGGGATCTGATTCTCTCGACAGACCTCGATGATCGTCTCGTCCTCCCGAGCGGACAGGTCCTGACCGTCGATATTGAGGGTAACGACGCGGATATTCGGTTGATTGGCGGGTGGCGGCATGGCGGCTCCGGGGCGGTCGTCGGCTCGGACGCGTTGGTCGATGCGGTGAGGCGGAGCAGCCGGCTACTAGCCGCCGCCCAGCTTCATCTCGTATTCGTCGCGGAAGTAGCGCAGGGTGCTCAGGACCGGGTTCGGCGCGGTCTGCCCGAGTCCGCACAGGCTGGTGGATTGCACGACCTCGCAGAGCTCCTCCAGCAGAGCCAGGTCCGCGGAGGTCGCCTGCGCCTTCGCGAGCTTGTCCAGGATGGCATGCATCTGCTGGGTGCCGGTGCGGCAGGGGATGCACTTGCCGCACGACTCGGTCATGCAGAACTCCATGAAGTAGCGCGCCACGTCGACCATGCAGGAGGACTCGTCCATCACGATCATGCCGCCCGAACCCATCATGGTTCCCAAGGTTTTCAGGCTGTCATAGTCCACGGCGATGTCGAGATGCTGCTCCGGGATACAACCGCCGGAAGGGCCGCCGGTCTGAACTGCCTTGAAGGACTTGCCTCCTGGGATCCCGCCGCCGATGCTCTCGATGATGTCGCGTAGAGACGTCCCCATGGGCACCTCGATCAGCCCGGTGTTGGCGATCGTCCCTGCCAGCGCGAAGACCTTGGTTCCCTTTGAATTCTCTGTCCCGATCGAGGCGAACCACTCGCCCCCCTCACGGATGATCGGGGCGATGTTGGCGAAGGTCTCGACGTTGTTGATCAGCGTGGGATGGCCCCAGAGTCCGGACTCCGCGGGGTAGGGGGGGCGAGGGCGCGGTTGGCCGCGCAGACCCTCGATCGACGCCATCAGGGCGGTCTCCTCGCCACAGACGAAGGCCCCGGCACCAAGTCGAATCTCCACCTCCAGGCTGAACTGGGTGTCGCCGATCTTGTTTCCCAGAAAGCCGGCCCGCTTGGCCTTGCGGATCGCGGTCTGGAGCCGCTCGACGGCGAGGGGGTACTCGGCGCGGATGTAGACATAGGCCTTGCTGGCGCCGATCGCATAGGCGGCGATGGCCATGCCCTCGAGGACGCGATGGGGGTCTGACTCCAGGATCGCGCGGTCCATGAATGCCCCGGGATCGCCCTCGTCGGCGTTGCAGATAACGTATTTCTGAGCGCCGGGCATCTTGGCCACGGTCGACCATTTGAGACCCGTCGGATACCCGCCGCCGCCGCGTCCGCGCAGGCCGCTGGCGGTCACCTCGCGAAGCACGTCGGTCGGGGTCATCTCGCTCAATGCCTGAATCAAGGCCGCATAGCCGCCGACGGCGACGTAGCCCTTGAAGCTGTTGGGGTCGATGATCCCGGCATGCTCCAGGACGATCTTCTGCTGGCGCGCGAAGAACGGATGATCCGTCGCACAGCGCAGCCGCTCGAGCGGGGGACCGTCCAGGCTCGCGACGATGTCCTCGGCGTCTTCCGGGGCAACGTCGCGATAGAGCACCGATCCCTCCAGGTCGCCGTCCTTGTCGGCCACGGAGACCAGCGGGCCGGCCGAGCAGAGACCCATGCATCCAACCCCTTTGACCTTGCACGCGGGTTTACCGTCCCCGAGGCTCGCGACCAGCGCGTCGAAGACGGGCGAGGCGCCCGAAGACTGACAGCTGGCCGCGACACAAACGCGCACCTCGCGCTCTACGACGGGATCGGCGGCACGGAACTGTTCGGCCAGCTCGGCCAGATCGTCGAGGTTCATTCAGGCCAGCTCCTCGAGTTCGGCGATGAGTGTCTCGCTGTCGAGCTTGCCAAGCACGTCGCCGTCGACTACGACCGCCGGAGCCAGACCGCAGGCGCCGACGCAGCGCGCCGTCAGGAGCGACAGGCGATCGTCCTCGGTGGTGTCGCCGGGATCGATGTCATAGCGCTCCTGCAGGCGTTCCACGAGCGCACCGGCCCCTTTGATGTAGCACGCGGTGCCAGTGCACACGACGCAGGCATGGCGTCCGCGCGGCTTGAGCATGAAGAGGTGATAGAAGGTTGCGACGCCGAACACCTTGCTCAGTGGCAGGTCGAGCGACGTGGCGACGAAGCGCAGCGAGCCCTCGTCGAGGAAGCCGAAGGCATCCTGCACGCTGTGCAGCGTCTCGATCAAGGCGTGACCGGCATAGCCGTTGCGGCGCATGGTCGCATTGACGAGCTTCCATCGCTTGTCGTTACTGGGCAGCGGCGGCTTGGCTTGCTGCAGGCTCATCTCCCCTCCGGTTCATTGGGTCACGACTGCCGGGCGACCGACCTCTTGCGTCGAGGTCGGGGTGAACAATGGCACAAGTGTATGACAGATTGAAGGCGAGGTTGCGGTCTCTTCGCGTGCACTTTCGGTGCAGCCGATGCCCAGTCGCTTCCTTTCGGTGCCGATGGGCTCCCGGCTATACTCTCGGCTCGGCCAGACCGTCTCCACCGAGCCCGAGCCAATGGACGATATGCCAGCCACCCGTAAGCGACCGCGCGGCGTCTATCTGCTGCCGAACCTCTTCACCACCGCCGCCCTGTTTGCGGGATTCTACGCGGTTCTCGCGGCGACGCAGGGACGCTTCGAGGCGGGTGCCCTGGCCATCTTTGCCGCCATGGTCCTCGACGGGATCGATGGGCGAGTCGCGCGGATCACCCACACGCAAAGCGATTTTGGCGCCGAGTACGACAGCCTCTCCGACATGGTGGCCTTTGGCGTCGCCCCTGCCCTGGTTGCCTATCACTGGGCCTTGGGCGGGATCGGCAAGGTGGGTTGGCTGGCTGCATTCGTCTACACGGCCGCCGCAGCCTTGCGCCTCGCCCGCTTCAACACCCAGGTGCGGATCGCCGACAAGCGGTATTTCCAGGGTCTCTCGAGTCCGGCCGCCGCAGCCATCATTGCCAGCGGCGTCTGGATTGCCACGGACCTGGACGTACCGGGTGCGGACTGGGCCTGGCTGGCGGCGCTGCTGACCGCTGGTGCCGGACTGCTGATGGTGAGCAACTTCCGATACCTGAGCTTCAAGCAGCTGAATGTCCATGGTCGGGTTCCCTTTCTGCTCGCCGTGGGTGTGATGCTCGGTTTTGGCGTGATCTTTGTCTACCCCCCCCTGATGTTGTTCCTGTTGGCGATGAGCTATGCCGTCTCCGGGCCAGTATGGACCCTGATGCGGCTAAGACAGACTCGTCAGCGGCACCGCCGCGACCCGCGCTCCGCCAGTTGAAGCCGAAGCCGCCGCCGGGCGGCCGCTGGACTTGAGCGTTTTACTCTGGGATTATTCGTTTCGGTCGACTCAGCGCAACGCGGCGGCCGCGGCGCGCCGGTTAACCTGACGACCTGCTCCAGGCCTCATCGATTCGCGTATCCGTTCTCATGCTCGGACGGGCCGCATCCTTCGGGCCTGTCCAGGCGAGCCGGGTCAAGCGTTCTGGCATGTCTCGGTGTGCTGCACCCGGCAGAACATGGCCGCCTTTAGCCTGCAGAGGTGAGCCTGACAAGGGACCGACCCTGAACGGAGGCGTATTGAGAGCCGTTCGCGCGACTGCCGGCGGCATGAGATCGCTCCTACCGAGGGCCTGAAGATGAAGCAGACCTTGACAAGTGATTCCGGCCTGACGCGGCGTCTGTGGACCGCACTGACCAAGTTCTGGGTCGCCCGCGTCCCAGACGATCTGTCTTGCTGCGAGTTCGACTGCCGTCGGACGCGTTGCAGCGTCGCCGAATGGGAGCGCTGCCCAGCGCGGCTGGAGGTGCTCCACGACCTCGAGGCAGAGCGATCTCGGGAGCAGTGCTGAGCATGTCAAGGGGTCCGCGCGAGATCGTCACGCCGTTTCGGCCGATCCCTCTGGATGTCCCGGCGGGTCTGGCGCCGAACGAGTTCTTCAACAGCCCCGAGAATCTCAGGGACCTGGTGCAGAACAATGGCCTGCTCAGAAACCGCGAGGAGCTGGTGCTGTATCGCAAGGCGTTGGGGCACTCGACCGAATTCGACTGCTCGATCATCTACGATACCTCCAAGCGGATCCTCAACCCTCTTGGCAGGCCGGTTCGGCGGCCGCAGGTGCCGCTGCCGGTGAGACGGGTCTGGAACCGGATGAACCAGATCATCATCGAGGAGATGCTCAGGCGCTACCCCGATCCGGACGAGGCCCTCGTCATGGCGGGTGAGGCCAGTCTCGATGCGACCTGGCCCTTGACCTCACCTGGTGTGCCGAGCATCCGGATGCTGCACAACCATTTCATCGTCTTCCCCATGGAGCCTCTTCGGGCGGCCCCGATGGCCGATCCGAGCAACCCCAACCTGACCGACGGTGGGCAGCACAGCCTCTTCCAGGCGCACATGCGCGACGTCTATCGCAGGTTCTTCGACGAGGCGCTGGAGCTTCGCATCCTCCAGACGGTGCATACCAGCGAGTCCAGGCTTTCACTGACCGGGTATCCGGAGGGATTGCCCTGCTGGGAGATCAAGGGCGGCGTTTCGGCGCTGGGCAACATCGAGTTTTGGCGAGAGTACGACGAGATTCTCAAAGGTTTTATCGATTTCTATCGCACCTTTTTCTCGCAGGTTTCGAGTCGCAATGCCGAGATCCTGGCGGACGTGTATTTCCCGAGCCAGGTCGAGGGCGTGTTGTTGTTCGACAATGCGTTTCTTCGCACGGCGAAGCGCGTCCGCGACCGGTGCCTGACGGATGCCGCCTATGCGAGCTCGATCCGCTGGGAGCCGGCCTTCAAGCAGCTCATCTATCGTCATGACTCCGGCAGGCTGATGCTCACCATCAGTCAGAACTCAATCGGCAATGCCATCACCGAGCTTCTGGGCGTCGTCGTCAAGCGCGTCCCGGATCGAGCTGCTTACGAGGCCCGGGAACAGGCGCTCATTGAGCGACTGCTCGAGGTCCGGCGTCTGTTGATCGATGCCGACCTCGGAGAGGGCATCGCCACGCAGCAGTGGGGGGCCGAGTGACGGGCGCGGGGCGGAGCTCCGGGGATCCGCCATCCGTCCTTCGCTACCAGCCATCAAGGCAGTGGTCGCTGCCTCGGTCCGCTCCGATGATGCCGGTGGTCATGCTGCGGGTGTGCCGGATGGGACCAAGAGCCGATGGCGGGGCCAGGGCCAAGCCGCTCATTCCTTGACTCCGAACAGGTCATGGCGTGCGGTCTCCGTGATCGTCGAGACCGCAGGGTGCTTGATGTGGCGCTCGGCGGAGATGGCGTAGTAGCGTTCCTTCACGTCGTCGACCCGAGCCAATACCTCCACTCCGTATTTCTCGCGCACGTCCTGCTCGACGGCGGTCGGTGCCGTGAAGATCCCGGCCCCGGCCTCTCCGAAGGCCTTCATCAGCGCCCGGTCCTCGAACTCGGCGATCACCCGGGGTTTGACCCCTTGACGGCTGAGCCAAAGATCGAGCGCGCGGTAGAGGGCGCTCGACCCTGTCGGCATCAACAGGGGTGCGTCGTTCAGCGATTGCGGAAACGCGTGACTGAGCCTTGCCGCGAGCCCCGGGGTCGCGAAGAAGCTGATCCCGGACTCGCCCAGGATGTGGTTGTATGCTCGAATGTTGAGCGCCGGATTGACCGGGCTGTCGGCCAGGACCAGATCGAGCTTGTGGACCGAGAGATCGGCGAGCAGATCGGTGAGGGGTGCCTCGTGACAGATCAGGCGCACCGGCTCTGGCAGGTCCAGGACCGGTGCCAGTACGCGATAGGCGACCAGCTTAGGCACCACCATCGCGATACCGACCTTCAGGATGACGCCGGAGGCGGGCGGCCGGCCCGCGATGACAGTCTGCAGCTCATCGGCCAGTCTGAAGATCTCATCGGCGTAGGACAACACCTGTTGTCCGCTGTCGGTCAGCGTGAGGTTGCGTCCAGACTTCCCGAACAGCCTGGTCCCGATCTGATCTTCGAGCTCGCGCAGCTGGCCACTGATGGTCTGAGGTGTGAGATGAAGCACCTCGGACGCGCGGGCAATGGATCCGTGAGTCGCAACGGCCCAAAAATAGCGCAGGTGCTTCATATTGAGATGCGGCATCGAGTTGGATGATCCGTGCGACAGGTGTTTGATTGGGCGGATGGCGCAGCCGGACCGCGACCCTAGGAGCCTGGCAATGCGTTGCCGACCGGAGACTTAAGGACACCTTGAACGATCCGAGGCCCCCTCGAGGTCAGCCTTCGAATGATAACCCGAAAGCGGACCTCGAACCGTCGGGGGCAGGCAAGATTGCAGGGTCAGCCCGCGGGAATCGGCCGCACCCTGGTGCCGCCCCTCGGACCGCAGGCGGAATGCGCCCGGGGCCGCGCCGCGATTGCCTGGGCGCATCCGGCCCCCACACTATACCTGCGGAAAGAGGTCGCGATGCCTCGGCATCGGAGTTTCGGGAGATCGGCGAATCAGCTCCTCCGAGGACCGACCGCGATCCTGACCTGACCAAGCTTGAACGCAATGGCTGGCGTGCGGCGCCGAAACGATTGAGGCACGAATGAGCAAGATACGAAGACTGGACTTCACCGGAGAGGGCATCGACGTCCACTTCGACGGACGCCTCTGTATCCATGCCGGTGAGTGTGGCCATGCCGAAGGCGATCTCTTCATGGCAGACCGGAAGCCCTGGTGTATGCCGGATCTGGTCCCCAAGGCGGAGGTGCGAGAGATCGTCGAACGCTGTCCGAGCGGTGCCTTGACCTACACGGACAAGGCCGGTGCGCCTGAATCCCCGTCGCCGGAGAATCATGTCACGGTCGCGTATAACGGCCCCTTGTACCTCACCGGCGACCTCGCCATCGAAGGCGCTGCGCAGGACATGCCGGGTGTGCGGTATCGCGCTGCGCTTTGCCGCTGTGGCGCCTCCAAGAACAGGCCCTTCTGTGACAACAGCCATATCGATGCCAGGTTTGAGGATTGCGGCGCTGTGGGGCAAAAGGGCCCGGGCGCCGCGGCGACAGGCGGTAGGCTGACCGTGGAGATGCGTCCCGACGGCCCTCTGGTGCTCACCGGGAATGTGAGCATCCGGGCCGGCAGCGGGCGTCTTGCCTGGGAAGGCGATCGGGCCTTCCTGTGCCGTTGCGGTGCCTCCAAGAACAAACCGTTCTGCGACGGAACCCATAAGGAGATCGGTTTCAAGAGCGATTGAGTCAGCACATCGGGCCCGGCAGCACCCTCCTTGCGTCAATGCCCACGCATCTCTACTTTGATTTCGACGGCACGCTCGTCAACAGCCTCGAGGCGGCCTTCAACGCCTTTCAACGCGTAGGTCCGACCTTCGGATGTGCCCCGCTCAGTCGCGATCAGCTGGAGCGCCTACGGGGGCTGCACGCCCGCGAGGTCGTGCGCGCCCTGGGAGTCCCGCTCCACCGTCTGCCCCAACTGGCCGCGCGGATGCGCCGTACCATGCGTGGGGAATTGATGGAGACCCCCCCGGTCGAGGGGATCGCGGAGGTCCTGGATGTCTTGCAACGGCGCGGACTCGCACTCGGCATCCTGTCTTCGAATGCGCGTGAGAGCGTCACAGCCTATGTCCGGCGCCACCGCCTACCCGGCCTCGCCGACATCGTGGGCGAAACGGGGGTTTTCGGCAAAGCGGCGGCCTTGCGCAGGCAGGTCCGTCGGCTTGGATTGGAGTCCCGAGACCTCGTCTATGTCGGCGACGAGCTGCGCGACCTCGAGGCGGCCCGCGCTGCCCGCGCGCGCTTCGCCGCCGTCGCCTGGGGCTATACGCCGATGGAGCACCTCGCGGCCGCGGCGCCTGATTTCCGATGCGAGCGCCCTCAGGACCTGCTTTTCGTCGCCAGCCGATCCCCTTCTGCGCGCGACGTCTGCGCCGCGCGCCCTTAAGCTCAATCGCCGAGCGCCCTGGGCCGCGCCGCGGAACGCCTAGGTGCGCGCAGGAGCAGGGCGGGACAGCAGGGGAACTGCAGCGGCCGATCGCATACAAACGCATGAGACGGTACTCCAGGCGATCGCGCCGTTGCTGGTCGCCCGCCGACGACGACACGAAGGAATCCGCGCCCTTGGTATCGATCCAGAGCTCAAACCTCGACCCCACGGCCGCGGCCCAATCGCTCATGGCAGAATTCGCTGCGCTGCGCGAGCGCGTCGGCAAGACCATCCTGGGGCAGCGGGGTCTGATCGACCGCCTGTTGATCGCCTTGCTCGCCGACGGACATCTGTTGGTGGAAGGTGCGCCGGGTCTGGCCAAGACCACTGCGATCAAAGACCTGGCTGCGGGCTTGGAGGGCGATTTTCATCGGATCCAATTTACCCCGGATCTCTTGCCTGCAGACCTGACGGGGACCGAGGTCTATCGTCCCCATGACGGCAGCTTTCGATTCGACCGCGGCCCGGTTTTTCACAACCTGATCCTGGCCGATGAGGTCAACCGGGCGCCGGCCAAGGTGCAGTCGGCGTTGCTCGAAGCGATGGGCGAGCGGCAGGTGACCGTGGGCCGCGAGACCTATCCGTTGCCGCGTCTCTTCCTCGTCATGGCCACCCAGAACCCGATCGAGCAAGAGGGGACCTACCCACTTCCCGAGGCCCAGCTTGATCGCTTCCTGATGCACGTGCGGGTCGGCTATCCTGACCTGGAGACCGAGCGCGCGATCCTGCGGCTCAATCGCGACGAGGCGCGGCGGGAGTCGGCGGCCCCGGCCGACGTCGTTGTCAGCCAGACCAGCGTCTTCGCCGCGCGGCGCGCGATCCTCGATCTCTTCATGGCGCCGGAGGTCGAGGCGTATCTGGTCCATCTGGTCATGGCGACCCGCCGGTCGGAGGCCTATTCCGCGGATCTCGGGGGATGGCTGAGATTCGGCGCGAGCCCGCGCGCGACCATCGCCTTGGATCGTTGCTCCCGGGCGCTGGCCTGGTTGAACGGACGCGACTACGTCTCCCCCGAGGACGTACAGTCCCTCGCCCCCGACGTCCTGCGTCATCGCGTGCTGCTGTCCTACGAGAAGGAGGCGGAGGGGCGCCGGTCCGACGACTTCATCGCCGCACTCCTTGCGCGGGTGCCGGCACCCTGAATCGAGAAGGGGTCGGTCCATGGCCACCGAGGGGATTGTTGCTGATCTGAGCGAGCTGATCGGACTGCGCGAGCAGGCTCGGCGGCTCGACCTTGCCCCGCGCGGCCGGGTGCTGGCGACACGCACCGGCGGCCACCTCTCCCGGTTCCGCGGACGTGGGATGGAGTTCGACGAATCGCGGGTCTATCAGCCCGGTGATGACCCACGCAACATGGATTGGCGGGTGACCGCTCGGGCAGGCCGGCCGCATGTGAAGACGTTCAGGGAGGAGCGCGAGCGCCCGGTCTGGCTGCTGGTCGACCAGGGACCCTCAATGCGCTTCGGGACCCGGATCGCCTTCAAATCCGTCGTCGCCGCGCGTGCGGCGGCGCTGGTCGGCTGGGCTGCGATCGACCGTGGCGACCGTGTCGGCGGTCTGGTGTTCGACGAAGCACGCCATCTCGAGCGTCGCCCGGCCGCGCGCGCGGCCGGTCTGCTACCGCTTCTCGATCGGCTGGCCAGCCCGCTTCCGGAATCCTCCGGCGGGTGCGAAGGCGGGGGCTACGGATCCTTGGTCGAGGCCGCCGAGCATCTGATTCGACTGGTGCGCCCGGGCAGCCTGATGGTCGTGCTCAGCGATTTTGCCGGACTGAGGCGCGCGAACGCCGGTTGGCTGGCCGCGCTCGCGACCTGTGCCGAGGTCGTCCTTCTACCGGTGCATGACCCCATCGAGATTCAGGCCCCGCCTCCAGGGTGCTATCCGGTCACGAACGGTCTCCGGCGAAGCCTGCTCGACCTGCGGAGCGCGCGCAGTCGTGAGGCCTATGAGGAGCGATTCCGGACCCGCTTTGAGACCCTGGAGTCGCTGGCGCGCCGCCACCGTGCCCATGTGCTGCGCCTGTCGGCCGATGTCCCCGTTGGGCCCACACTGGCGCTCGGCCTCGGCGGGCGGGGGCGGCTGATCGGCGAGGCGAGGTTCCTGTGAGCATGGATCCGTTGGGGCAGCTGCGCGACTGGCATCCTCCGCCTCCAGTCCACTGGTGGCCGCCGGCGCCGGGTTGGTGGGTCCTGGCAGGGCTGATCCTGTTGGGCGGCGTCTGGCTGGTGCGGCTCTGGTGGCGGCGTCACACGGCGGGTGCTCCGGCACGCGCGGCGCTGCGCGAGCTGGCCGCGCTGAGGTCATCGGCTCAACCGGACAGCGACCTGCGCGCCTTTGTCGCCGCCATCTCTGGGCTGCTTCGACGTCTCGCCCTCGCGGACTTTCCGCGTGATCAGGTTGCCGGACTCACCGGCTCCGCCTGGCTCGACTTCCTGGATGCGACCGGCGGCGGGGGCGGTTTTCGGCACGGACCAGGGCGGGCGCTCGTCGAGGCCGGCTATCGGGCTGCTCCCGATGGTTGCCAATGGCTGGACAGGGAGGCCCTGGCCGATCTCGCCTCAACTTGGATGCGGACACACAGGTCGAAGCCGTTCGGATGGTCGGGAGGGTCTGTGATACGCGGCGGCTCGGCACCGGCAGTCGGTGAGCAAGGTGGTGGCCGTAGCCCGCGCGCGCACTCCCGGGACCGCTTCGCGGCGGGGTCGGCGCGCGCATGATCACCTTTGCTTGGCCCTGGATCCTGCTGGCCCTGCCGCTGCCGCTCCTGGCCCTGAGGCTCCCGCGGGCGGCCGCTGAGCCGGGCGCCGCCTTGCGGTTTCCATTGGACCAGGGGGAGGCGGAGCCGGCGGTCGAAGGGCGGCGCAGCGGCGCCGCGAGCTCGATCATCGGACCCAGGCTGGCGATCGGGATCCTCGCCTGGACCCTTCTGGTGATCGCGGCGGCGCGTCCGGAGTGGGCCGGCGAGCCGGTCCGCGTGCCCGTGTCGGGTCGGGACCTGATGCTCGCGCTCGACGTCTCCGGAAGCATGGAGCAGGCGGACTACGAGCTGGACGGTCGGATGGTCTCCCGGATCGCGCTCGTCAAGGCGGTTGCGGCTCGTTTCATCGCGCGCCGCGAGCAGGATCGCGTCGGGCTCATCCTGTTCGGTTCGCAGGCCTACCTCCTCACCCCGCTCACCTTCGACCGCGCCAGTGTCGCGACAATGCTGAGCGAGGCGGTTGTCGGCTTGGCGGGACGCGAGACGGCGATTGGCGATGCGATCGGCCTGGCGGTCAAGCGGCTGCGCGAGCAGCCGGAGGACAATCGCGTCCTGGTGCTGCTGACGGACGGCGCGAGCAATGCGGGCGGCATCGCGCCGCTGGCGGCCGCCGAGCTTGCTGCCCAGGCGGGCGTGCGTGTCTACACCATCGGCATCGGTGGCGGGGCGGTCTCGGTGCAGACCCCTTTCGGTGCCCGGGTGATGCGCCGAAGCAGCGACTTCGATCCGCAGACGCTGCGCGGCATCGCCGAGGTCACCGGCGGACGTTTCTTCTCGGCCCATGCCCGCGAGGAGTTGGAGGAGATCTACGCGGAGCTCGATCGCCTCGAGCCGAGCGCGCGTGACGAGCGCCCCTTCCGTCCCCGGCGCTCGCTCTACGCATGGCCGGCAGGCGGAGCCCTGCTCCTGAGCCTGTTGCTGGCGGCACACGCCGTGCTGCCGGAAGACAGAGGGTCGCGTCGCCGTGTGGCCGGCTGAGCTTCACCTGTTGCGGCCGCTCTGGCTCTTGGCGCTGGTCCCCGGGGCCATCCTGCTGCTGCTTCTGTGGCGGCGGCTGGCCGGTTGCCTCGTGTGGCGCCGCCTCGTGGACGCACATCTGCTGCCCCACCTCTTGGTCGCCGATGACCGGTCACCCCGGCGTTGGCCGCTGGGGCTGCTCGGCGTGGGCTGGCTCTTGGCCGCCTTGGCCTTGGCCGGGCCGACCTGGGAGCGTGTCGCGCTGCCTGAATTCGGCACCAGTCCGTCCCGGGTCCTGCTACTCGACCTCTCGCCGAGCATGAATGCAGCCGACCTGCGGCCATCCCGCCTGGCCCGCGCCCGGTTCGAGATTCTCGACCTCCTGAAGGGCGCGGAGGACGAACAGACGGCCCTGTTGGCCTTCGGCCCCGAGGCGTTCGTCGTGTCGCCGCTGACCCGCGATGCGCGGACCATCGCGGTCCAGGTGCCCCAATTGACGAGCGATCTGATCCCGGTCCCGGGATCACGTGAGACCGCCCGGGCACTCGAGGCGGCGGGAGAGCTGCTGGAACGGGGCAGGGCAAGGCGCGGCGACATTATCCTGGTCTCCGATGCGGTGGGCGGTATGCCCGAGGCTCTCAGCGTGGCTCGGGCGCTGCACGATGCGGGGCACCGGATCTCCGTGCTCGCCGTCGGCACGCTCGACGGCGCGCCGGTACCCGCGACCGCGGGCGGATTCGCCCTCGAGAGCGACGGCGGGATCCGCGTCGCGCGCTTGGGCAAGGCAGACCTGCAGGCCTTGGCAGCGGCCGGGAGCGGGCGCTATGTGGAGGCGCAGGCGGGCGACGCGGATACCCGGGCGATCTTGAGCCGCGGGACTCTGTCGTCTGACAGGATCGCGGATCCATCGGGGGTGCCGGACCAGTGGCGTGAGGAGGGGCCTTGGTTGCTGCTCGTCCTGTTACCGCTGGCGATGCTTGCGTTCCGGCGCGGTTGGCTGGTGCCGGTGTTGGCCTGTGTCATCATCTTGCCACCGTCCCAGGGCTGGGCCTTCGGTTGGACGGATCTCTGGTTGCGGGCCGACCAACAAGCGGCGAGACGGCTGGATGCGGGCGCCAGCGCGGAGGCCGCCGATCGCTTCGTGGACCCGGCCTGGCGGGCCGCCGCCAGCTATCGGGCGGGAGACCTCGAGCGTGCCTTGTCGGCCTTGTCGGATCTGCGGGGCCCCGAGATCGACTACAACCGAGGCAATGCCCTGGCGCGTCTCGGACAGCTCGACGAGGCGATCGCCGCGTATGAGCGTGCGTTGAGCCAAGATGCTGCGCACCAGGACGCGCGCCATAATCTCGAGCTGGTGAAGGCCCTTCGGGATCAAGCATCGACGTCGCAGCCGGAGGGTGAGGCCGGGACGGAGGGCACTGGCGACGGCCAGGACCGGCGCGATGCGGACGACACGCAGTCTGGCCCGAGCGATCCTGACCGGTCCTCGGATGGCGAGCCCCCCGCGGCGGCGAACGGCCCATCCGGATCTCCCGGACCCGACGCGGAGCAATCAGACCCGTCTGGAGGCGCCGCGAACGGCGAGCGGGCGACCGAAGACGAATCGACGTCATCGCCATCCGCGGGGCAGCCTGGCGGTGCCGACGGGGTCGGGCCTCTGGCTGATTCGGGCGGGCTCGACAGGGGAGACGTCGCCGGTGAGCAGGACGTTTCCCTCCCCGAGGGCCCGATCGGCGAATCGACGTTGCCCGCTGGGCCTGCGTCGGACGCGGCTGGCGAGCGCGGAAGATCGGGGCACTTGGCAACAGCCGGTGCCCCGAGTCCCGAGCAGTTGGAGCGTGAGCAGGCGATGGAGGCGCAGCTGCGACGTGTTCCGGACGACCCCGCTGGTCTGCTGCGTCAGCGTTTCCTCTTGCAGCACCTGCGGCGCGAGGGGCGTTTACCCTGAAGATGATGATTCTGCCTCCTACCGGTCTCAATAAGGTGAAACGGGCTCCTAGGTTTCGCCAAACCGGTCGATGCGCGATCGCGTCCTGCCGCCTGCTTGTGGTGATGCTGCTGATCCTCCTCGCGGCCCCGGTGGTTGCCGACGGGCTTCGCGCCGAGCTCGATCGCGACCGGATTGCCGGCGACGAGACCCTGACCCTGCGTCTGATCGCCGCCGGTCGGGTGACGGGCGAGCCGGACCTCCAGCCCCTCGAGGCGAACTTCGAGATCGTGAGCCGCGGTCAAAGCACGCGGATGAGCATCGTCAACGGGGTGACGTCGCACACCCAGGAGTGGACACTCGAGCTCGCACCGAAGCGGTCCGGGAAATTGGAGATCCCGGGGCTGGTCTGGGGCGATGTCAGCAGCGCGCCTCTCGCGCTCGAGGTGACCGATGACGCGGGTCGTGGTGGCGCCGATGCGGCCTCGAAGGCAGTGTTCGTCGAGTCCGAAGCCGATCGGGCGACGCCCTATGTCCAGCAGGCGTTTCAGTACCGGGTCAAGGTCCTCTATCGCCAGCCGCCGCAACGTGCCCTGCTCTCCGAGCCGCAGGCTGATGGTGCGACGATCGAGCGCTTCGGCGACGATCGAGCTTACACCGAGCTCGTCGATGGCCAACGCTACCAAGTGGTGGAACGGTCCTTTCTTGTCGTCCCGCAACAGAGCGGGTCGCTGACCATTCAGGGTCCACGGCTGGAGGCGTTTCTCCACGACGTGCGGTCGCCCGCCCGGGGCGCCCCCACCGATCCGGATGCGCCCTTTGACGGAGGTCTGTTTGGCGGGCTGCTGGGCATGGGCGGGGGCGGGCGGCGCATCGTGGAGCGCGGGTCTGACCTGGAGGTCCAGGTTCGGCCTCAGCCTGCCGGCTCCGCCCTGCCCTGGTTGCCGGCCGAGTCGCTGCAGCTCACGGATGAGTGGACGCCATCGCCGCCCCTGTTCCAGGTCGGAGAGGTGGTCACCCGAACCCTGACCATCACGGCTCGAGGGGTCACTGCGGCCCAATTGCCGCCCCTCGACCCCGGCGCCCCAGACGGCCTCCAGATCTACCCTGACCAGCCGCATGCGGAAGATCTTCCGGGCGCTGCGGGCCCAGCCGCGATCAAGAGCCTCAAGGTGGCCCTGGTCCCGACACGCACCGGCCGTCTCAACCTCCCCGAGGTGCGTATTCCCTGGTGGGATACGATCGCGGACGAGGAGCGCGTCGCCGTCGTTCCCGCACGCATCGTTGACGTAGCGCCGGCGCCTGGGGATGCGACTCGGGGCCCTGATGCGCCCCCTCAGGCTGGTCGGGAGTCCCCGGCGACCCATGGCGGGGTTTCGTCGATCGACGAGGTCCAGCCGGGGGCCGCGCCGACGATGCCGACATACGGGATGGGGCGCGCCTTCTGGCCGGGGTTGGCCGGGTTGCTCGGGGTCGGCTGGCTGGCAACGCTCATCTGGGTCAAGTGGGGGACACGGCGCCGCGGCTCCATGGCGCCGGCGGGTGCGCCCCCGGATACGGCCGACTCCACGTCAACGCGGCAGTTGCTCCGGCGCGTCGAGCAGGCCTGCCGGGCAGGTGATGCACGCGATGCGCGGGCGGCGCTGCTTGCATGGGGACGGGCGCGCTGGCCCGGGCAGACGCCCTTCGGGCTGCGGGATCTGGCCGGGCGTCTCGGCGATGCCTCGGCGGGGGAGGCGCTGGCCGGCATCGATCAGGCGATCTACGCCGGCAGCGGCGAGGCATGGGACGGTACTCGGGCCTGGCAGCGGCTCGAGCCGCGGCTGTCCGCCGCTGACGCCCGGGCCGGAGAGACCGGGGCGCCTGTCTTGCCTGAGTTGTATCCGCAGCGCGTCTAGCGAAGTGATGATTGGCCATCCTGGCTGTCATCAGCCTGGACCTTCCGCGTCGGCTGCGCATCGCTGTTGCCCCTCCATAGGGGCTCTTTGGACTTGCCGGCCCGGGACGTCATCCGCCGTCCTCCGTCAGCGATCCCGGAATCCAGTGCCGTGGGCGGTTTCCCCGGGCACGGCGCGGCAGGAATGAGCGGAACGGCCGACTCAGACCGGATTCAAGGGTTCGAGCCGAATGGCGCGGACTCGCCCCTCCCCGGCAGTCTTTCGAGGATCTGGCGATGGCGTATCTGCCCCGTCAGCGTCCTCACCGGACGGCCCCGCACGGGGTGAACCGCGTCGGGTGCAACCTCGATCAATGGGATCAGCATGAAGTCACGGACCAGCAGCCCCGGATGCGGAATATGGAGATCCGGTTCGGCGAGGACGCGGTCACCGAAGAGCAGGATATCGAGATCGATCGTCCGCGGACCGTTCTTTTCGCGTCGCACGCGCTGCAGCCGCGACTCGATCATCCGCGTCTCCCCGAGCAGGCTGTGCGGCGACAGACAGGTTTTCAGCCCCACGACCAAATTGACGAAATCGGGCTGCTCAACCATGCCCCACGGGAGCGTGCGATACCAGGAGGATTCCACGAACAGGCTGGACTCGGGCAGATGCCGAAGCCAGTCCAGCGCCTGCGGGATCTGCTCGAAAGGGGTGATGTTCGAGCCGATGGCGATGAATGCGAGCGTGTGCTGGGACATGGAGGAACGGAGTCTCACCCGGGGCCGGTCTCCTCGGTCAGGTCAGCCTGACACCCCAGGACGTCGCTCATCCTAGCCCGAGCGGGTCAGGCAAGATAGCCCAGGAGGCCAGCGAAACGGCTTGGGCGGAGCCGATCCCTTTCCGATTGCGGTCGCGGATGCCAAGATAACGTGCTTGCACGGGGAATGCCGACCGATCCAGCCTGATCCGGTCCGATGGAGAGAACGAACAATGTCGCGGTTGAGCTTGGTTCTGAAGGGCGGCGCCATGGGGGTCGCGGAAGTCATCCCCGGCGTCTCGGGTGGGACGATCGCGTTAATCACCGGAATCTATGAGCGGCTAATCAACGCAGTTAAGGCAATCGGGCCGGGATTGATCGGGGTCCACCGACGCGATGGGCTTCGCGGCGTGTGGAGGGCGCTCGACGGGGTCTTTCTGTCGCTCGTGCTGGCCGGGATGGCGGTCGGGATCGTCTTCGGCGTGTTCGTTATCTCCTGGGTACTCGAGCGCTACCCGCCGCTGATTTGGGGCTTCTTCTTTGGCTTGATCCTGGCCTCGATCCTCTACATGGGTCGTCGGATCGGACGTTGGCGGGCCGGCGAGATGTCGCTTTTCGCCCTCGGGGCGGTCCTGGCCTACTCGATCACGGTCCTCACGCCCGCGAGCGGGAGCGAGGCGCTCTGGTTCGTCTTTGTTTGCGGCGCCATCGCCATCTCCGCCCTGATGCTCCCTGGAATCTCAGGCAGCTTCATGCTCCTGCTGCTCGGCATGTATCAGTATATCGTCCAGGATACCCTCAAGGGGCTGCTCGTGAGCTTCTCCCTGGAGAGATTCTTCACCTTGGCGGTCTTCGGGTTGGGATGCCTGGTGGGACTCATGAGCATGTCCCGCCTGCTCTCATGGACCTTCAGGCGTTTCAGGAGCCAGACGCTCGCCACCCTGACCGGCTTCCTGGTCGGCTCGCTGAACAAGGTCTACCCGTGGCGGAATGCCCGGGATTGGCTCAGGGATGGTGCGGGTCAGATCGTGATGGCCGACGACGGGGTCACCGCCAAGAAGGTCCTGGCGGAGGTCAATGTCCTCCCCTCTGGCTACGAGGGGGATCCCTTGATCCTCGGGGTGGCCCTCACCTGCCTGGTCGGGTTTTTCGTGGTCTTCGCGTTCGATCGCTATGGTCCGCAGACGGACTAAGGACAGCTTGAAGCATTCAAGGTGCGCGTGCGGGGCAAGGCTCGCGCAGTGCATGCGCGCCCCGCTATGCAGGCCGGCCGTCCTGGAGCAGGATCGGATTGGGCTTATCGGGATTGGCGCGGTAGAAGGAAGCGACATGCCCGATCCGACCGATCAGATCGGCGCCAGTGCATTGTGTGATCCGTTCGATCGCAGCGTCGCGTTGATCCCGATCACCTCCGGTGATCTTGACCTTCATCAGCTCATGATGACTCAGGGCCTGGTCGAGCTCGGCCAGCAGGGCCTCGGTGATGCCGTGCTGACCAACCGTCACGATCGGTTTCAGATGGTGTGATTGCTGCCTCAGCCAGCGTTTCTGCTTGTCGGTGATCGACATGATGATCCTGCTGACATGGTGAAGTGATTGCGCAATCCCATCAGTCGGATGCCCGCCGCGGGAAGGTTGGATCGCCGATCTTCGGGATTGTGAGGCAACCCCTTCGTCGAAGCACCGAGAGGCCCGTTGGGCACCGCGGGGCGGCGAGCCGGTCACGTGCGCCTGGGGCGGAGGTCCGCACGGCGCGCATTCCCAGTTTACCGCCTCACTGCGCCGGACTAACATACCTGCCTTTTCGCAACGTCCGGGCGCGGGGGCGCAGGAGAGCACTTGGGACAGCCTCAGGATACCCGTTACCTTATCGCACCGGGCGGGACGTTGCGCGGGCGCGTGCGGGTGCCCGGGGACAAGTCGATCTCGCATCGCTCGATCATGTTGGCTGCGATCGCTGAAGGCGAGACCCGCATCGCCGGGTTTCTGGAAGGCGCGGATGCGTTGGCGACCCTGGCCGCTTTCCGGCGTCTCGGCGTGCCCATCGAGGGGCCCGACCGTGGGCAGGTGCGGGTGCAGGGTGTCGGGATGCGGGGGCTGCGGGCACCGGACGGGCCGCTCGACATGGGTAACTCGGGCACCTCGATGCGACTGCTTGCCGGACTCTTGGCCGGGCAGCCCTTCCCGGTGACCCTGGTCGGGGATCGCTCCTTGTCCAGGCGACCCATGCGGCGCGTTACGGATCCCTTAGGGAGCATGGGCGCGCGCATCGGAACCACCGCGGGCGGGACGGCGCCGCTCGAGCTCGAGCCGGTGGCGCGCTTGTCAGGGATCGACTACAGGATGCCGGTGGCGAGCGCCCAGGTGAAGTCAAGTCTCCTGCTTGCCGGTCTGTACGCCGAAGGCGAGACCTGTGTGACCGAGCCGGCACCGACCCGTGACCATACCGAGCGCATGCTGACCGCATTCGGCTACTCGGTGCGCCGCCAAGCATCGCGGGTGTGTCTGACCGGCGGTGGGCGGCTGACGGGGTGTCGGCTGCAGATTCCCGCCGATATCTCTTCGGCGGCTTTCTTCCTGGTGGGTGCCAGCATTGCCCCCGGCTCCGATCTTTTACTGGAGGGCGTCGGGGTCAATCCGACGCGGGTCGGGGTAATCAATCTTCTGCGCGGCATGGGCGGCGATATCGAGCTGATCGATCGGCGCACGGCCGGGGGTGAGCCGATCGCCGATATCCGGGTGCGCCATGCGCGCCTGCACGGGATTCGCATCCCGGTCGATCAGGTGCCGCTCGCAATCGACGAGCTACCCGTTCTCTTCGTCGCGGCGGCCTGTGCCGAAGGTGAGACCACCCTCACCGGTGCCGAAGAGCTGCGCGTGAAGGAGAGCGACCGAATCCAGGTCATGGCCGACGGACTGGCGCATCTCGGTGTCCGGACCGAGACCCGTCCCGACGGGATACGGATCACCGGGGGCGAGCTGGGTGCGACGGGCGAGGGGAGTGTTGAGGGCGCCGGCGGCGGGGCGATCGATGCGCACGGTGATCATCGCATCGCCATGGCCTTCGCGATTGCGGGCTTGCGTGCGAAGGGGCCGATCGAGATCCGCGACTGCGCCAATGTCGAGACTTCCTTCCCCGGGTTTGCTGAGCTGGCGGCCGGCGTCGGACTGGGTATCCGCGAGATGCGTCGATGATCCCGGTCATCACCATCGATGGCCCGTCCGGCACCGGCAAGGGGACGATCGCGCATCTGCTGTCAAACCGGCTCGGCTGGCACTGTCTGGACAGCGGCGCGCTCTATCGCGTCCTGGGTCTTACCGCACAGCGCCTTGGTGTCGAGCTCGACGATGCGGACGCGGTTGCGGCCCTTGCGGTCCGGTTGAAGGTGACCTTCGCGGCGGATCGGGTGCTGCTCGATGGCGAGGATGTGACCGATGCGATTCGCACCGAGCAGGCCGGTATGGCCGCGTCGCGTGTCGCGGCGCACCCGTCGGCTCGGGCGGCCTTGTTGGCGTGGCAGCGTGCCAGGGCATGTCCGCCCGGGCTGGTCGCCGACGGGCGGGATATGGGCACGGTTGTGTTCCCGCACGCCCCGCTGAAGGTCTTCCTCGACGCCAGTCCGGAGGAGCGCGCAAAGCGCCGGTATAAACAGTTGAAAGAAAAGGGATTGGATGCTAACCTGCCCAACCTTATCGTGGATATACGTGAACGGGATACACGGGACCGCAGCCGCCAAGTCGCGCCACTGCGTGCGGCGGGGGATGCTGTGGTCCTCGATTCCACCACCTTGTCCGTTGATGAAGTGCTCGATCGGGTCCTGAAAGAGGTGAGGCGCGTCTTTCCGGAGCTGGTCCCATGAGATGTCGGCAGGTCGCCGTTCGCGGCCGCTGTCGATCCGGCCGGGTCGGTGCCGAATGCGCCGGCCTTTTCGATTCATTCATACCCCTCGCCCCGGATGGGGCGGGCTCGCGCGCCTGTCTCAGGATAATTTGATCTCATGACCGAAAGCTTTGCCGAACTGTTTGAACAGAGTCTGAATACCACCCAGCTTCAGCCGGGTACCATCGTCACCGGAACCGTGATCGAGATCACATCGGATAACGTCGTGATCAACGCCGGTCTCAAGTCCGAGGGCGTCATCCCAAGAAGCCAATTCGTCGGCCCTGATGGCCAGCTCGAGGTCGCCATCGGGGACGAGGTCGAGGTGGCCTTGGATGCCGTCGAAGACGGCTTTGGTGTGACCCGTCTCTCGCGTGAGAAGGCAAAGCGTTTCGCCGCTTGGGATCACCTCGAAAAGGCATTCGAGGCCGCCGAGACCGTGCGGGGCATGATCAACGGCAAGGTCAAGGGCGGCTTCACCGTCGATCTGGGCACTGTCCGCGCCTTCCTGCCCGGCTCCCTGGTCGATGTCCGACCGGTGCGCGACACCACCTACCTCGAAGGCAAGGAGCAGGAGTTCAAGGTCATCAAGCTCGACCGCAAGCGCAACAATGTGGTCGTCTCACGCCGTGCGGTGGTGGAAGAGGAGTACAGCGCTGAGCGTGACCAGCTCCTGAAGAGTCTCGAGGAGGGTATGGAGGTCAAGGGCGTCGTCAAGAACCTGACCGATTATGGTGCCTTTTTGGACCTCGGCGGTATCGACGGTCTGCTCCACATCACGGACATGGCCTGGCGCCGCGTCAAGCATCCCTCCGAGGTCGTGGAGATCGGCGACGAGGTGACCGTCAAGGTCCTTAAGTTCGATCGTGATCGTCAACGTGTCTCACTTGGCCTGAAGCAGATGGGCGAGGACCCTTGGGTCAATATCTCGCGCCGCTACCCGGAAGGCACCCGCGTCTTCGGCAAGGTGACGAACATCGCCGACTATGGCTGCTTCGTCGAGATCGAGGAGGGTGTCGAAGGGCTGGTCCATGTCTCCGAGATGGACTGGACCAACAAGAACATCCACCCGAGCAAGGTGGTGGCCTTGGGCGACGAGGTCGAGGTCATGGTGCTGGATATCGACGAGGAGCGCCGTCGGATCTCGCTCGGCATCAAGCAGTGCGCGATGAACCCCTGGGAGGAGTTCGCCGCCACCCACAAGAAGGGCGACCATGTCTCCGGTAAGATCAAGTCGATCACCGACTTCGGCATCTTCATCGGTCTCGACGGCGGGATCGACGGCCTGGTCCATCTCTCCGACATCTCCTGGGACGAGGCCGGCGAGCAGGCCCTGCGTCGCTACAAGAAGGGCGACGAGCTCGAGACGGTCGTGCTGTCGGTCGATCCGGAGCGTGAGCGCATCTCGCTCGGTGTCAAGCAGCTCGATAAGGATCCCTTCTCGAGCTTCGTCGCACTGCATGAGAAGGGCAGTGTCGTGACGGGCGTCATCACGGACGTGGATCCGAAAGGGGCGACCATCGCCTTGGCCGACGGCGTCGAAGGTTATCTGCGAGCCTCAGAGATCTCGCGTGACCGCATCGAGGATGCCCGCGCCGTGCTGAAGGCCGGCGAGGAGATTGAGGCCAAATTCCTCGGTGTGGATCGCAAGAACCGCACGCTCTCGCTCTCGATGAAGGCGAAAGACGTCGAGGATGAGCAGGCCGCGATCAAGGGTTATTCTCGCGACGCTGCGAGCGGCACCGCGACCCTCGGGGACATCCTCAAAGAGCAGATGGAAGAGGCTCAGCGCGGGGGCTGACCTCCGGCACTGTGTCTGTTGGGGCCGCCGATTCCGGGGCCCCCTATCCTTTTCCCGGGAGTCGACACCATGACCAAATCCGAGCTGATCGAAGTTCTGGCCGCGGCGCAAGACCATCTCCCCTACAAAGATGTCGAAGAGGCGGTTCGCAAGATCCTCGATCGCATGAGCGGTGCCCTTGCGTCCGGCGAGCGGATTGAGATCCGGGGCTTCGGAAGCTTCTCGTTGCACTATCGCCCGCCCCGCATCGGACGCAATCCGAAGACCGGTGACTCGGTCGCCTTGGCGGGTAAACACGTCCCTCACTTCAAGCCGGGCAAAGAGCTTCGCGATCGCGTCAACCAGGCGTTTCAGGAGGAGCAGGAGGCCGGGGCCGACGCGGACCAGATCCGCCTGATGGCCGCCTCGCGCTGATCCCGCGCCGCCCCCCGGGCGCGGGGATCCCCCTCCCGCTTGAGTTTGCCCGGCCGAGCCGGCGCATAGCCACCTGGACGCCGATCGGATGGCCGTCCTGGCCAAACATCGGCACGGACCCTGAGGCACGCCGTCTCCCGGCTCCTTTCGTGAGCCGCGCGGAGCGCCGAAGACGTTTTAGGGCGTCGTAAGGGAAACGCTGTCGCCCCAGCGTTTCCCGTCCGGGGCAGGAGGCCGCGAGGTTGTCAGGCGCCTCAGTGACCGAAGAAAAGCGCATTCCGATCGTCGCGCCGCTTGGACGGCGGGGTGATGATGGCCAGGATGGCCATGGATCAGCATCGCCTCAGGTCGCGGCGGCCGTCGTCGGGGCCGAGGGTCGTTCGAGCGATTCGCGGGAGATGCCTCGACCGCCCGGAAAGATGCAGGTGAAGGTGGAGCCCTGACCGACCTCGCTCGCGATCAGCAAGCGCGCATCGTGCCGGTTGAGGACGTGCTTGACGATCGCCAGACCGAGCCCGGTCCCTCCGGACTCCCGTGAGCGGGCCCTGTCGACCCGATAGAAGCGTTCGGTGAGACGGGGCAGGTGCTCAGGGCCGATCCCTTGGCCGTTGTCTCGGACTCGGAGCTCCGGTCCATCGGTCCCCCACGACCAGCGTATCCGAATCTCTGTGCCCTCGGGCGTGTGCTTCACCGCATTGAAGATCAGGTTCGAGAAGGCGCTTCGCAGCTCCGGCTGATTGGCGAGCAGGAGGAGGTCGTCCTCGATCTCGGTCTCGACCCTGTGTCGTCCATTGCTCAGCACCTGCGCCTCCTGCAGGATCAGGTGCAGCTCCTCGGGCACGTCCACTGCCCCTTGCTCCTCCGGCCGTTCATGGATCTCCAATCTCGACAGGGTGAGCAGATCATCGATGATGGAGCGCATCCGCGCGGCCTGGTTGTGCATCAACACGAGTGGGCGACGATGATTGAGCGGGGTGGCCGGCGCATCCATGAGGTTCTCCAGGAAGCCCGCGATCACGGTCAAGGGCGTGCGCAGCTCGTGCGAGGCATTGGCGACGAAGTCGCGACGGATCATGTTGAGATGATAGATCTTGGTGATGTCTCGCCCCACGATCAGCCGTTGTCGCTTGCGTTCGCCGAAGGGGGTGATGCGCAGTGACAGCATGGTGGCCCGGTTGTGGTTGGGCGCAATCTCGATTGGCCGCACGTCGTCGCCCGCCTCGACGAAGGTCTTGAGATCCGGATGGGGCAGGAGATCGACGAAGGGACGTCCGCTATCCTGCGGCCAGTGGACGTTCATAAGGGTCGCCGCGGTCGGATTGGCCCAGTCCACCCGGTGCTGTTTATCGAGGATCACCAAGGCGTCCGGCACCGCATTGGCCGCCTCGCGAAAACGCCGGGTAAATCGGATCTGGCGCTTGCGCCCTTTCCGCCCGCGCTGCTGATATTGAGCGATGCTGCGATAGACCTCGCCCCAGAGCCCGCCGGGGAACGGCGGAGCCAGGCGGTGGTGACGGCGGATCAGACGGGTCAGCTTCGCCAGGAAGTAGAGATGTCGCAGCAGATAGGGCAGGAGCACCAGCGGCCACACCCAAGACAGATCGGCGCCGAGCAGCAGCCACAGGGCGCCGCCCGAGGCGATCATCAACGCGAGCAGCGACGACTCGAAGATCAGGGAGCGGCGCCATGACGCCCTCGGGGGATGGGGATGGCCGGCCAACCGAGTCAGGTCTTGTCCGAGAAGCGATAGCCGACGCCGCGCACCGTCTGAAGCAGGCGGTCGTGCCCGGATGCCTCGAGTGCCTTGCGCAGGCGTCGGACATGGACGTCCACGGTGCGCTCCTCCACATAGACCTGATCGCCCCACACCTGATCCAACAGCTGCGAGCGGCTGAAGGCGCGGTCCACATGGGTCATGAAGAAGTGCAGCAGGCGATACTCGGTCGGCGCGATCTCGACGTGACGTCCCTCTGCGGTCACGCGATGACTGATGTTGTCGATCCGCAGCCCTCCGATCTCGACCTCGTCGGACAACTCCTCCGGTTTCGCGCGGCGCAGGACCGCCTTGACGCGTGCGACCATCTCACGCGGCGAAAAGGGCTTCGCGATATAGTCATCCGCCCCCGTGTCGAGCCCCTTGATGCGATCCTCTTCCTCGCCGCGGGCGCTGACCATGATGATGGGCACCGCCCGGCTCTTCGGGTTCTGCTTGAGCTGATGGGCCAACTCCAGCCCCGAGCGGCCGGGCAGCATCCAGTCGAGGAGGACCAGGTCGGGGGTTTCGTTGGTCAGGAGCTTGCGTGCCTCATCCGCATGTCCGGCCTCGACCACGCGGTAATCCGCGTTCTCGAGGGCGAATCGGATCACTTCGCGGATATCCGGTTCATCGTCGACGACAAGAATGGTTGCCATAGCCATCTGAGTCCTGTGGTCCGAGCCATGTCCTTACCGACCGGGCCGGCCGGTCATACCCACCGGGCGACGTCATCCGACATCGATCTCAGATGCATTCTATTGAGGATCGATGACCGATCGATGACATGCCGGATCGAGAGGCCGCCCTCAACCGGGGTAGCGGATACCGCGCTCCCGCAACCAGCGCCTGAGACGCTCCACCTTGCTGTCCAGGTCACAGGTTGGGGGGAGACTGTCCAGGTACCGGCCGTGCTCGATCAGCAATGCCGCCTGCTCCGCGGCGTCGAGCAGATGCCAGTCGCGCAACGATTCGCCTTGATCGTCCGCCGGCTGTCTTTCCCTGGTCATGACGCCGTCTTCATCATCTCATCCTCCACCTTGCTGAAGCGCGCGGCCAGCACGGCCTGCTTGCCCGGGGTGGCGCGACTGACGAGATAGATCGCGAGCGAGGCCAGCAGGACCCCCGGCACGATCTCGTAGAGGTCGAACAGGCCGCCCTCGAGCTGCTTCCATCCCAGGACCGTCAGGCCGCCCACCAGGATTCCCGCGAGCGCGCCCAGGCCGGTCATACGCGGCCAGTAGAGCGACAGGATCAGGGCCGGGCCGAACGCCGCGCCGAAGCCGGCCCAGGCATAGCCGACCAGGTCGAGCACCATGGCCTCCGGATCCAAAGCCAGCCAGAAAGCGACAAGCGCGATCACCACCACTGCGATGCGCCCCACCAGGACCAGCTCGCGTGCGCCGGCCTTGCGGCGCAGCAGGAGCCGATAGAGGTCCTCGGTGAAGGACGAGGAGGAGACCAACAGCTGGGAGTCCGCCGTGCTCATAATGGCGGCAAGGATCGCGGCGAGCAGCACCCCGGCGACAATCGGATGAAAGAGGATGTCGACGAGCAGGATGAAGACGGTCTCGCGCGCCTCGTCGGAGAGCGGCTGCTCGACGACCAGGATGCCGGCGAGACCGGTCAAGGTCGCCCCGGTGAGCGTCACCGCGACCCAGATCACGGCGATCCATCGAGCTGCCGTGACCTTCCGGGGGGTGGCGATGGCCTGAAAGCGCGCGAGGATATGCGGTTGCCCGAAATACCCCAGACCCCACGCCGCCAAGGACAGGATCCCGATCAGACCGACTCCACTGCCGTCGGCGTGTGTGAAGGGATTCATGAGATCCGGGTTGCCGGCCCTGATCACCTCGAACACGTGACCGGGTTCCCCGATCTGTGAAAAGGCGACCAGCGGCACCGCCACCAAGGCCGCCGCCATCAGGAGCCCCTGGACGACGTCGGTCCAGGACACGGCCAGAAAGCCCCCCACGGCCGTGTAGAGCACGATGGAGACGAGGCCAAGCGCCACGGCCCAGACATAGGGTAGCCCGAAGACCGACTGGAAGAGCTTCCCCCCGGCGACCAGCCCCGCGCTCGTGTAGAGCAGGAAGAACCCGAGGACGAACAGGGCCGCGATGCCGCGCAGCCAACCGATCCGATCGTCGAACCGGTTGGAGAAGTACTCCGGCAAGGTCAGGGCGTTCCCATAGGCGACACTGAAGACGCGCAGGCGTTGCGCGACGACACGCCAGTTCACCCATGTGCCCAGCAAGAGACCCCCCGCGAGCCAGAGCGACTCCAGACCGGCGGCGTAGGCGAAGCCCGGCAGCCCGAGCAGCAGCCAGCCGCTCATATCCGAGGCGCTCGCGCTCAGGGCGGCGACACCGCTCCCGAGGCGCCGTCCGCCGAGGATGAAGTCGGAGAGATCACGGGTGCGGCGGTAGGCATACCACCCGATCATCCAGACCACCGCGAAGTAGACCGCGAAGGTCAGGGCGATGATGATCGGGTGCTGCGTCACGGTCTGTGTCCTGGCGAATCGCCTGCTCGGCTTGTCGAATCGGTGTCGGGCCGCTAGTTTAGGGTGAGTCGCGGGTCGCTTCCAATGCGTGCCGGGAGACCCCCGTCGGCCGGGGCGCGCAGATTCACAACCACCGCTGCGTCGCCGGTGTCCGACGGCGAGCGCCGGCCCCGCCGCCGCCCGAGCCCGAAGCCCATCGCGAGGAGCCCGTCATGAGCGAAGACCCAATCTTGAAGCGCGAGCCCATCTTCCAAGGCCGGGTGATCGACGTCGCCATCGAAACCATTGCCATGCCCGCGGACCGGCAGGTGCAGCTCGAAATCGTCCGTCACCCCGGCGGGGCGGCCGTCGTGGCCTTGGACGAGCAGGATCGGGTCTGCCTGCTGCGCCAGTGGCGCCATGCCGCCGGCGGCTGGCTTTGGGAGCTGCCCGCGGGAAAGATCGACCCGGGCGAGAGCCCGCTTGGCACGGCGACCCGCGAGCTGTCGGAAGAAGCCGGCCTGCGCGCCGCGGACTGGACCGACCTTGGCCGGATGCACAGCTCGCCGGGTGTCTTCACCGAGGTCATCCACCTCTGGATGGCGCGTGGTCTCTCGCATCAAGGCCATGCCCATGAGCAGGACGAGATGATCGAGATCCACTGGCTGCCATTGGCCCAGGCGCTCGATTGGTGCAACGACGCCGAGATCACGGATGCCAAGACGCTCGTCGGGCTGTATCGCGCCGGCGGCCTCATCAAGAGCGCCCTGGAGATCCTTCCCGAGGACCCGGGCTGTTGAGAGACGGGGTCTGGCGATCCGGGGCGGCTCAATGGTCGGCGGTTTCCTCTCCGCGGTGGTCATTCCCCGAAGGCGACCCACACGGCGGCTTCCGTCTGCGCATTCGCGAGCGGCGCGACGACGTCGCCGCTGAGAACCCGGTCCATCGCCTGGAGCTGCTCGACCTCGAGGCGAACGCGCTCCGGCGCGCTCCTCCCCAGAGCCCAGGCCGTCGACTCCAGAAGCTGGGCTGAGGTCGCCGCAGCATCCAGCCGGTCCGCTGGAGGATCCTGCCCCTGAAGGCCGGAGGTCTTCGCGATCTGCAGAACCGCCGGTGGCGCAGTTCCTAGTCCGGAGAGCCCCGTCAGGCCTCGGCCCGCTGCCGCAGCAGCTTGACTTGGAAGAGGGTGTTGCGCTCCTCTTCCTCGAGTGAGGATTGGATGAAGTGGATGGTCCGGCGGTAGAGCGGGATGATGTTGTACTTGAGGGCGTTCACGCGCTTCTGGGCCTTGCGTTGCTCTTCCATCAGGCGGTGCAGCGCGGTTTCGACCTCCGCGAGGCGTGCCAGCAGCACACAGGCATTGGCGAGATTCTCGCGCGTGGTGTCGAAGCTCGCGTCCGTTCCCAGCAGACCAACCGGCTTGAGCGCTACCCGGTCGCTGGTCACGGCCGGGTACTCCACGCCGAGCGCCCGGCGCGGCAGGATATCCACCGTGAGCGCGAGCTCGGATCCGAGAGCGGCCTGATGGATGCCGCGACTGCCCATCCTCAGGTGGGTGATGCTCAGGCAGCGATAGGCCTCGGCGAGCGCCTGCTCGGCCTCTTGGCGGAGCCTGCGGTATTCGCCGATGCGCTCATAGACCAGACGCGTGAGCAGCTCGCGCTTGCGCTCGAGCAGATCGTGGCCCTCCTCCAGAAATTTCTCCTGCTTCTTGAGTCGCAGCAGGGTGTTCTTAGTCGGTGGGACCTTGATGAGTTGTTGTGCCATCTGAACTCCCTGCTTGCGCGCTTCGTTCAGCGATCCGATGGTCGCCCGATCGCGATCCGCCTTTGACGTGTGGACACCCGCGTGCTCGGCATCCTCGCCGTCTCGCGGCCCGCAGGGCAAGCCTGGACCGGTGCGATCCGAAATGACAGCGGAAACGGCCGTGCTGCTGTCGGCATTCACATTTGGCCAGGATGGCCAATCTCACGTCAAGCGGCATCGGGCATAGCCGCTCAGACGTGAAATCACCATCAATTGCCCACTGCGGAAGTTGGTACCTACTGGCAACGGCGTTTGGTTTTTGCCACGCCCGGCAGAAAGGCGCATCCCGTCGCGACGGGATCTTTCAGGCCTCCGATGATCGTCGACCCGTCGCCGTGAAGACCAGATGCCCCTGGAGCGCGAACAGCGGGTTTAGCGCCCTGAGCTGGTCGGGATAGAAGTGCGTATTGTCGGGAAACAAAAAGACCGAGCCGGTCAGCTCGCAGGACCAGTGTCCACGACGGTGGACCACGCCAATCTGCGGACGGATCACGAAACGGTTCTGCCCAAGGTTCAGCAGCTTGTCCCGCTGGTATTCGCCCAGCGGCAAGGTGACGGCCAACGCCGCGCCGGCCACCGTATAGACCGGGTGCGCCGCCTGGTAGGCCCGAAGAGGCTCGGCATCCAGCGCGGGCGGACCGAGGAAATTGACTGACAAGCGGATGAGCGGGTCTGCGAGCCCCCGGCGATCCAGCTCCCGCGGCTCGCCGTTCAGCAAGCCCTTCCAGCGGGCGTGTTGCCAGGGTAACACCGCATCTAATCGCGCCAGCTGCCCGAGCGCCTCGAAGGCGTGCAGGATCGAAATCGCCCAGGTTTTGGTATTGAGCGTCGCAGCCTCGACCTTGAGCAACGGGTCGAAGGCGATATTGCCGTTCGTGTAAACGTAGCCCGCGGTGACGATACTGGCTCCCACCGGCAGCGGCGTCCAGCGGCGGGGCTCCATGTCCTGCGCGAAGGCCGCAGCGGAGCCTGCGGCAATCAGGAGGCCGGCCTCAATGAGACGCGCCGTCGGCCCGATGATGGGCATCCACGGCCGGCCGCTCAGGGGTCGAACAGTGGCCGATTGTCTGTCCGATCTTTGCGGACCGCTCACATGCGGATGCCTCGTCGATGAGTCCAAGCCGAGAGAGGTGAACGGCCCAGCAGCCTGTGAGCCGAGCCGATCGCGACCCGGCCAGTTTTCCAACCGATGACGACACCGGCCAAGGAATGACTCAGCAGATCGGTGCGCGCACGTCTCTCGTCGTTCGCCATCGCAGCCTTGCGGTCATGAACGCGGATCAGAGCTGCCCCTCGACCGGGAGCATCCGAATGAATCCGGCGACGAAGCGCTGCATGCCCGTGCTGTGTGGGTCCTTGTCGTAGCGCTGCTCTTTACCGCCGGACTCGGTCAACCAGTAGAGCTTGCCGTTCTCATCCAGCAACACCCGATAGCTGTTCTCGGGCCGCACGCCCTCGTCCATGTAGTCGATGACCTGCGCGGCCAGCTCCGGGCTCTCCACGTAGAGTCCGGCCTCGGTGTTGATGTCGCCCGAGCGGGGGTCGAGGTTCATGCTGCCGATGAAGACGTCCTTGCGGTCGAAGACGATGGCCTTGGTGTGCAGCGCGGCCTTGGAGGAGCCGGAGAGGACCTTCTTGCTCACCGGCCCCGGGTCGGGGCGCAGCTCATGGAGCTCGATGCCGTCGGCGACCAGCCGGGCGCGGTGCTCGGTGTAACCGGCGTGCGCCGCGAGCACGTCGTTGGACGCGAGCGAGTTGGTCAGCACCCGGATGCGCACACCCTGATCGTGCAATTTGGCCAGGGCATCCGCGCCGCGGTCGCGCGGCGCGAAGTACGCCGACTCGATCAGCAGCTCGCTATCCAGCCGCCCGACCCGCTTGAAGACCCCCTCGGTCAGCGCGCTGGTCTTGCCCGTGGCGGCGATCTCGGCCGGGTCGTCCCAGACGATACGGCCCGGGGCCCAGATGAATTCATCCAAGATCCCCATGAGCTGGGACTTGAGCTCGGCCACGTCCTGATCCAGTGGATGGGGGTAGCGCTCCTCGGCGATCTGCTCGCGCACGGTCTTGAGCGTCGCCTGCAGGTCCGCGTCTGTGTAAGGGCGATCGACCAGCGCGGCGATGGGGATGGACCAGGAACCATTCCAGAAATGGTCGAACACATCGGAGATCTCCCGCACGACGGGCCCACCGGCGGCGATGTCGAGATCCCGGAAGTTCGCCTCGGTGTCCACCCCGAAGTAGTGGTTGCCGATGTTGCGGCCACCGACGATGGCAATGGCGTTATCCATCACCATCAGCTTGTTATGCATCCGGTGGTTGACGCGGTTGAAGTCGGCGATGAAGCCCAGGGCGCGCGCCTTGCGGTGGGCCAAGGGGTTGAACACCCGGATCTCGATGTTGGGGTGGGCATCGATGGCGGCGACCGCCGCATCACGCCCGCTGAGGGTCATGTCATCGACCAGCAGGCGCACCCGCACGCCCCGGTCGGCGGCCCGGACCAGACGCTCGGCCAGGATGCGCCCGGTGGAGTCGGGCTCCCACAGATAGTACTGCATGTCCAGGGTCTTCTCTGCCAGCTCGGTGAGCGCGACCCGGGCGGTGAAGGCGGGACGCGGCTTGCGAATGATGGCGAAGCCGGATTTGCCCGGGTGGCGCCTGGCGGCCCTGGAGAAGTACTGGCCGATCGCCGTGCTTTCGGGGTCTTTGAGGGCCGCGGACTCGGTACGCGGGTAGTCTTTCGGAACGCTCGCGCAGCCGGCCACCAACAGACCGGAAACCATGAGCAAGAGACAGCTTCGGAAAAGGCGTGCGCCGCGAAACCGAGGCTCTGCGTTCGCCCTTGCTCTCTCCTTGGGCCCTTCGCCGGATTTCGCTCGCCGTTCGCCCGCCGCCGATCCAACGAGGACGCGGGCAAAAGGTCCCTGCACCGGTATCCGATGTGGAATGTTCATCTGCCTGTACTCCTGCGGGTTTGCCGTGCTGCTTCCGGCCTGTTCCTGGGCGGGCCCTGCGCTCTGGGTGCCCCGATCGCCCCCGTGTGCACCCAAGACGCGTCGACCTTGGAAGACTTTAGCGGCTGCGCGGGGATCCCATCGCGGGACGTGGGAGGATGGGCGCCATCCTTGGCGACGCGTCCAGGCGCTGTCCGTTTCCTGCAACCACTCTTCGTGCTGGCCGCTCGGGAGTGGGGTGCCGTCAGCGGGGCACCAGCGAAACGGCCACGGCGTCGGTGAAGGTCACCTTGACCGTGTCGCCCTCCTTCAGGTCATCCAGATAGTGGCGCAGCCCTGGGGCCTTGACCGAGACCTCGCGCCAATTCCCCTCGGGATCGCGGAAGGCGATGGCCTTCTTGTAAGGATCGACCACCAGGATCTCGACGATCGAGGTCATCTGGCGACTCGCGGTGCCAGGAGCGGCCCCGGGGGCCGTTGAGATGGAACGCTGGCGTTCCGGCGCCGACTCGTCGCCCTCGCTGGCGACGACATCGACCGCCATGCTGCGGTAATAGCTTACCTTGACCTGGTCTTCGCGCTTGAGCTTGTCGAGGTCCTCGATGCGGTCCCCGGCCCTCTCGCTGATCAGGTTCCCCTCGGGTCCCTTCAGGGTCAGATAGCGGCTGGACGGGTTCACGGCCTCGACCGTTGCGGAGGTCTCGATCAGCTCCGCCCCCTCCATACCGGGCGGGGGCGCCTCGATCTCGGCGAAGGCGGGCAGGGTCGTGGCCAGCAGCACTGTTGCGAGCGCGTGTTTCATGCTCTTCATGTCTACGCACTCCTCATGGCTCAGCGTGGATTGGCCCGGCTCGGCCGGACCGGTTTGGGAAGCGGCAAGGCGCCCGCTGCCCAGAAGCGGAGCTTGGCCGCGAGCAACGGTCCGCTGAAGTGGATGTCGTCGACCGCGCTGTCTGAGCCGACGTGGACCTCGTTGCCGGCGGCGGTCTCGCCCTGGATTCCGGCGCGCCCGAGGGTGAACGCGGCGGCGAGCTGCCGGTCAGCGCTCCGGACGGACTGATCGGCCCGGACGGCGCGGGACTCAGGACCATGCCGCTCGCGCCGAGTGTCAGAGGCAGGCTCCAACGCCAGAGGTCGTGGCTCATGTCTTCTCGACGCCGGTGACGTCTTGGTCTGTTCAAGGACCAGTCCTGGTCACGCCGATTGCGCCTCCGTTGCCACCCACCCGGCCCGTCTTCAAGACAGCCGTGTAGGACATCAGGTAGGCGATCCCGGCGGCAAACAGCGCGACCAGGACAACGACCCAGGCGGACGGAACGGCGGTGTAGGTCGGCAGCAGCACGCGCAGGATCAAGGCGATCGCCAGCACCAGCAGAAAGCCATAGAGCGACCGCGTCAGGCCGACCTTGAGGGTGCGGCCAAACCAGGGGACACCAGCTCCGATGGGCGGATGCACCTTGCCGGCCGCACGACTCTTCACAGTTGCCCAGACGGTCATGATGGTGACCAGCAGGCTGATCAGCACCGCGCGCGGCACCAGCGCGCCGATCAGGGATTGCTTCCAGCGGTCGGCCACCAGGGCGAAAACTGGCACCTCCGGTAGGTCGGACAGCGACAGATAAACAATCAGCGCATTGACCAGCCCGGCGACGATGGCGCCTGTGGCCGCGCGTTTGGAGGCGAATTGTGTCAGGGTCATCTTGGTGTTGGTCATTGCCGCCTCTGCGATCCGCTTTGCCTGTCGTGCTCCGGCCGGGGGGATGCAACGCAGCAAGACCCCGCCCCAAACCCGAAGAACCCGCATTGCCGTACCTCGATGTCCAGGATGCGCCGATGCAGTAGGTCGGATCAGCGGCTGGCGAAGCGCCCTGCGCTCGATAATCTGTCAGGTTTCAGCTCACCCTTTCACGGATCGCCAGAACCCACACCAGCGGTGCTCGAGTGAGCCGTTTGGGTCGTCGCGGACTGCTGCTCGGGCTGTTCTCGGCAATGGCGTCTTGGGACCAAACGGGAAGCGTCGGCGCTTTCACCGCGATCGCCTAGCGACGGGGTCCAGGACGATCCCCTCGCCCTCTCGGATCCAGAGAACCTCGGGGGTCTGCCGCTCCGCGCGGATCGAGCGGTCCGCGACCCCTCGGGGATCAAGCGGTCCTCTGGGGTCCGCGATACCCCTGGGGTTGCCCGGGCAGCTGGGGTCACTGGGGCAATCGATGCAAACGCCGGCGACGCGCTGCTGTCCGAGGCCGCACCCTTCGGCGGCCTGGAGTGGCACCGCGTGACCAATGAGCAGCGCAGGCACGGCCAAAGGAAGGATACGAAGCAGCAGGTTCACTGATGTGTCTCAGTCAGGGTCGCAAAGGGGTTTCTTGCCGCGGCATCAGAAGCGGAACGTGGCTGTCAGTTGAGGACCGCTGAAGCTGATGTCGTCGATCGGGCTGCTGGAGCCGAGGTCCCATTTCAGGTACCGATAGGCCAGGGAGACGTCGCCCCAGTGGAATCTGTATCCGACGCCAGCGAGCGCCTGCCAGGTCAGGTCCGAGTCGCCCGTGCCGACGTCGAGATAGAAGGGGACGAACCAGTTGCCCGAAAGATTGGCCCGACCCTTGACGCCGACGATCCCGTCCCAGACCACGCCGCTGGCGTCCGACTCGATCGCCCGGCCGAGGCGCCGGCCCTGGAGGCCGAGGCCGAAGCTGCCCTTCATCTCCAGGTAGCGCAGACCGGCGATGACGTCCACCGACGCCTGAGACCTGTCGAAGACGTTGTAGCCGCCGACGGCGCCAAGGACCCACCCGCGCAGCTTGAGGCTGGCGTCGGCGTCGATGCCTAACGGCCGCCCAAGCGGACCGGTCAGCGGCACCTGGGCGCCGCCGTTCGCGCCGACGTTCAGGTAGAGCACGTCGGCCAGGGCGGACCACTTGCCCTTGCGGGCCTCGAAGGCGCCCATGAAGGTCATGTTGAGATTGTTGATCAGGGTGTCGAAGCTGACATCGATGTCTGAGCCCGCCGCCGTGGACCCTTTGACCGCCGGGGCGAAGAAGTAGAGCGAGGCGGCGTACTGCCAGTCGTCGCTCGGCGTCGTCTCTGCCTTGGCTTGGAGCGGACTGATGAGCAGTGCGGCGGTGCCAAGAATGAACACCAAGTGCTTGTTGGACGGGGATGCGATCGCCACGACTCTGACTCCTTAGAACTGTCGGATGTGTTTATTTCGGGAACAGAAGCTTGGCCGCGGCCATGACCGACCACTCAGGACCGGCATCGGGTTTCACGACGTTGGCAAAGGCCTGGAGCTTGAAATCCACGGGCTGTTTGCCGAACTTGACCAGTCGCCCGACGCCGCCGCCGATCGGAACCGTCCAGCGGTCATCGCCCGATTTAGTCCAGTTCGCGGTCATGATGGGCGTCGAGGTCAGGTACCAGCCTTTCGACAGGTTGTAGTTGACGAAGTATTGGAAGGTTAGCTTGTTGACCTCGCCGGCGCTATCGGGGCCTGCGTAGGACCAGAGGTTCTGGGCCAACAGCCCGAGCACCCAGTTGCCGGGCATGGTCAGAAGGACGACGCCGGCGCCGGCGGACCACTTGTCGGTACCCATGTCGTTGGTGTTGGTCGGCAGCTCGAGCACTGGCCCAAGCCCCCAGATGATCTTGCCCGGTTTCGCGGGGGTGAAGAACGCCTGATACTGGATGTTGCCGAAACCGTCCCGGCGCACGTCCGAGGCCGGCACCTCGTTGGCGCCCAGGTCGAGCTCACTGAGGTTGGCGTCGACCCCTACGTAGGGTACGATTAAGCGGTTGATCAGGTTGACCGCACCGAGATTCACCGGCAGGACCGGCTTGACCATCAGGGCGCTCGCCGATGAGTCACCCGGCATCCCGTCGTAGTGCCACAGCTCGAAGGGAAGGCTGACCATGTCACCGATCGGGTTTTGGGATGCCTTCGCCAGATCGTCGGCCCTCGAGAGTCCGGCCCACGTAACGGTCAGCGCGATCAGGACAGAGGTGAAAGGGGGTTTACTGGTCATTTGCTGCTTTTGAAACACCGCCTGCTTGTCGCGTGCACCTTCCCCACAATCGCCCCGAAGGGCGGTCGTTTCGCTTAGGTAGGGGAAGGCGCTGACTCGCGGCCAGCCTATTTCTCGGGGTACGGGAGCTCCCGCCCGACCGCCTCGCTGGCCTCCTGATAGATCGGCCGCAGCACATCGTCGACGTTCCACTTGCCGCTGACGATGAAGTCCGAGTAGCCGATGGCCTCGGCGGGCAGCCCCTTCATCTCGGCGAATTTGGCGCGATCGTCCTTGCTCGGCGCGACGTTCGGTCGGGTGGTCGGCGGCGACCAGGTGCTTTCCTCCACCACCGCCATGCGCTCGCGGATACCGTCCTTGGTGACGTTCCAGACCATGAAGTCCTCGGCGAGGCTGAGCGGCCCGTCATAGGTCTTGCGGATGCGCTTGTAAACCTGTGCGGTGGTGTCGAAGTCCTTGAAGAAGTGATAGGCGATCGCCAGGCGCTGCTTCACCTCGCTCATGACCTTGCCGAAGGCCTCCGGGGCGGTGTGGATCTGGGTGCCGACCAGCAGAGCGGACTCCGGCGTGAAGCCCAGCTTGTTGACGATGTCGGGCACGGCGATGAAGCACTCGTGGATGGCGATGTCCGCGTCCTTGGCGTACTTGTTGAACCACTGGTTGGGGAAGGTGTCGGAGCCCCACACGAACTTCAGCCCGTTCCATTCCAGGGAATAGCTGACCGCACCGTCGATCGAGTGGATCGCCGGAAAGGAGCGGATCACCACGCCGTTCTCGTCGTAGACGACCTGGTTCTCCCCCTTGTAGTCGAACTCGTTGACCTCGAGCTTGTAGCCGCGCGGATCGACGTTGCCGACCCGCCCGGTGATATCCCAGAGGAACATCTTCTGCATCGCATCCATCGCGGCGGCGGTACCGAGCTCGGGAATCCGGCCGCTCGGCCCCCAGATGCGCAGCGGCTGGTTGCGCCCCATCAGCGCGCCGCCGATCCAGTACTCGGGTACAGCACCGAAGTGATCGCTGTGCAGGTGGCCGACGAAGATCTTGTCCAGGTAGTTGTAGGGGATCTGCAGCGCGGAGATCCGCTCGGCCGAGCCGCTGCCTGCGTCGAACAGAAACTTGTCTCCGTTGCCGAGCTCCACGAGAAAGCACGCAGCCGCTTGTTTCATGCGGGTCGTCGGCATCCCCGTGCCACAGGCGATGACACGCATCTCGTCGGGGGCCAAGTCCTCGGTATTGGGGTAGTAGGTGTCCCGCGGGCGCGCCTTCGTCGGAGACAGCTCGGTAGCCTCCTCGGCGTAGGCCGTGGAGACGCAGGGTGCGCCGGCCACCAAGGCCAACCCGGCAACGAGGCCGATGGCAAGACTACCGGTGGCGATGCGGGTTGGTGTTTTGCTTCTGAACCTCATGGTGTCCTCCTCAGGTTGCGGTAAGAGATCGCTTAATTGTTTTGTGCCGTCGTCAGGAACCGGTGGCGTTCCACAAGCAGTTCTTCGTCCTGCTGCGGGGGCAGACTGACGAACATGGCCGGACGGGCGACTTCGTAATACAAGTAGAGACGCGCACGGTTTTCCAATTCCAGGCCGGTAAATCCCAGACCTTCGAAACGAGATCGGATGAAGGCCAGGCGCGCCTCATCGACCTGCTCGACCACCACTTGGGCCAAGGGGTCGTGCAGGGCCCAAGCCCGGAATGCCGCGTCGTAATCCGACGCCCCTTGGCTGCGAATCGCTCTCATCAGCGCAAGCAAGGTCGTCCCCGGGTCCAAGCCGAGCGCCGCGATCTGCTCCCGGATGGAGTAGCTCCATCGCTGTGACCAGTAGTCCAGCATCCCCCGCAACAGATCCTCACGATCGGCAAAGTGGTGGTAAAAGCTGCCACGCGTGACTCCGATGCGCGTCGCCAACTGCTCGACGCTGACAGCGCCGATCCCCGCCTCGACGAGCTGCTCGATGGCTGCATCGATCCAATCCTGTCGCGAAAGACGCGACCTGGGCTTCGCTTCGCTTCTCATGTTCAGAACCTACACTGATGTATGTTTATTGAAACAAGCATGTATGTCAAGGCTATCCCGATGTATGATACGTCTTTATGAGCAAGTGCTTGGAACAGAAGACGCAAGCGGCCCGAACGACCCCACCGACAATGCGGCGACCCACAACCGCTACGGCGGATTGACCGTTACGCTTGAGATACCCGGCACGGCACCCTGATCGGCTTCCTTGAGTTCGGCATGTGCCCGTGAGGAAAGAACGATGGACAAGGCGTTGAAGCACTGATGCCGATCTCTCCTAATCGCCCTGTTTGCCGTTTGCGTGGGCATCTGCTGATACTTCGCTGCGCTCTCCTGGCCACCCTCTTTGCCGTCTCGCCCACGCGGGCCGACTGGATCAACCTCACGGGCGCCGAGACCGCCCCCAACATCGCCGAAATCACCGTCTTCGACGACCGGGTCGAGGTGGCACTGGAGATCTACGTCGGTGACCTGAAGTCCTTCGAGGCGCTGATCCCCGACGACTGGATGAAGGACTTCAAGGTCAATCGCCCACCGCTGGCCGAGCGCCTCAAGCGGTTCTCGGAGCAGGGCCTGCGGTTCGTGACCGACAGCGGCGAGACCCTCCAGACCGAGCTGCGCCTCGCCGAGCCGCGCCTGCGCAAGGACCGCTTCTCGCCCTTCGCCGGGATGGTCAACCCCTACACTCGCTTCAAGGCACCGGAGGCCCCGGCGGACAAGCGGGTGCT
>NZ_JAJDNA010000087.1 GCF_022340925.1 Thiocapsa sp.
CCTGCGCCGCGCCAGGGCGATCTGGAGCGCCGCATCGCTGCCCGCTGCGACCTGGCGCTGTGCGGCCTCCGACAAGAGGTTCGCGTAGTCCTGCCAGCCGTAGGCCACATCCCAGGGATCGGCCTCCGCCTCGCTCAGCCACGCATTCAGGCGGACGACCTCGAGGTCGGTCAAGGGCTTGCCACCAGCCTCGAGCCACCATTTGGCGCGTGCGCCGAGGTTCGGCATCAGGAGGCGCAGGCCGCGCTCCCGGACCCAGTCCTCGCCCAGTGTCCGGCGATGCTTGTACATGAGGCGGAGCAGGTCCCGCGGCTGCGGCGGGTCGCCGAGCGCCTGCAGCTCGCTCCACAAGGCCGCGCGCTCGACGGACCAGCCGCGCAGGGCGAAGACCAGATCCCGACCCGCCGGCCCCGCCTCGCGGAGCCTCGGCGCCAGGTCGGCCTCGGAGAGCAGGGCCAGACGGGCCGCGTCGCGCAGACTGGCGAAACCCGAGTCATCGCCCACGCGGTCCAACAGGCCGGCCGCCTCGTCGCGGACCTCGTCGGCCCAGCCACCCGCGGGATCCCGGGCGGCGGGGTCGAGGCGGGTCAGTGCCTTGAGGATCTGGACCAGGTCTCGATAGGGGGAGCGAAACGGGATCGCCTTCAGTGCCTGTGCGAGTGCCTGGTCGTTCCCGGCGCAATAGGCATCCAAGGCCTCTTCGGCGGCGGGCCCCTGGACTCGGATGGGGTCGTCGGCCGGCACGGCCTCGGCGATCCCCGGGGTGCCGCCGAGGGAGTGCGCCGCGAGGTGGCTGGCGAAGCCCGGCCTGAGCCCTGGATCGCCCGACACCGAGGGGTCGCCCAGCATCTCCACGGCCGGGGCGACGCGGCCCAGACGCAGCAGCAGGACGGCGTGGTCCAGGCGCGGAGGCATTTCCCCGAGCGCGGACCGGTTTTCCCACATGACCAGCGCCTCCTTGAGCAGGCCCTTGGCGGCGAGCTGGCCGGCGCGCCCCTCGTAGGCGGCCGCGAGCCCATCTCGCAGCACAGCCGTGGGACCCGCTTTGAGCAGCTCCTTGAAGCCCGCCATCGCCTCGCGGAAACGCCCGGCCTGCAGATCGGCCTGGGCCGAATCCGGGGTGACCGCCCGCGCGGGTGCTCGGCCCTTGGCGGAGGCGCGTTTGTGCTTTCTGGGCATGTCGCTCGGAGGGGATCGGGTCAATTGAAGGCGGTCACCGGGCGGCCATTCTACACCCAACTCAGGAGGATGTTTCGCCGCACGGCGCGTCCCGCGCGTGCCACTGCTGCAGTTGCGCCGTCTCGCCACGACTCCACTGTGCGCCTTGCGTTGGCGGGCGCGTATGCAGTCGTCTTCGGTGCCTTGAAAGGATCCGCGAGAGGCCGTCGATTCGCCCCGCGGTCCGGTTGCCGCGCGTCCTGAAAGGCCCTACTCTCTCTCCGACACCACGCAAAACGAAGAGACCATTATGGATTTCGTCGCCGACAAAGATGCGGACCTCATTCCGTTCGTGTTGTCGCAGATCCTCGACACCTCGATCAACGGCATCACCCTTTCGGACCCCGATCAGAAGGACAACCCGATCGTCTACGCCAATGAGGCCTTCGAGTTGATCACCGGGTACAGCCATGAGGAGATCATCGGACGTAACTGCCGGTTTCTCCAGGGACAGGACCGCGATCAAGATGGGCTGGAGAAGATCCGGGAGGCCATCCGAGAGCAGAAACGGGCCACCGTGATGATCCGCAACTACCGCAAGGACGGGACCCTCTTCTATAACCGGTTCTCTATCCGGCCGCTCTACGACCGGCAAGGCAAGTTGATCTATTTTCTCGGCGTGCAGTATGACGTGACCGAGCAGGTCCAGGTCCAGAAGGAGCTGGAGCGGCTGAAGGAGATGCTGCGGGAGGCGGACCGGGCGACAGGGTGAAGGTCGTCGCTCCGTCGCCCTGAGGGTCGTGAGACAAACTCGAACGCGCCGACGCCCGCGTCACGTAGGGCGCTGCCAAGACGTTGACTGACGAGATAATCGCCCGGGTGGCGGAGCTGTGTCTCGAAGGCATTGCAGGGCGTTGCCTGCAGCCGGACGCCGCGTTCGCTGCGCCAACCGGAGCGGAACAGGGTGTGCTGGGTCAGGAGCCGGCCCGACGGCGGGGTCGTTCCCATCCCCGTCCAGACACTCGACCACCCGGAAGAGACCCGCGACGGAGCGCACCTGCTCCGCCGGCACGCCGCCGATGCCGCGATTCGCGGTATGCATCCAGTGGCGCATGTCCTGCTGCCGGCCGCCGACCAGGGAGTAGAGTCCGCGATAGACGCGGATCAGCAACAGGGCGAGCTCGCCGGCCTTGCTGTCGGGGTCGAGACAGCGGGCGATGGAGCTGCGGTCGCGCCCGATCATCTCGCCGAGCATGTCCTGGGAGAGTCCCAGTGCCCGACCGGCGTTCAAGAGCGCCTTCGTGAGCACGGCGCGCGGATCTGGGTTGGTTCGGACGGCAAGCTCCGTGATCGCAGCCCCCGGGGTCGAATGCGGTATTTGCAGCTGATAGGCCACTTCTCGAGGATTTGCAACGATCGTCCCGGTACGGTCGCAGCGCGCGCGACCCGGACCGGCTCGCTCAGTGCGGCAGCGCGCGCAGCAGCCGGCGTACGAACGCCGGACCCTGATAGACGAGTCCCGTATAGACCTGGAGCAGGTCGGCCCCCGCGGCGAGCTTGGCGGCCGCGCCCTCGGGGTCCATGATGCCGCCGACACCCACGAGGACGGGCGCGGGGCCGAGCGCCTGTCGAACCAGGCGCAGCAGGTCGGTGCTGCGGGCGAGGATGGGACGCCCCGAGAGCCCGCCGCTCATGCCCGCCGTGTCGCTCGCCAGTCCCTCGAAACGGATGCTGGTGTTGGTGAGGATCAGCCCGGCACAGCCCACGTCCAGCGCCGCGCGGGCGCAGGCTACGGCGTCGTCGTCGGCGAGGTCGGGGGCAAGCTTGACCAGCAGCGGCCGCGGGCGGGCGAGCCGCTGATTGGCTCCCTGAACCGCCTCCACGATGCGCGCGACCTCCGCGACGCGCTGCAGGTCACGCAGACCCGGTGTGTTCGGGCTGGAGATGTTCACGACGACGTAGTCCGCCAGGTGTCCGACGCGCTCGAAGCTGTGGCGATAGTCCGCGGGCGCCGCCTCCGCGGGTGTGACCTTGGACTTCCCGAGGTTGACGCCGAGCGGGACCTGCAGGGGCGCGCGTGCCCGCAGCCGCTCCAGCCGGAGCGCCGCCGCATCCGCCCCGGCATTGTTGAAGCCCATGCGGTTGATGAGGGCGCCGTCCGCCGGCAGCCGAAACAGGCGTGGCTTCGGGTTGCCGGGTTGGGCCAGCGCCGTGATGGTGCCGACCTCGACGAAGCCGAAGCCGAGTGCCTGCCAGGCCGGGACGGCTGCCGCGTCCTTGTCCAGTCCGGCGGCGAGCCCGATCGGGTTGGGGAAGCGCAGTCCCATCGCGTCCACGGCCAACGCCGGCGCGCGCGCGATGTCGTCGTCTGCAAGCCGGCCGTCGAAGAAGGTCGACCAGCGCTCGAGCAGGGACAGCGTCAGGTCGTGTGCGCGCTCCGGTTCCAGGCGAAAGGCGAGCGGGCGCAACAGGCGCCAAACACCGCTCGTTTGCTCATGCCCCACGGGCGTCTCCTGTATCGGTGGCAGCGGCCTGGCGCCGGGACCTTGGGGCGAATCTGGGGTGTCGGGGCGACCTTCAGGGGTCGCCGGCCAGCTTGCGCTTGAGGATCTCGTTGACCTGCCGGGGGTTGGCCTTGCCCTTGCTCTCCTTCATCACCTGGCCGACGAAGAAGCCGAAGACCTTCTCCTTGCCGGCGCGATACTGGCTCACCTGGTCGGGGTTGGCGGCGATGATCGCCTCGATCATGGGCTCGAGCTGACCGCTGTCGGTGATCTGGCGCAGCCCTTGCGCCCGGATGACCTGATCGGCGTCACCCGCGCCGGCCCACATGGCCTCGAAGACCTGTTTGGCGAGCTTGCCCGAGATGGTCTGATCCAGGATCCGCCGGATCAGACCGGCGAGCATGGCTGCGGACACCGGGCTCTGCGCGATCTCCACGTCCGCCCGATTGAGCGCCGCGGCGAGCTCCCCGTTGACCCAGTTGGCGGCTAGCTTGGGCTCGCCGGTCGCGGCCACCACCGCCTCGAAATAGTCGGCGAGATCGCGACTGCCGGTGAGCAGGCTGGCGTCGTACTCGCCGAGCCCGTGCTGGATGTGGAAGCGCTCGCGCCGGGCATCCGGCAGCTCGGGCAGATCGGCGACCGCATCGACGATGAAGGCGACGTCGAGCTCCAGGGGCAGCAGGTCCGGATCGGGGAAATAGCGGTAGTCGTTGGCCTCTTCCTTCGACCGCATGGAACGGGTCTCGTCGCGCTCGGGATCATAGAGCCGGGTCTCCTGGACCACCGTTCCGCCGCCCTCGATGACGTCGATCTGGCGCTCGACCTCGAACTGGATCGCCCGCTCGATGAACCGGAAGGAATTGAGGTTCTTGATCTCGGTGCGGGTACCGAACAGGGTCTGCCCCCGCGGACGCACCGAGACATTGGCGTCGACCCGAAAGGAGCCCTCCTGCATGTTGCCGTCGCTGATCCCGATCCAGCGCACCAACTGGTGGATCTTGCGGGCGTAGGCTACGGCTTCCTTGGGCGAGCGCATGTCCGGCTCGGAGACGATCTCCAGCAAGGGCGTCCCGGCGCGGTTGAGATCGATGCCGCTGTAGCCGCCGCCCCCGAGCTTGTCGTCATGCAGCGACTTGCCGGCGTCTTCCTCCAGGTGGGCGCGCGTGACGCCGACCGACTTGACGGTCGCGTCGTCGAGTACGATCTCCACCCGGCCCTCGCCGACGATGGGAAGCTCGTACTGGCTGATCTGGTAGCCCTTCGGCAGATCCGGGTAGAAATAGTTCTTGCGGGCGAAGATCGAGCGGCGCGCGATCTCGGCGCCGATCGCCTTGCCGAAGCGCACCGCCAGGCGCACCGCCTCCGCGTTGAGCACCGGCAGCACGCCCGGCAGGCCGAGGTCGATGGCGCAGGCCTGCGTATTGGGCTCGGCGCCAAACGCGGTCGGGGCACCGGAGAAGATCTTGGATCGGGTCGCGAGCTGGGTATGGATCTCGAGACCGATGACGGTTTCCCACTGCATCATTGGAACCCTTCGGGTGCGGCCAGATGCCAGTGGGTCGCGCGTTGGAAGCGATGGGCGACGCTGAGCAGCCGGGCCTCCTGAAAGTAGTTGCCGATGAGCTGCAGGCCCACCGGCAGGCCGTCGACCGGCGCCACCGGGATCGACATCCCGGGCAGCCCGGCGAGGTTGGTCGCGATGGTATAGATGTCGTTGAGATACATCGCCACCGGGTCGTCCATCTTGGCTCCGAGCGGAAAGGCGGTGGTCGGGGCGGTTGGTCCCATGATGACGTCGACCTCCTCGAAGGCGCGCTGGAAGTCGTCGGCGATCAGGTGGCGGATCTTCTGCGCCTTCAGGTAATAGGCGTCGTAATAGCCCGCAGAGAGGACATAGGTGCCGATCATGATGCGCCGCTGCACCTCGGCCCCGAACCCCTCGGCGCGGCTTCGCTTGTACAGGTCTTCCAGGTCCCTGGGGTCCTCGCAGCGGTGGCCGTAGCGCACGCCGTCGAAGCGCGCCAGGTTGGACGAGCATTCCGCCGGGGCGACCACGTAGTACACAGGCACCGACAGCGGACTGTTCGGCAGGCTGATGTCGCGCACGTCGGCGCCGAGGCGCTCGAGCTCTTTGGTCGCCTCATGGACCGAAGCGGCCACCCGCCCGTCGAGACCGGCACCGAAGTACTCCTTCGGCAGTCCGATCCGCAGTCCGGCGATCTCCTCGTCCAAGCTGTCCACATAGTCCGGCACCGCGACGTCCGCGCTGGTGGAGTCGCGCGGATCGAAGCCCGCCATCTCGTCGAGCACACAGGCGGCATCGGCGGCCGAGCGGGCCAGCACGCCGGCCTGGTCGAGCGACGAGGCGAAGGCGATCATCCCCCAGCGCGAGCAGCGCCCATAGGTGGGTTTGATGCCGGTCACGCCGCAGAGCGCCGCCGGCTGGCGGATCGAGCCGCCGGTATCGGTCCCGGTGGCCGCGGCGCAGAGCCGGGCGGCGACCGCGGCGGCGGACCCGCCGGAGGAGCCACCGGGGACGCGGGTCGGATCCCAGGGATTCCTGACCGGCCCGTAATAGCTCGTCTCGTTGGAGGACCCCATGGCGAACTCGTCCATGTTGGTCTTGCCCAGGACCACGGCGCCCGCCGCGGCGAGCCGCTCCACGACGGTCGCGTCATAGGGGGCGATGAAGCGGTCGAGCATCCGCGAGCCGCAGCTGGTCTTGAGGCCTGAGGTGCAGAAGATGTCCTTATGGGCGATCGGGATGCCGGCGAGCGGACCGGCGGTTCCGGCGGCGATGGCGCGGTCGGCGTGCTCGGCCGCGGCGAGGGCCGGTTCGGCCGCGACACTGATGAAGCTGTTGAGGCCCGGATCCAGGCGTGCGATGCGCTCGAGATAGTGACGCGTGAGCTCGACGCTCGAGTAGCTGCGCAGCCTCAGGTCCGCGGCCATTTCGGCGATCGATTTGTTCTGCATCAGTCGATGACCTTGGGAACCAGGTAGAGCCCGCGCTCGGTGAGCGGGGCATTGGCCTGGAGCAGCGTGCGCCGGTCGGGCTCGGTCACCCGATCCGGGCGCAGGCGTTGGCTCATGTGCAGCGGATGGGCCATGGGCTCCACGGCGTGGGTGTCGACGGCATCCATCCGGGTGACCAGCTCGAGGATGTTGGAGAGGTCCGCGGCATAGCGCTCGATCGACTCGGGTGCGACCGCAAGCCGCGCCAGGTGGGCGATCTTCTCGATGTCCGAAGCGTCCAATGACATCACCGGTCCGGGGTGTGTTGACAAGCCGCTCAACATAGCACAGCCGTGGGGCCCCGCGGAACTTTCCGGGGCCCATGAGACCGCGATCGGGAATCCGTGCGGGCCGATCGAACCGCCTTGCCGATCTGTCACTCCGTTGTTAGATTAGCTCGCCGCTTTGTCATGGATTCCCCAACGGACCTCTGTATCAGGACGCCTGCGGGAGCCCCGGTGACCTTACTCTATCTCCTGCTAAGGTAAGCGCCTGATGTTCTTGCGAAGTTTTCGTGGAATCTTTTCGAACGATCTGTCGATCGACCTCGGTACGGCCAATACCCTCATCTATGCCCGGGACCAGGGGATCGTCCTCAACGAGCCGTCGGTGGTCGCCATTCGTCACGAGCGCAAGGGCGGCGGCAAGTCGGTTGTCGCGGTGGGCGAAGAGGCCAAGATGATGCTCGGGCGGACCCCCCAGAGCATCACGGCGATCCGGCCGCTCAAGGACGGTGTCATCGCCGATTTCACCATCACCGAAAAGATGCTGCAGTATTTCATCCATAAGGTGCACGAGTCGCGCTTGATCCGGCCGAGCCCGCGCGTTCTGATCTGCGTCCCCTGCGGCTCGACCCAGGTGGAGCGGCGTGCCATCAAGGAGTCTGCAGCCGGCGCGGGTGCCCGTGAGGTCTTCCTGATCGAGGAGCCCATGTCGGCCGCGATCGGCGCCGGACTCGCCGTGCACGAGCCGCGCGGCTCCATGGTGATCGACGTCGGCGGCGGCACCTCCGAGGTGGCTATCATCTCGCTGAACGGCATCGTCTACTCGGCATCGATCCGGGTCGGGGGCGACACCTTCGACGACGCCATCATCAACTATGTCCGGCGCAATTACGGGACCTTGATCGGCGAGGCGACGGCCGAGCGCATCAAGCACTCGATCGGCTCCGCCTTTCCCGGCAACGAGGTCCTGGAGATGGAGGTGCGGGGCCGCAACCTCGCAGAGGGGGTCCCGCGCAGCTTCACGCTCAACAGCAACGAGATCCTGGAGGCACTCCAGGAGCCCTTGGCGGCGATCGTCGGCTCGGTCAAGATGGCACTCGAGCAGACCCCGCCGGAGCTGGGCGCGGACGTCGCCGAGCGCGGGATCGTGCTGACCGGCGGCGGGTCGCTGCTGCGCGATTTCGACCGGCTGATGGAGGAGGAGACCGGCCTGCCGGTGGTCCTGGCGGAGGACCCCTTGACCTGCGTGGCGCGCGGCGGCGGCAAAGCGCTGGAGATGATCAGCTCGGGGGGGCTGGACCTCTTTACGACCGAGTGATGAGAACGGCCGGGGCTAGGGAAGGCACAATCAGGCGAGGATTCCATCCATCAAACCCCTGTTCCTGCGCGGTCCATCTCCGACCCTTCAGGTGATCCTCGCGGTTGCCTGCGCCGTCGGGCTGCTCGTTGCCGACCATCGTTCCGACCACCTCGACACGGTGCGCTCGATGCTGTCCGTCGTCGTCTACCCCTTGCACCTGGCCGTCAATGCGCCGGCCGCTTACGTGCGCACCGCCCGGGAGCGGATGACCGACGAGGCGCAATTGCGCGCGGCGAACGCAGCGCTCGGGCGGGAGAACCTGCTCCTGAAGGCGAGGCTGCAGCAGTTCGAGTCATTGGAGGCCGAGAACATGCGCCTGCGGGACCTGCTGGGCTCTTCCTTCAGCGTCGGCGAGCGGGTCCTGATCGCGGAGATCCTGTCGGTCGACCTGACCCCGTCGCGCCAGCAGGTGATGGTGAACAAGGGGACGAGCTCCGGGGTCTTCGTGGGGCAGCCTGTCCTGGACGCCAACGCCGTGATGGGTCAGGTGATCCGCACCAACCCCTTCTCGTCCGTCGTGCTCCTGATCACCGACGCCGACCACGCGCTGCCGGTGGAGGTCAATCGAAACGGCGTGCGCAGCATCGCCGCGGGCACCGGTCTCGGACAGGGGCTCGAGCTGCTCTTCATCCCGAAGAACGCGGACATCCGCGAGGGCGACCTCTTGGTCACCTCGGGCATGGGCGAGCGGTTTCCTCCGGGTTATCCGGTGGCTCGGGTGACCACGGTGCGACAAGACCCCGATAACCCCTTCATGACCGTCGTGGCGGAGCCGAACGCCCGACTGGACCGCAGCCGGGAGGTCCTGCTGGTCTGGACCCTGAACCCGCAGATGCAGCAACAGGCGTTGACGGGGGGGGGAACGGCTCGGGGCGCCCTGCCATGAGCGATGCCCGGGCGCGCGGGGGCTGGCTGATCCCATGCAGCCTGCTGCTCGCCATGCTGCTCATGATCTTGCCCATGCCCGCCGGTGCCGATGCCCTGCGGCCGCAATGGGTGGCCCTCATGACGCTCTACTGGTGCCTGACGGTGCCGGAGCGCTACGGGGTCTTTTCGGCCTTCGCCGCTGGGCTGGCCCTCGATGTGATCTCCGGTTCCTTGTTCGGTCAGCATGCCCTGGGGCTCTCCGTGATCGCCTATGCGGCCGTCGAGCTCCACCAGCGGGTGCGCATCTTTCCGCTCTGGCAGCAGGCTCTGTTCGCCGTGATGCTCCTGCTCGTCGAGCGCCTGATCAACCTATGGGTCCTCGGGGCGACCGGCCAGCCGATGCCATCTCTGGTCTACTGGGCGCCGACCTGTCTCAGCCTCCTCCTCTGGCCCTGGCTGTCGGTGATCATGAATGACATCGGGCGCCGCGTCGGACTGATCTGAGGCATGCTCGAGCCGAACCTGCAGGATGGCAAGCGCGAGGCGCGCCTGGTGGCGGTCCGGGCAACGATCGCCGCGGGGCTGGTGATCCTCGCGCTCTCCCTCGTCGCCGTCCGGTTGGTACACCTCCAGGTCGACCAGCACAACCATTTCTCGGTGCTGTCGACCGACAATCGGGTCAAATTGCAGCCGCTGCCGCCGTCGCGGGGGCTGATCTACGACGCCAGGGGCGTCCTGCTCGCCGACAATCATCCCTCCTTCTCCCTGGAGATCACGATCGAGAAGGTGGGCGATCCGCACGCCACGATCGACGCGCTGGCCCGGTTGATCACGATCGAGGGCGAGGACCGGGAGCGCTTCGAACGCCAGATGCGACGGCGAGCGCGCTTCCAAGGGGTGCCGATCCGGCTCAATCTGACGCCCGCCGAGGTCGCGCGCTTCGCCGTTGACGCCCACCGCTTTCCGGGTGTCGACATCCGTGCGGAGCTGGTTCGGACCTATCCGCTCGGCGCGGACACGGCGCATGTCCTGGGCTACGTGGGGCGGATCAACGAGCAGGAGCTGACCCGAATCGACGGCAGCAGCTACGCGGGGAGCCAGTTCATCGGGAAAGGCGGGGTCGAGAAGGCGCACGAGGCGTTGCTGCACGGCCAGGTCGGCTATCAACAGGTCGAGGTCAACGCCCGCGGGCGGGTGATCCGCACCCTGGAGAGCCGCCCGCCGATCTCGGGCGAGGATCTGCACCTCTACCTGGATGTCGCCTTGCAGCATGCGGCCCGGGATGCGCTGGGTCAGGAGCGCGGGGCCGTGGTCGCCATCGACCCTCGCAACGGCGGCGTGCTGGCCCTGGTCAGCACACCGACCTTCGACCCCAATCTGTTCGTGGAGGGGATCGGACAGGACGACTATCAGGCCCTGCTCAACTCGCCGGACAAGCCGCTGTTCAACCGCGCGGTGCGCGGGCAGTACCCCCCGGGGTCGACGATCAAGCCGTTCGTGGCTCTGGCCGGGCTCGCCGCGGGGGTCACGACCCCGGAGCGCCCCACCTATTGCCCCGGCTATTTCAGCCTGCCCGGACACTCGCATCGATTTCGCTGCTGGCGGCGTGGCGGGCACGGTGCCCAGAACCTGGAGCAGGCGGTCGTGCAGTCCTGCGACGTGTATTTCTACGACCTCGCCAACCGAATGGGGATCGAGCGTCTCTCGGGTTTCCTGTCCCAGTTCGGCTTCGGGGCACTGACCGGAATCGATGTCGCCGGTGAGCTGAGCGGGCTGATGCCGTCGCCCGAATGGAAGCAGCGGGTCCGCCAGGAGCTCTGGTACCCGGGCGAGACCCTCATCGTGGGCATCGGGCAGGGCTCCTTCCTGGCCACCCCGCTTCAGCTGGCGACGGCGACGGCGGCGGTGGCCAATCACGGCCACTTCATCCAGCCCCGGGTGGCGCGGGCGGCGCAGGCGCCCGGCCAGCCCCTCGCCCAGTCGCTGCCGCTTGTCTCGCGCCCCATCGAGGTGGGAAACGCGCATCATTGGGATCGGCTCATCGATGCCATGGCGGGGGTCGTGGAGGGCGAGCGCGGCACTGCGAGGCGCATACGCAGCCCGGATTACCGGATCGCCGGCAAAACCGGGACCTCACAGGTGTTCAGCCTCGGCCAGGGCCAGACATACAATGCCAAGACGATCCCCAAGGACCTGCAGGATCATGCCCTGTTCGTGGCCTTCGCGCCGGTCGAGGACCCGCGGATCGCGCTGGCGGTCATCGTCGAGCATGGCGGCTCCGGGGGCGCGACGGCCGCCCCCGTCGCCCGCCGCATCCTGGATGCCTACCTGGGCGGTTCCACCGTGCTGAGCGAGGCCGGGGGCGAGCATGCGGACTAGGGTTCGGGGGGCTCCGAGCATGCAAGATGAGATGAAACGGGGTCTCGGGTGGAGCGGCTCCCTCGTCGGCGAGGCGCTGGGACGGGAGCAGCCCGGACTGTGGCAGCGCATCCATCTGGACGCCCCGCTCCTGGTGGCCCTGCTCGCGCTCTGCGGTTTCGGGCTGATGGTCCTCTTCAGCGCAAGCGATCAGGATCTCGCCGCAGTGCAGCGCCAGCTGGCCCGGCTCGCGGTCGCCTTCGTCCTCATGATCGGGGTCGCCCAGGTCCCGCCGGCACGACTGCGCAGCTGGTCGCCGTCGCTCTATGGGGTCGGGGTGATTGTTCTGATCGCCGTCCTCGTCGTCGGCGATGTCGGCAAAGGGGCCCAACGTTGGCTCGATCTCGGGGTGGTCCGATTTCAGCCCTCGGAGCTTCTGAAGCTGGCGGTGCCGATGATGCTGTCCTGGTTGCTCAGCGCCCGGGCTCTGCCACCGAAGCTGGCGTGGGTGGGGTTGTCCGCCCTGCTGACGCTGATCCCCGTGGTCCTCATCGCCAGGCAACCCGACCTGGGGACCGCCCTGCTGGTGGCCAGTGCGGGCATGATGGTGCTCTTCATCGCCGGTGTCGGTTGGCGGGTCATCGGCGCCCTCGCGGTTGCGGTGGCATCCTTGACGCCCCTGGTCTGGCTCGGCATGCACGACTATCAGCGCGCGCGCGTCCTGACCTTTCTGAATCCGGAGTCCGATCCCCTGGGGGCGGGCTACCATATCATCCAGTCCAAGATCGCCATCGGCTCGGGTGGACTCGACGGCAAGGGCTGGTTGAATGGCACCCAGTCTCACCTGGAGTTTCTTCCGGAACGCAATACCGACTTCATCTTCGCCGTCATCGGCGAGGAGCTCGGCTTCACCGGGATCCTCGTCCTGCTGGCGATCTATCTCTTCATCATCCTGCGCGGCCTGGTCATCGCCGCGGAGTCGCGGGATCGCTACGGGCGGCTCCTGGCGGGCGGTTTGACGCTGGTCTTCTTCGTCTATGTCTTCGTGAACACAGGCATGGTGATCGGTCTGCTCCCCGTGGTCGGGGTCCCCCTGCCGCTGATCAGCTACGGTGGCACCTCGATGGTGACGCTGATGGTCGGATTTGGCATGATCATGGGCGTTCACACGCACGGAAGGCGCGGGCGAGCCTGATGGCGATGCCATCGGGCGGTTGGAGGGTGCGACCTCGGACCGAGCCCGACCCGACTCAACGAGGAGCCATCATGTCCCCCACCCCGCGTCTCATGCTCGCCGGAATGCTCGCATTCGCCGCTCTGGATTTGAGCGCCGAGCCGGCCAGCTACCGCTCCGAGGCCGAGACCTTTGTGCGCGACATGGTGGATCGGCACGCTTTCGACCCGGCCCGATTGCGGGATGTGCTGGGACGCGCCCGCTACCGGCCGAGCATCGTCGATGCAATGGACCGCCCCTATGAAGGCCGACCCTGGCACAGCTATCGCGGTCTGTTCGTCACGCCCGAGCGGATCAAGGGGGGCGTTGCGTTCTGGCGCGACAACGCGGAGCTGCTGGCACGCGCCGAAGCGGACTATGGCGTCAGCCCCCAGATCATCGTCGCGATCATCGGGGTCGAGACGCGCTACGGGGGCAACGTGGGCGCGCACCGGGTCATCGATGCCCTCACCACGCTCGGATTCGCCTATCCCAGGCGCGCCGAGTTCTTCCGTGGGGAGCTCGAGGCGTTTCTGTTGTTGAGCCGCGAGGAGCAGATGGATCCGCTCGAGGTCGTCGGGTCCTACGCGGGCGCCATGGGCAAGCCCCAGTTCATCTCGTCGAGCTATCGGGCCTATGCGGTCGACTTCGACGGCGACGGCCGGCGCAATCTCTGGGGGAGCAACGCCGACGTGATCGGCAGTGTCGCGAACTATTTCAACCGCCACGGCTGGCGTCCCGGCGAGTCCGTGGCCTTCCCCGCAGAGCTGCGCGCAGGCATTCCAACGGGACTGGAGATTGCCGAGAAGACACCCGTCGAACCCAAATCGACCGCCGGTGAGCTGCGCAGTGCCGGCGTCGATTGGCGCGAGCCCCTTCCACCCTCGGCCGCAGCGACCTTGATTCGGCTCGGCGGGGCGGAGGACGAGTATTGGGTCGGGCTGGTGAATTTTTACGTCATCACCCGTTACAACCACAGTAACCTCTATGCCATGGCTGTTCATCAGCTGAGCGAAGAGATCCGCTCGCGCTATGACGAGGGGCTCCGGCGACCTGTCGCGCGGAGCCGCAGTCCACGCCTCGCGGATGCCAAATCCGGAGGGGGCGGTTAGAATGCGCTCAGGTCAACCGCCTGCCATCCCGGCTCTCGGATATCCCATATGAAGTCTGTCGCCAAGCTCGTTTTGCTGATCTGTGTCTGCGTGCTCACGGCCGCGGTTGCGCAAGCGCAGCAGCCGATCCCCGATCCCCCGCAGGTCCCGGCCAAGGGCTACATCCTGATCGATTTCAACAGTGGGAAGATCCTGGCCGAGCTCAATGCGGACGAGCGTCTCGAGCCCGCGAGCCTCACCAAGATCATGACCGGCTATGTCGTGTTCCGCGAGATCGCCGAGGGCAAGGTGAACCTGACCGACCAGGTGCTGGTCAGCGAGCGGGCGTGGCGTACCGGCGGCTCCAAGACCTTCATCGAGGTCGGTAAGCAGGTCAGCCTCCAGGACCTGCTGATGGGGATGATCGTGCAATCCGGCAACGACGCCAGCGTGGCCCTGGCGGAGCATGTCTCGGGGAGTGTCGAGGCCTTTGCCGGGCTCATGAACGAGTATGCTCAGCGGCTCGGGATGACCGGAAGTCATTTCACCAACCCGCACGGACTGCCCGACCCGGAACTCTACATCACCGCGCGCGACATCGCGAAGGTGGCGCTCGCGATCATCCGGGAGTTTCCCCAGTTCTACACCTGGTACAGCACGCGCGAGTTCACCTACAACGACATCACCCAGCAAAACCGCAATCCGTTGTTGCGTCGTGATGAAACCGCGGATGGCGTCAAGACCGGCCACACGCAGGCCGCCGGGTACTGCCTGGTCGGCTCGGCCAAACGGGACGATATGCGGTTGGTGTCCGTGGTCATGGGGTCCCCCAGCCCGAATGCGCGGGCGGAGGCGAGTCTCGCCCTCCTCAATTACGGCTTTCGCTATTACGACAGTCGGCGCTTGTATCCTGCCGAGCAGCCGGTCGAGACCCTCCGGATCTGGATGGGAGACCGGGACAGCCTGCCGGTCGGCCCGGACGCCGATGTCTTTGCGAGCTTCCAGCGCGGTCGTTACGACGACCTCGCGGCTCAATTGGAGAAGTCGGACACCGTCACCGCCCCGATCAGCCGCGGCACGCGTGTCGGCGATCTGGTCGTGACCCTGGCCGGGGAGGAGATCAACCGGGTGCCCGTGGTGGCGCTCCAGGACGTCGGCGAGGGGAATCTCTGGCAGCGGGCCAAGGACAGCATCCTCAGGTTGTTTTGACGTCGCGGGGGACCGGGTCGAGGTGAGCCTCAACGAGGTCTATCTGAACGGGAAGTTCGTCCGGCCGGAGCAGGCGATGGTCTCGGTCATGGACCGCGGGTTCCTGTTCGGCGACGGCGTCTACGAGGTGATCCCGAGCTACGGCGGACATTTCCTGGGTCTCGAGCAGCACCTGGATCGGCTCGACCGCAGCCTCGCAGCCGTGCGTCTACCCAACCCCCTGAGCCGCCGGGAATGGCGGTCGGTCCTCGCGCGCCTGATCGGCCCACCGCCGGCACCTGATCAGGCGGCCTACCTGCAGGTCACACGCGGCGCACCCGCCGAGCGCGATCACCTGTGTCCCGAGGATGTCGACCCGACACTCTTCGCCGTGGCCAAGCCGATCAAGCCCCGCCGCCCCGAGATCGGGGAGCGCGGCGTCGCCTGCATCACGCGACCGGACATTCGCTGGGAGCGGTGTGACATCAAGACGGTCTCTCTGCTCGCCGCGGTGATGCTGCGACGCGAGGCCGAGGATGCCGGCGCGCTCGAGACGATCATGGTCCGTGACGGGATGGTCACCGAGGGCACGGCCTCGAACGTCTTCGTGGTCCTCGGGGATCAGGTCCTGACCCCGCCCGCGGGACCCCGGATCCTCACCGGCATCACGCGAGGGTTGGCGCTCGACCTTGCCCGGGCCGGCGAGATCCGCTTCAGCGAGCAGCCGATCCCGGTTGGGGATCTGGCTCGTGCGGACGAGATCTGGCTCAGCAGCTCGACCCGCGAGGTCCTGCCCGTGACCCGGCTCGACGGTCGCCCCGTGGGTGGGGGGCGACCGGGAGCGCTGTGGGCGCGACTGGACGGACTCTATCAGGCTTTTAAGGCGCGGGTGCGTGATGGCCGGGCCTGAGCGGCCTGCGGACCGCGATCCGGCAGCGCCGCACGGTCCCCCGTCTTGCGAGCCAGGGGCCCTGCTCCAGCCTCCCTGCCGTTTCCCGATCAAGGCGATGGGTCGCGCCGCCCCGGGTTTCGAGTCTCTGGTCGTCGCGATCGTCAGCCGGCATGTGGCCCGGCCCGCGGAGACGTCCGTCCGCACCCGTTACAGTCGGGGTGGCAAGTGGGTCTCAGTGACCCTCACGCTCGACGTTGAAACCCGACAGCAGCTGGATGCCGTCTATCGCGACCTGAGTGCCCATGAGCTGGTCGTCTGGGTGATATGACCATCGCCCACGGTCCGGCCCGCCTGGTGGTGCGTCGCCTGCCGGGGCTGCAGGCCTACGAGCCGATCCTCGATGCCATGCGCGGCTTCACCGACCGCCGCGGCCCCGATACAACGGACGAGCTGTGGCTGCTCGAGCACCCACCCGTGTTCACCCTGGGTCAGGCCGGGCGCGAAGAGCACCTGCTGGATCCAGGGCCGATCCCGGTCATCAAAGCGGATCGAGGCGGTCAGGTGACCTATCACGGCCCCGGGCAGCTGGTTGCCTATGTCCTGCTCGACATGCGCCGTGCCGGACTTGGCATCAGACGCCTGGTGGAGAAGCTCGAGCAGGCCGTCATCGACCTGCTGGACACCCGGGGGATCGCCGCCGAGCGGCGAACCGATGCGCCCGGCGTCTATGTCGCCGGCGCCAAGATCGCCTCGCTTGGCCTGCGCATCCGCAATGGCTGCAGCTATCACGGACTGGCCCTGAACGTGGCGATGGACCTCGAGCCCTTTGGTCGGATCAATCCCTGCGGCTATCCCGGACTCCCCCTCACCCAGCTGTCCGATCTGGTTGATGGCATCGAGATGGCGGAGGTCGAGGCGGCGTTGATCCGGTCCCTGGGGACGTCTCTCGGCATGACTGCGACGCCGGTGACGGGCAAGGTGCACGCCGGGCGTTCGTGAACGTGCCCGGCCCCCGCGCCGATCGTCCCCATTCCCACAACCCCGCGCTGTCCGCACTGTCGTGATCCCGACAGTGGTTTCGCTCGACCGATCGGCGTAGCCGACCTTTCAACCGCTTAGCCTTCAGTGAAGGCTGGGCACAGTCTTTGCTGAGGTCTCTCCATAGAGTCGTCTTTCCACGGGGCAATCGTCCCCTGCTCTGGAGACAGCCTGATGGAGTTGAAGCTGATTGCCAATGGTGCGGACACCGGCGGCGGCTGTGCGTCGAGCGGCTGCGGCAGCCCGGGCGACCGGCTCGCCCACCTGCCGGAGCCGATCCGCGCCAGGGTCAACAACCATCCCTGTTTCTCCGAGGACGCGCATCACCACTATGCGCGGATGCACGTGGCCGTGGCGCCCGCCTGCAACATTCAGTGTCACTACTGCAATCGCAAGTACGACTGCTCCAACGAGTCCCGCCCGGGGGTGGTCTCGGAGCTGCTGACCCCTGACCAGGCGGTCAGGAAGGTCCTGGCGGTCGCGGCGGCCATTCCCCAGATGACGGTCCTCGGAATTGCCGGTCCGGGGGATCCCCTCGCCAATCCGGAGCGCACCCTGGAGACCTTCCGGCAGCTCGCCGCCAAGGCGCCGGACATCAGGCTCTGTGTCTCGACCAACGGGCTCGCGCTGCCGGGGATGGTCGACGCGCTGTGCCGGCACAACATCGAGCACGTCACCATCACCATCAACTGCGTCGATCCGGACGTGGGCGTCAAGATCTACCCCTGGATCTTCTGGAACAACCGCCGCGTGACAGGCCGCAAGGCGTCCGAGATCCTGATCGAGCAGCAGCAGAAGGGTCTGGAGCAGCTGGTCGCCCGCGGTGTCCTGGTCAAGGTCAACTCGGTCCTGATCCCGGGTGTCAACGACTCGCATCTGCACGCGGTCAGCCGCGTGGTCAAGGCCAAAGGCGCCTTTCTGCACAACGTCATGCCGCTGATCGCCGAGCCCGAGCACGGCACCGTCTACGGGCTCATGGGCCAGCGCGGTCCGACCTCCGAGGAGCTGAACGCGATCCAAGACGCATGTGCCGGCGACATGGTCATGATGCGTCACTGCCGGCAATGCCGCGCGGACGCGGTCGGCATGCTCGGCGAGGATCGGGGCGAGGAGTTCAGACTCGACAAGATTGCGGACCGGGAGATCGACTATGCCGCCGCCATGGCTCGCCGCGCCGAGGTCCAGGCCGCCATCGAGGCGAACCGGGCGGCGCAGCGCGGGCAGACCGGCGAGGCCTTCGTCCCGGTCGCCTCGCTGACCCGCCGGCGGTCCGGCGGTTCCGCGTCCCGCTCGGTGCTGATGGCGGTGGCGACCACCGGCGGCGGGGTCATCGATCAACACTTCGGCCACGCACGCGAGTTTCTCGTCTTCGAGGCCAGCCCGAGCGATGTGCGGTATGTCGGTTGCCGCAAGGTCGATCTCTACTGCGCAGGCGGTGACACCTGCGGCGAGGCCGAGAGCGCGCTGGCCAAGACCATCCAAGCGCTGGAAGGCTGCGAGGCGGTGCTCTGCTCGCGGATCGGCTTCGAGCCGTGGGGGGCGCTGGAGGCCGCCGGGATCAGCCCGAACGGCGAGCACGCGATGGAGCCCATCGAGAGCGCCATCGCCGAGGTGTACCGCGAGATGATGGAGACCGAGACATGGCATTCGAGATCATCGAGGGTTGCGTGAACTGTTGGGCCTGTCTGCCCCTGTGTCCGAGCGAGGCGATCCGCGAGGCCCGTCCGCATTTCCTGATCGACGCAGGGGCCTGCACCGAGTGCGAAGGCGATTTCGCCCATCCACAGTGCGCCAGCATCTGTCCCATCGAAGGGGTCATCCTCAACGGGGCTGGCGAGCCGGTGAATCCGCCGGGGTCGCTGAGCGGCATCCCGCCGGGGCGGCTGGCCGCGGTCTGCGCCGAGATTCAGGCCCGCTAAGCAGCCGCGCCGAACGTGCAACGGGATGAGTCCGATGGCGCCGTCTTATTCCCCTCTGCGGCCCTTGCGGGGCGGCGCGGGGCGCGGCGTCGGTTGCGTTCGATGATCGCCGCGATGTTTGAAGGGGAAGACACGTTGACGTCGAAAGTGATCCTTTCCGGCAAGCCCGGATGCCTCCCTGCTGAGGGGGAGCCGGCCTGATGACGACGTCCTCCTCAGCCGCCGCAGGGGGTCCGGCCGATGATTGCGGGGCCGTCGAGCTGGCCGCCGGGGTCCATTGGATCGGAGCCCTGGACCCGGGCCTGCGCACCTTCGATCTCATCCTGCGCACCGCCAACGGCACGACCTACAACAGCTATCTCGTGCGGGGTGACGACGGCGTCGCCGTCATCGATACCGTCAAGGCGGAGCTGGCCCACGACTTCTTCGCGCGTCTCGAAGGGGTCGCCCGGTATGACGAGATCCGCGTCATCGTCCTCAATCATCTGGAGCCCGATCACACCGGTGCCTTGCCCGAGTTGATGCGCCGTGCGCCCCGCGCGCAGCTCTACATCTCCAAGCGCGCCACCGCCATGCTCAAGGCCCTGCTCAAGCCCCGCGATGACGACCGTCCGTTGACCTACCAGACCGTGGGAACAGGCGACGAGGTCTCGCTCGGCGGGCGGACACTTCGTTTTCTGCATACGCCGTTCCTCCACTGGCCCGATACCCAGTGCACCTGGCTGGTGGAGGAAGGTGTGCTCTTCTCGGGCGACGTCTTCGGCTGCCACCATTGCGACGCACGGCTCTTCAACGACGCCTGCGGCGATTTTCGCTTCGCCTTCGACTACTACTACGCCCACATCATGCGGCCCTTCAAGAGGTACGTCGTGGAGGCGCTCAAGCTGATCGAGCCGCTGCCGATCAAGCTCATCGCCCCCACCCATGGTCCCATCCTGCGTGACCGACCGCGCCGCTATGTGACCCGCTATCGCGAGCTGTCCACGCCCAGCCTGGCGGAGCGCCTCGACCAAGGCGAGCGCTCGCTGATCATCTTCTACATGAGCGCCTACGGCAGCACCGCCCGGATGGCTGAGGCCATCCGGACCGGTGCCGAGGAGGAGGGCGGGATCCGCGTCTCGCTCTACGACCTGGAAGGCGGTGAGACCCAGCCGTTCGTGGACCTGATCGAGTCGGCCGATGCGCTGGCACTCGGCTCGCCGACCATCAACGGGGACGCCGCCAAACCGATCTGGGACCTGCTGTCCTCGCTCACCGTGATCGACCTCGGCGGCAAGCTCGGTGCCGCCTTCGGCTCGTACGGCTGGAGCGGCGAGGCGGTGCGTATGATCGAGGACCGGCTCCGCGGCCTCAAGCTGCGGGTGCCGGTCGCAGGGCTGCGGATCAAGCTCATCCCGACCGACGAGGAGCTCGAGGAGTGCCGCGCCTTTGGTCGGGCACTCGCGGGTACGCTCGTGCGGGGGGGCCGGGGGCGGGTCGTCGAATTCGCCGAGTTACAATCAGCAACCATCGAAAACCTAGGAGTCTGACACCATGGCAAAGGCCAAGATCACCTTCACGGATATCGAACAGACCGTCAACGTCCCTGCCGGTACGCGGGTCATCGAGGTCTCCGAACGCATTGGGGCCGGCATCATCTACGGCTGCAGGGAGGGCGATTGCGGAACCTGCATGATGCACGTCGAGGAGGGCTGGAACAACCTGACCGAGCCGTCGGTGCTCGAGGAGAAGGTGCTGCGCGAGAACATGGCGAGCCGTCACGACCGGCTCGCCTGCCAGGCCCAGATCCTCGGCGACTGCAAGGTCAAGCCGGCGTGATTCATTGCGGCGGGCCGTCCCGCTGGCGCCCGATGACCTCGACCTCATTCGTACCAAACCGAGGGGCGCGGTGCTGTGCCCCGCAACGGCCCTAGGGAGACCTTCCAGATGCCACTCGTGACCTTTTCCAACCCCGACTACAAAGACAAGACCGTCTATGCCGTGGCGGGAAGCCACACCGAGACCATCCTCAAGCTCGCCAAGGAATACAAGGTCCCCCTGCATCACGATTGCCAGGACGGGGAGTGCGGGCATTGTCTGGTTCGCGTCACCAGCGTCGCGCGCAAGGGGCGCATGAGCGGATACCTGACCGAGAAGGAACGCGCCGTACTGCAGGAGCTGGGCAAGCTCTCCAAGGACGACATCGAGCGCCTGAGCGTCGACGATATGCCGAGCGAATGGCGCCTCGCCTGCCAGATGATCGTGCGCGACGAAGACATCCTGGTGGAGTACTGAGGTCATGTCGGCCACGGCCCTCGACCCGGCGCGCGCAGCCGGCCGGATCTATGCCCGCCTCATGGCTCGGGCGGCCGGGCGTGGCAATGACGCGGCCTTCGCGAGCATGATCGCGAGCCGCGCCGTCGGCGCCGGAGCCCTGCCTCCAGGGCTGGGCCTCGAGCCGGCTGCGTTTCGATGGCTCATGCGGCATCATTTTCCGGGGGCGACCTTCCGAGAGGTCCTGAGCGGACCGTCCCACGCGCCGTCCGTGCCTGAGGCCCGTCAGGAGGAGCGCGACGAGCTGGTGCGGCTGATGCTGATGCACAAGGCCGGGGACGCGCCCTCCGAGGTCTGGATGGCCCATGTGGTCGCCGCCGGCTGTCTGGCGAGCGATCATCTCTGGCAGGACCTCGGCCTCTGGGGCCGGGGGGATCTGACCGCGCTGATGCAGAGGAATTTTCCGTCCTTGGCCAGACGGAACGTCAATGATATGAAATGGAAGCGGTTTCTCTACAAACAGCTGTGCGAGGCGGAAGGGATCTACACCTGTCGCGCCCCCTCGTGCGAGGTTTGCGTGGACTATCATGCTTGTTTCGGACCTGAGCGCTGAGCTCATCGGCACGGAGGCCAAGGCCAACGACCTCTACGATCGGGCGGCGGGCGCGTATCTGGGCCTGGCTGTCGGGGATGCGTTGGGCGCCACGGTCGAGTTCATGACCCCTCGCGAGATCCGGGAGCTCTACGGCGAGCACCGCAATCTGATCGGCGGCGGCTGGCTGGGCTTGCGCAAGGGGCGGGTGACCGACGACACCGAGATGAGTCTGGCCCTCGGCAGCAGCATCCTGGCGGTCGGTCGGGTCGACGCCCGGGCCATCGCCGAGTCCTTCAGCGACTGGATGCGCGCCAAGCCGGTCGACATCGGCCACACCGTGCGCCGCGGGATCGGCCTGTATCGCCGCAGCGGGACGCTCGAGGTCCCCGAGAACGAGTATGACGCGGGCAACGGCGCCTGCATGCGCAGCCTGCCCATCGCGCTGTTCACCCTGGGATCCCCGCCCCAGGCGGTCGCCGAGGCCAGCCGGATCCAAGCGCACCTCACCCACCACAACCGTCTGGCCGACGCCGGCACCTTCACCGTCATCCAGATGGTTCAGGCCGCCCTCCTCGGGGGCGGCAAGGCTCATCTCAGGATGCAGGCGGAGGCCCTGGTCGCCGCCGAGGAGCCCTATCGCTTCGATCGACGGCGTATGGAGAATCCCGGTGGCTATCTTGTCGAGACCCTGCGCGCGGTCTTCCAGGCACTCTTCGCGACCGAAGGCTTCGAGACGGCGCTCGTGGACGTGGTCAATCGTGGCGGGGATGCGGACACCACCGGCGCGATCCTAGGCATGATCGCCGGTGCCCTCTACGGGACCGGTGCGATCCCCCGGCGCTGGTTGAATGCCCTCGACAAGACGACCGCCCGGGCCTGCACGCGCCAAGCCGTCGCGTTACTGAAGGCATCCCCGCACTGTGCGGGGGCCGCATCCGTTGCGCGCCGTTCGGCTGCCGTTGGTTGATCAGCATCGACCCCGCGGGCTGCAAGGTTCCGAAAAACCGAAGCGTTGAGCGGGTTAATCCGAAGGATGGTTTGCTTGCATCCTCAATCCCGAGCAATATCCTCAGGAATCTGATGGCGCCAATGCGCTCCACCGACCGAGGAGACTCGTATGACCCCATTCCTTCTGCACGATCTGGAGACCGCCCCGCGCCCCTCCCGCGCCATCTTGGCCGCTCTGCGGGACGATCGCGGGCAGCTTCCCAACCTGATTCGCACACTCGCCGAGTCGCCGGTGGCGCTCGACGCCTATCGTCAGCTCACGGCCCTGCTGGCCGGCTCCAGTCTGAGCCC
>NZ_JAJDNA010000092.1 GCF_022340925.1 Thiocapsa sp.
GCAGACTCGCCGTCGGCTTGTCGGCCAAGCGCTCCGCCAGCAGGACCGCACGGGCCGCACGACGCTTGTCCCCCAGGTCCAGATCCCGAAACTCGTCCGCCGCCCAACTCATGCCACTCCTCACTTAAACTCATGCTTTACAGCATGTTACCGGAGGTTCTTCGAGTTGTGTGCAAAGAGATGGGGTTGCCCGTGGTTACGACCCAGAAGCCGATACCGCCCCCGGTGGCACCGTAACAGCAAGCAGCCCAGCATTGCCGGCCCCTTCCGTCGCCTCTTGGACAAGGCCGGAGGAAGCCGGCTTGCCCGCACGGACGTAGCCAGCCGCACGAGGACGAGAGGATCCGATGCTGGCGAGTCCGTCCTCCACGACCGGCCAAGGCCTCGCCGCCGAGCGAATCCCGACCAGGCTGCTAAGCTTTTGTCTCCGTCAGACAGATTCAGCCCGGGAGACTGGCCGATGCAGACGAAGCCCGATTTGACAGAGGACCGCCAGCAGCACCCGCCGCTGCCGTCGCTGAGGCGGCGGCGGTTCATCGAGTGGCTCGCGACCACGGTGCTCCTGGCCGGACACCGTTCTGTCATGGCCTCCACCGAGACGGCGATACCCGAGCCGGAGCGCGACGAGACCATCAGAGTGGCCGCGATCCAGATGACGCCCCAGCTCGGTGGCGTGGATGCCAATCTCGCGCAGGTCGAGCAGCTGGTCAGAGAAGCCGCCGCCAAGGGTGCAGCGCTGATCACGCTGCCCGAGATGTTCACGTCCGCGGCGGCCTTCCACGAGGACATGGTCAAGGCGATCCGCCCCGTCGACGGTCCCCCGGCCGAGCTGTTGAAGGATCTTGCCCGGCAGGAAAACGCGATCGTTGCCGGCTCTTTTCTCGCTGAAGACGCCGGGCGTGTGCACAACGCGCTGCTGCTGGTCATGCCGGACGGTACGACCGTGCGCCACGACAAGGACTTCCCGACCTTCTGGGAAGCCTGCTACTACGAGAACGGGCACGATGACGGGGTATTGAGCACCCCGCTGGGGCCGGTCGGGGCCGCGCTGTGCTGGGAGATGGTTCGCTCCGGCACGGCGCGACGGCTGTCGGGCAAGGTCCGGTTGCTGCTCGCGGGCTCGACCTGGTGGACCTTGCCGGAAGAAGCAGATCCCGATCACCCGCTTCGGACAGTCAATCTGCAGATGTTGAGGGAGGCGCCGCCAATGCTTGCGCGCATGCTGGGCGTGCCGGTGGTGCACGCGTCTCATGCGGGCCCATTTGAAGGCTACGACAGCCCCGAGCTGCCCGATGTCCCCTACCGGTCGGTCTATCTGGGCGAGGCCATGGTCACGGATGCGACCGGCAAGGTTCTCGCGCGGCGCAAACTGGAAGACGGTGCCGGGGTGGTCGTGGCCGACGTCGTCGTTCCGGCTCGTCCTGTGCCGTCCGCGGATATTCCCGACAGGTTCTGGCTGCCGGAGCAGATGCCGCAAGAATGGATAGACGCCTGGCACCGTTGGTTTGCCAGGGGGGAGGATTACTACGAGACGGTGACGCTGCCCTATTTGGCTGACGGCGAGCTCGAGGACTATATCCCGCCTTACCTGAGATGAGGCCGGCCGCGCCCGCCGGCGGTCTTGGTCGGAGGTCAGCGCTGCTTGTGCACCGGATGAGCTTCTTTCATACGCTCGCGCCAGCGCTGGACCCGGACCCGCTCCTTCAGGATGTCGATGGCGTCGATCAGCATGTCGTTGGTCGTGGCATGGAAGCGGTCGCCGTGGTCCACGAGCACATCGATGACGGCGCGGACGATGTCCTCGATGACCAGGCGGTTGTCCGCCGAGCGCAGGTCGGCGATGGCCGTCTCGACCAGGTTGCGAGCGATGTCGCTCACTGACCGCTCCAGCATATCGGTGGCGCGGCCGCCAAAGACCGGAATGCGGCCGAGCCGACTCACGGCTTCGCTGTGCTCCACCGCGTACCGGATGCGCGCATCGAGATAGGCATGGATATCGTCCTTGTTCAGGTCATAGTTGCGGCGCAGGATGTCGTCCACCTGAAGGCCGATCTCCTCCACCAGCTCGTGGCGGCGGACCAGCACCACCTCATCGACGATGCGATGGGACAACGGTTGCCCGGAGCCGAGCTCGGCCTGGACACGGTCCAGCACGCTCAGCACCACCCGATCGGAGATCTCTTCGACGAAGACATCGTAGTACGTGTGCACGAACCGGCCGACCTCGGTGTCCTTCAGGTTGATGACGCCGAGCCGGTTGAGGCGCACCAGCATCGAGAAGATGCGCAGGAAGCGCAGCACCCGGAACCCTAGCACGGGAATGCAGCCCAGCAGCTCATACCAGTGCAGAAAGGGGTAGAAATACCAGCGCAGGTACCTCTCGCGCCTTATGGCAATGGTCCAGCGAACGAAGAACTCGGTCAGGAAGATGGCGACGAACACGAGGTCGTAGCGCCAGAAGTCGGGCGCAACGCTCGTCGCATACCAGTCGTGGAACGCGGGCGACACATGCTCGACGGCGCCCGCGAACCAGCGGGCGGCGAACAGCGAGTCGAAGATGAGCCAGCTCAGGTTGACCACCAGCAGGACGAGCATCGCCACGTCGACGATCAGCAGCGTCGTTTCCTGGCGGTCGCGAATGCGCCTTAGATCGAACTGAAACAACAGGTCCCCCTTGGCGGTCGGTGCGCGAGCTCGGACGACGGGGCATTTGCACCGGCGCATGGGTTGGATACCCCCTGCCCGCCGCGGGGGCCTGCTCACCGTCGCTGTGCCGGCCGCTCGGCTGCCGCTCCACGGGGCAACCGGCCGCAGACGGCGGCGCGGCGGCCGGAGCGACCCCGACAGATCGCCCCCAACCCGCGGCCCGGCGGCCATCGCCGCCGCGCTGCCGGCGTCATGAGTCCGGATGGCCCTTGTCGAAGGGTCATTCGGGTCAGAGGCACGGGCCGCGGCCGGGCGGCCCCCGGGGAGGTCCGCCACCTCGCGGCTTGGGGCCCGGCCGCCGCCGCGTCCACGTCGGCGAGGGCCGCCTCGATCACTACCGCTCTTGCGGTCATGCAAGATCCGCGCAGCCCCTCGGGTCCGCGCTGGTATCACCTGGAGCGCGGCAGCCCCGCGTTGCCGCAGAGCCAGGTCGGATCGAGGTCCCCGCGAGTCCCTGTGCGCCCGGCCGCCGGCCCGTCAGGGCTCGCCGATGTCCTCGTCCCAGAGCTGCGGCCTCGCGGCGATGAAATCCCGCATCAGCTCGATGCAGGCGCTGTCCTGCACGACCTCCACCTGCACGCCGCGGGAGCGCAACAGGGCCTCTTCGCCGAGGAAGGTCTGATTCTCTCCAACGACGACCCTTGGAATGCCATAGAGCAGGATCGCGCCGCTGCACATGGAGCACGGGGACAGCGTGGTGTAGAGCACCGATTCCCGGTACACCTTCGCCGGCTGGCGGCCCGCGTTCTCGAACGCGTCCATCTCGCCATGCAGGATGGCGCTGCCCTTCTGCACGCGCCGGTTGTGACCGCGCCCGATGATGCGGCCGCGGTGCACGATGACCGCGCCGATGGGAATGCCGCCCTCGGCAAGGCCCTGACGGGCTTCGGCGATGGCAGCCTCCAGGAAGGGGTCCTTGTCGGCCATGTGGGCTTACCTCTGTCGATTGTGCTGTACCCGAAAGGCCGGGCTCGCGCCGGTCGCCCTCCGGGACTCGAGCCTGCGCTGGACGCAGGGTGCCGTGCCGGTGCCGGCTCTGGCCGGCACCGGGCTGATGGCTGCCGCGGGCCTCTGTCAGTGCGCCTGCGGGGTGGCTCGAGGTCCGCCGATGCGCAGCAGCTGATGGAGCAGCACGGCCATGACGGTGCTGAGCGTCAGCGACGATTCGAACAGCGGGCGCAGAATCGGGGGCACATCCGCGAACAGGGATGGGGCGATATCGAGGCTCAGACCGAAGATCAGCGGGATGCCGATGACGAAGGTCTTCCGGGTATCCACGCCCGAGCCCAGGATGATCTGGATGCCGGAGAAGATCATGAAGCTCGACACATAGACCAGTATGGCGCCCATCACCGGTGACGGCATCGCCGACAGCAGCCCGGAAACCTTGGGGAAGAAGGCGAGCAGGATGAACAGGCCGCCGGCGACGTAGGCGATGCCGCGGCTGGTCGCACCCGATGCCTTGGTCAGCGCGACGTTGCTGGCCGACGTATCCGAGGCCATGCCGCCGAGCAGGCCCGAGGACGCCACGGCGGCGGCATCCGCGACCAGCCCGTTGGAGACGCGGCGCATGTCCGGTGCCTGCCAGGCCTCGTCATTGATCTTCTCGCACATGATCAGATTGCCGAAGGACTTGAGTGCGCCGGTGATCGAGACGATGACGAAGACCGGCACCAAAGACCAGTCGAAGGCGATCTCGAGGCTGTTCTCGAGGAAGGGCAGTGCCACCCAAGGCGCGCCTAGCACTTCGGCAAGTCTGCTCAAAGGCAGCACCCCGAGGGCCACGGACAGGATGTAGCCGAAGAAGAAGCCCAGAAAGACGCTGTACAGGCGCAGGTTGCCTTTGCCCCAGATGTTGACGCCGATCATGATCAGCAGCGTGACGGAGGCGATCGAGACAGTGTCGAGCTGAATGGGCTCGCCCTCGAAGTTGATTCCCAGAAACTTGGAGACGCCAAGGGTGACCAGCCCCTGAGCCACCATCAACACGACCAGGCCGGTGATCTCGGGCGGGAAGAGAAAGGCGAGCCGGTGCACGAAGCGCGCGAACACCGCCTCGGCGAGGCCCGCAACGATGGTCATGCCCCGCAGCAGCGGCAGGCCCCCGAGCCACGCCGCCTCCATCGACGCGGTGAAGAAGTTGGGGCCGCACAGATTGGGGCAGACGAAGCCCGAGCCGATGAAGCGGCAGCGCAGGCTCTGCACGATGGTCCCGATGCCGCAGGCGATCATCGTCAGTGCAATGACCGAGCGGACCTCGTCGAAGGTGCCCCCGATCTCCGTGACGAGGACGATGGGCAGCACGAGGGTGCTCGACATCAGGAAGATGTGCTGGCAACCCAGGATCAACAGGTCGCCGAGGGGCGGCCCGTCGTCCAGGCCATAAATCAGATCCCGCGGCTTCGAGGCCATAGCGGAGCCTCAGTTCAACCAGAGCGGTGACGCCGGCACGTACGCCGAGCCGACGTAGAATGTCTTCTCGCCGTCGCTGACCTTGCGCGTGTAGAGCAGACGCTTTTCCGGCAGGCCGGAGCCCGGCTTCGGTGCGGTGAAGCTGGTCCAGGTATTTTCGCGGTGCTGTAGGGCCGCCTTCGTCTCCTGAAACACCTTCTTGCCGACCAAATCGGCCACTTCGGAGACGTTACGCGTCCGCTCCAGGCTCGGGAACAGCGGATCCACGAGGACATTGCCGTCCTCGTCGGTCACTCGGATATAGGCATCCAGCACATGATACGGACAGGCGATGTCCCGCAGCTCGGCGAACGCGGCCTCCGTGCCCCGTGTCTGTATCAAGCGGGCGGCCTGGTCCACGGCGGTCTCAATGAACGCCTTTTCGATCTTGACGTTGTACAGCCCGCTGCCGACGAGGAACACGCTGCCACCCGGCGCCACGGCCTTGCGCACGTAGGACCCCTTCCATTGCGGGCGGGTATGCCAGGGCCCCTCCCAGAGGTAGAAGACCCAGCCACTGGCATCCGGCTCCGGCCGCTGCGCGATCTCCATCATCCTGGCCACCACGGGCCGCCCTGCTATATCCCTGAAACCGGCAAGATTCTGGCCGACCAGCTCCCGCTCGATCGGGTGGAAGACCGCGGTGCCCTGGTCGTCATAAACGAACAGGTAGCGCTCACCATCGAGCCAGATCGATCCCTTGACGGCAAAGGCCGCAAAGGCGTCCGATCCCTGGGCCTCGATCAACGCGGCCGCATTCTCGACCAGCCTGACGAGCCGCTTGTTGTCCTCGTAGAGATAGATGCTGCGCCCTGCTGGCGTGTCCCCGAAGATACGCATCGGGACGAGCAGCAATTGCAATG
>NZ_JAJDNA010000093.1 GCF_022340925.1 Thiocapsa sp.
CTGAGGACGGACATTCAGGTGACGGACATGCTGCTCGATCAGCGGATCGCCAGCGGCATCGGCAATGTCTACAAGTCCGAGGTGCTCTTTCTGGAGCGCTGTGATCCGCGGACGCGCTTCTCCGAGCTCTCCAGCGATGCCTTTGCCGCTCTCTATCGAACCGCAGGCCGGCTCCTCCAGCGTAATCTCGGCGATGGCCCTCGCGTGACCCGCGCCGGGGCGGATGGGCGGGGGATGCTGTGGGTCTACGGCCGCGCCGGCCTGGCCTGTTTCCGATGTGGTGAGCCCGTGGCGCGTGAGACGCTCGGTCGGATGCCGCGCTCGACCTACTGGTGCCCCGCTTGCCAGAGCGGTCGCCCGGGATGCGCCCCGGCGAGACCTCGGGCGACGCCCATGCCCAGGGATTCGGTCAAGGGTTCGGAGCGGGACTGACCGGCGTCGGCATGGCTTCGAAATCGAGAGCAAGGACACCGTCGCGCACAAGGTCTTCGCCCAGGATATCGGCAATGCGGAAACCGAATTGGCGCTCCAACCGGAAGCGCTCCAAGCGCTTCCGGTTGACATCGTGCCGTCGGGCGCCGGCTGCGGTGATCGACCGCGCACGGACCGAGCGGCGAAGCCAAGGCCGCGCAGCCAGGCCGGCACCTTCATGCACCGACACCTGACTGGGCGCCACGGCGCGGCCGATTGGGCCATGTTGGCGGCGCTCACCCTGATGTGGGGTTCGTCATTTCTTCTGACGAAGGTCGCGGTCGGCGGTCTTCCTCCGGACCTTGTGGTCGCGGGCCGCCTTCTGGTGGGCGCGTGTCTCGTCGTGCCGCTGGCATGGCTGCTCGCCGCCCGCCCGGTCGCCGGCATGCGACTTTGGGTCTTCTATACCCTGATCGCCGTCTTCGGAAACGTCCTGCCATTCTCCCTGATCGCCTGGGGGCAGAAATTCATCGACAGCGGTCTCGCCGGGATCCTGATGGCGATCATGCCCCTGGCGACCCTCGGGCTCGCCCATTTCCTTGTTCCCGGGGAGCGCATGACCGCCTTTCGCGCAATCGGCTTTCTCATGGGGTTCGCCGGTGTCGTGGTCCTCATGGGGCCGGATGCGCTCTCGGATCTCGCCAACGGGGAGGGGCATCTGCTGCCGATGTTGTCCGTGCTCGGCGGTGCTCTCTGTTACGCCGTCTCCTCGATCCTCGCGCGACTGCGGCCGCCCAGCGATGCCCTCTTCAGCGCCGCATCGACGATCTCGCTGGCGTCACTGATCATGCTGCCGACCCTCTTCATGACCGGCGAGCTGGAGCTGCACGCCGTCCCCGAGGTGCCCCATCTCCTCGCGGTCATCCTGCTCGGCGTCTTTTCGACCGCCATCGCCACGGTCGTGTACTTCCGACTGGTGAAGTCCGCCGGTCCCTCCTTCGTCTCCCAGCTCAACTATCTCATCCCCCTGTGGGCAGTGGGGGTTGGGATGGTCTTTCTCGGAGAGCAGCCGCAGGCGACCCATGTCTACGCCCTGGGTCTCATCCTGAGCGGGATCCTGGTCACCCAGCTGGAGCGCCGACGGCTGGTCGCCGGTCTCAGACGCCGTCTCAAGCGCTCTGCCTAGACGTGCGGGGAGCGGGGCTCGGGGGATGGGCTCCGGCCGGGGAACGGGCAGCGTCGAGGCGGAGGTCGGCCCGTCCTCCCGGCCCCAACACGCAGCCGTGTGCGTCCCCGTCACTCGAATAGATCCCGAAAGGCCTTGGCAAACCGCTTGTAAGCGTCCCAGCCGTCCTTGTCCATGACCTGGTCGATGACCCATCGGTTCTCCTCCGCATCGCCCATCAACGACTGGATCTCGAATCCCAGGTGGCGAAGGAAGGGATAGCTGGGCCCGTCGTCGGCGAACTGGTATGGGGCATACTCGTCCGATCGCGCGTTGAGTCGAGCGATGAATGGTCCTCCGTAGTCGCCGGGGCCGAGCAGATCCTGGCTGTTGTCCTGAACATGCTCGAAGACCTTTTTCGCGAGCTGGGTGATCAGGATTCGCCGATCCTCGTCGTTCAGCATGCCGTGGGACAGACGGTCGGCGATCTGGATCAGGAAGACGAGATACTCCCCGATGACGTCCAGACGCTGTCGGTCGCTGTCGTAGACGAAGCGCTCGCAGTGCAGGTTGATCGCCTTGTCCAGCGCAATGCGCCAGGCGATGAACGCGAGGGCGCTCGCGATCTCGGGCAGTGATCGCTCCTGATCGTCGTTCCACCAATGACTCTTGATACGCAATGCCACATTCGACTCCTGGACTGATGCCCGTTCGGCTGGTCGATGCGATCCCACGGCTTGGCAGGGCCGGGGGAAGCTGATAGGTTGATAACCGATGAGTTTACTCGGAAAAAGCGCCCTTCCGCCGCGAGGTATTGAGATGCCGGGTCTTGCTGTCAGCGACCTCGCCGAGACCGTGCAGTACAACTGCCACATCTCGGATGCGCGCTACGGTGCGGAGGACTCACTGTGCGTCTACCTGATGAAGATGCGGGAATACTTCCGCTGGGAAAAGCAACTCCCTTATGGTGCGTCTTTGGGGCGTGAGCAAGTCGGGGAATGGCTGCAGGCCCGCGAGCAGCTTTGGGAAGAGCTGGAGCAGGCCGAGATGCGCCCGATCGAGATCGACGGTCTGAAGTATGATCCCTTCGACGCTGACGCCATCAATGCCCGACTCGCTCCGCGCGGGTTGGTCTACAGCGGCGGGCTCGGCAACCGCGCCAAACCCCATTTCTTTCTGGGCAGGCTCGAGCGCTGGCGGTCAAGTGATGGCTATTCGGTGTTCGTCGTTGCCAGCGAGTATGCCCGGGATCTGACCGCGCCGCCGGCGATGACCCTCGGCCGAAGCATCTTCTTGCGGCGTGAATCGCTGCGGCGTCTGCTCTGGGAGAAGCTCGAGAGCTGGCGCTGGAACCGGCCCGACAACGCGCTCGGGCGTGCCTTCGCCTGCTATGACTTTGAAGCTGCGCTCGCGGCGTCACTGGATGCCATGACCGAACGCGAGATCAACACCCTGCTCCTGCATGAGCAGGGCGAGTGCGCGGCGGCGCCGCGCCTGGGCGAAGACTGGAATCCCATGCTCCTTGCGCTTGCGGGGACCCCCGCCGAGCTGATGGCGCGGGCAGTACGAGATCATCTCGCCGACTGTCTCGTGACCTTACCGGCACTGGCGACCTCGCTCGAGGCAGCCTCGCTGCATTTCTACGTCGGCAATCTGAACAACATGCGCAAGGACCTCTTTCCGGCCCTTTTGGCCGCCTACTCGACCTGGCTGGAGCGCGGCGACGCCGGCGCCCTCGCACAGGTCGCCGAGGCGGGCCGGTCGCATTGGGCGCGGGTGGCGGCAGAGATGCGGGCGATCTATCGCGCCAGCGCCGCCGACGCGCCCGATGCGATCCGCGACCTCGTCGAAGCGAATCGGCTCTAGCCGGGTTTGACCACGCATGCCTTGGCCCGGGACAATGGTGTACTCCCGGTCCAAGCCACCTGAGCCGCCGTGACAGCGACACCCGAACGCACCATCCCGCCCCTCCGGACGATCCGCGAGGTGAAGCCCGGGAGCTTCATCTTCGAGCGGCCCTCGGCGCTCCCTCCCTCCTTCTGCGACGCGGTGATCGAGCGGTTCGAGTCCCATCCCGAGCACCAGTACGCGGGGCGCGTTGGCCAGCTCCGCGCGGAGGATCCCGGCGTCAAGCGCACCACGGATCTGGTGGTGAGCAACAAACCCGACTGGAAGGACGTCGACGAGATCTTTTTTCGCTCCCTTGCCGCCGCGATCAAGGAGTTTCGCGAGACCTATCCCTATTTCAAGGGGCCGTTCAAGGACGAGGGCTATCAGGTTCAACGCTATCGGCCGGGCGAGTTCTATCACTGGCACGTGGACGGGGGGAGCCATGAGCTCGGCCTGCGCCAGCTGGTGGC
>NZ_JAJDNA010000124.1 GCF_022340925.1 Thiocapsa sp.
GGTGCATCATGAACCCGCTCGAATCAGGTCCATTGGCGTTGGACGACCCAGACCTCATCGCGCTTCAGGCTTACATCCTGCATGAGCGTCGTGGGGTGGGGCTGGCGGCGGGTCGGCACTGAGAACGCAAGCTCCCGCGCATCCACCAACGAGCATGTGAAGGTCACTCGAAGTATTGTCTGTTGACCGTCACCTGCACGCGGTCGGGCTCGAACAGCACGGCCGCACCTCGTTTGCGCGAACCAAGCCAGGTGAGCAGGGATGACGCACCGGTCACGCCCGCCGGCACACGCAGCTCTTCCGACTCCCTGCGCATCGTTCTGGCGAGCCAGGTGAAGTAGAGGATTCCCAGACGCTGCTCTGCCGCCTCCGGCTTCTCCTGCCGGTACCCGATCCGCTCGAGCCGGGCGAGACAGTCTGCCCAGTTCTGCTCTCACTCCAAGCTTAGCCGATAGAGCGTATCCCAGGAATCGATCCCGGTGTCATGGCCGTCGTCGAACAGGAGGCGAACGGCGTACCGGCCCTGGGGCTCGATCGCGCGGATGTTGACCCCTTCCTTCCCCGACGGGGGTTGGTCGGTCATATCTGGAACGGCTTGGTGAATCCCCGCTGTGATCGATGAGAGCGCAAGCGGCACTGGATACGCCAAGGCGCAGAGGCTGTCGTATGCCTGCATTGAGCTCTGTGACCGCGAGCCGTGCCAAGCATCAGTCGGTTGCAGCGGATTTTGTCTGCGGCCTTTGCGCCTTCGCGGCTCCAAGTGCCGAGTTAGGGCTGAGCCCCGAGCGGGTCTCAGCCGCTGCTGATATAGTGCTCGAGCTGCTCAATGATGAACTTGTGCTCCGAGATGATGGATTTGATCAGGTCGCCGATGGAGATCAGCCCCAGGATCTGGCCGTCCGCGACGACCGGGAGGTGGCGCACGCGCTTCTCCGTCATCAGGGCCATGGCCTCCTCGAGGGTTTGATCGGGGCTGGTGCAGACCACGCGCTTGGTCATCACGTCCCCGACCGGGGTCTCCTTGGATGTCTTGCCCCTCAACACCACATCCCGCGCATAGTCCCGCTCCGAGATCAGTCCGACCGCTCCGGTCTCGTCGATCACCAGGAGTGCTCCGATCTGATGATTTGCCATCAGAACGAGCGCATCGTAGACACTCGCGTCGGGGCTGATCGACCAGACCTCTGTGCCCTTGTCCTCCAGCAGCTGTTGAACCGTTCTCATCGTTCCTCCGGATTCCCTCGATGGCGTTCATGCGGCTCCTGCCTGGATGGAGGCATTCCTTGCCTCTATTCAGGGTAGCAGACCGCTCTTGGTGGGCCTAGCCGTCGGGGGGACAGCCACCCACCGGGCGGGAGCGGTCGAGCGCGCACCCATCGCGCGAGTGCCGGGCCGGCGCCCGCGGCGACCTTGCCGGCTGCCAATCGGATGCCCCATCGATTGACCCCATTCAGACGCAGCCACTCAGACGAAGCCACGACCGAGCCTTGGTGCTCGAGCAAACGAGACCATACCCATGCGCGGACAAGTCATCACCCCGAGCGATCGCCCCGCGACCCGCAATCTGGGGGCGCTCCGGCGGCTGCTCGAGTTCACGCGGCCTTACGGCTGGCAGCTGCTCGGCGGCATGCTCGCCCTGTTGGTCGCGGCCGGCTCCGTGCTCGCCTTCGGGCAGGTGCTTCGCGCCTTGGTGGATTCCGGCCTGACCACAGGCTCGACGGCCGCACTGGATCGGGCGCTGATCCTGTTCGTGTCAGTGGTCTTGGCCACCGGCATCGCCGTTGGGGTGCGCAGCTATCTGCTCAATTGGATCGGGGAGCGGGTGGTCGCGGATATTCGCAAGCGTGTGTTCGAGCGGGTCTTGGCTCTGGACGTCGGCTTCTTCGAGACGACCCGCGTGGGAGAGGTGATCTCGCGCCTGACGAGCGACACGGCACTGCTTCAAGTCGTGGTCGGATCGACCCTCGCGATGGTCCTGCGCACCGGCTTGTTGATGGTCGGCGGCATCCTGATGTTGGCGATCACCAGTCCGGCCCTGACCGGCCTCGTCTTGCTCGGCGTGCCCTTCGTGATCCTCCCCGCCTGGGTTTTAGGCCATCGGGTCCGGCGTCTCTCGCGTCACAGCCAGGATCGGATCGCCGATGTCGGGGCCTATGTCGACGAGGTCGTTCACGCCATTCGCACCGTTCAGGCCTGCTGCCACGAGCCGATCGACCGCGAACGCTACGCTGCCCAGGTGGAGTCGGCATTTCAGGTTGCGGGGCGCCGCTCGATGACCAGCGCGGCGCTTGCGGCGGTCTCAACCCTCCTGACCTTCGGGGCCATCGGCCTGGTGCTCTGGGTCGGCGGTCGCCAGGTGCTGGCCGGCACGCTGACGGGGGGGGAGCTCTCCGCGTTTCTGTTCTACGCGGTGGTCGTCGCCGGTGCGGTCGGATCGCTCAGCGAGCTCATGGGCCAATTGTTGCGGGGCGCGGGTGCCAGTGAGCGGCTAATGGAGCTGCTGCAGGCCGAGCCGGCCATTCGGACGCCCCCGCTGCCGCGACCTTTGCCGATGCCGGCGCGCGGGAGGATCGAATTCGACCGGGTCCGTTTCGCTTATCCGGCGCGACCGGACGCCGCGGCACTCGATACGCTCTCCTTTGGTGTCGAGCCCGGCGAGCGGATCGCCCTGGTCGGCCCGTCGGGGGCCGGCAAGTCGACCCTCTTCCAGCTCCTATTGCGCTTCTACGACCCGGCCGCGGGGGTGGTCCGCTTCGACGGGGTCGATCTTCGCGACCTCGACCTCGGCGAGCTGCGTCGGCGCATCTCGGTGGTCCCGCAGGATCCCGTGATCTTTGGTGCCAACGCCTGGGAGAACATCCGTTACGGGCTCGATTCGGCCAGCGCTGCCGATGTCCGTCGGGCCGCCGAGGCCGCGCACGCTGCCGAGCTCCTGGACCGCCTGCCGCAGGGCTTCGACACCTTTCTGGGTGAGCGGGGGGTGCGTCTTTCAGGCGGCGAGCGCCAGCGGATCGCGATCGCGCGCACGGTGCTGCGGAATCCCGTCCTGCTGCTGCTCGACGAGGCGACCAGCGCACTGGACGCGGAGAGCGAGCGTCTGGTGCAGGAGGCGCTGGAGCACCTGATGGCGGGCCGCACCAGCATCGTGATCGCACATCGGCTGGCGACCGTCCGAAACGCGGATCGCATCCTGGTCCTTGACCGGGGTCGGATCGTGGCGAGCGGGCGCCACGACGAGCTGATGGCCGAGGGCGGTCTATACGCCCGTCTGGCCTCGCTTCAGTTCAACGACACGCCCGCGCCGGCACGCGCGGCCCTGGGGCTGGCCGTACCATGAGCTGCTTCGATGGCGGCGGTACTGATGAAAGGATCCGCACGAGATCCGCCGACCGAGGGCGAGAGTGTGCTCAGGGGAGTGACTCGATGGCGCGAATCTTCTCATCGTAGCGCGCCCGCATCTCAGCGGGCAGATCGGAATCCTTGACTCCGTCGCAGCCCCCGCGTTCTCGCAGCAGATCCAGGACGTCGCGCTCCAGGCGTTCCTGAACCCGTCGGTAGCTCCGCTCGGGGAAGAGCTCATCCTGCACCCGGATCACGGTCGTGCGCAGGCGGCTGGCCAGCAGCTTGTTCAGGTTCTCGGTCCGTCGGTAGGAGCTGTCCCTCCGGCAGCGGGCATGATAGAGGTCGAGCGCGTGCGCGGCCTCTATCGCCTCGATCAACAGCTGCCGGGTGGACTCGTCCAACGGGGCCGCGAAGGAGCTGTCGAGGCTCAGGCCGCCGATAAGCAGGATCACGAGCAGGCAACGCCGCGTCGCGTCGCAGGCAGGACGTCGTTGACATTGCGGGTCGCCGGGCAGCGGTTGCCTGGTGTCTGTTGAACGGCCGTTGGGCGATGACACGAGTTGCGTCAGCTCCGCCCGTAGACCGGGACCGCAGCGCCGGTGACACCGCGGGCGGCGTCCGAGGCCAGGAAGAGGATCACGTCTGCGAGGGCATCGAGGGGGACCCAGGAGTCAAAATCCCCGTCCGGCATCGCCGCGCGGTTCTGAGGCGTGTCGATCGTCCCCGGCATGATGCAGTTGACGTTGATGCGACGGTGCTTCAACTCCTCGGAGAGGCTCTCGGTCAGGGTGATGACCGCGGCCTTGGAGGCGCAGTAAGGGGCCATGTGGCCGCTTCCCCGATTGGCAGCTCGTGCAGAGACGTTGATGATTCGTCCACCGCCTGTCTCAAGCAGCGCGGGGACCACTGCCCGACAGCAATTGAAGACCGTACGGGCATTCAGGTCCATCATGTGGTCCCATTGCGCGTCCGTGGTCTCATGCAGGGCGGGGCCCATGGCAAAGCCGCCGGCAATATTGGCAAGGACGT
>NZ_JAJDNA010000125.1 GCF_022340925.1 Thiocapsa sp.
AGGCGCTCCTGACGCTCCTCGCGACGCTGCCTTGCCGCTTGCTCCGCAAGCTCCAACCGGTGACGACGCTGACGCTCGAGCTCGGCCTGGCGCAGCTCCTCCCAACGCTCCTCGCGCAGGTTGTCCATCTCCTTCTCGCGCAGGCGCCGCTCCTGGCCCGCGAGCTCCCTTGATTGCGCAAAGGCCTCCTGTCGCTCGCGCAGCTCCTCTTCCTCTTGCGCCTTGTGAAGCTCCCAGGACTCCCGTGCGCGCTGTAGCTCGATCTCTAGCTCTTGGCGTCGATGATCCTGTTTCGCCCGCGTCTCATCGGCCAGCTGGGCACGCAACTCGACTGCACGCAGGCTCTGCTCCTTCTCGTAGGCCGCCAGCTCGAGCTCGCGGCGGCGCTGCGCCAGATCCAGCTCCTGCTCGAGATTCTCCCGCCGCCGGTCCAACAGGGCCTGGGCAAAGGCCTGCTCTGCCCGCCGGGTGACGATCGGCTCGGCCGCCGTGAGCCGAGCCTCCTGCTCCTGAAAGAAACCCTCTGGATCGGCCTCGTAACGCAGCCAGAGACGTGCAAACTCGGCCTGATTCAGCCGCTGCGCCGGATCATCGGGGCACGCGAAACCCGGTATCTCGGCCAAACCGCCATCCAGATACTTTCGGTACTGCATCTGGAGGGATTCGCTGAAATAGGCCCGGACGGCAGCGGGCTCGAACAACTTCAGCGCAATCAGGGCAAAGAAGAGGATCGCCAAGGCCGACTGTGCAAAGCCCTCGACCGTCTCGAAATGCGGAACACCGGCCTCGTCCGGACTCTCCCGAAGGGCCTGCAGGGCCTTGGAGCGCGCCGCGAAGGTGAGCCGCGGCGGGAGCTCCTCCGGCTGCTGAGCCACGACCTCGGCGCGCATCCGATCCATGCGCTCCCGTTCCTCCAGACGGATCCGCTGGAGCTCGTCCGTTTCCGCGCGCAGGCGCGCCTCGAGCGCCGTGATCGTCTCTGCAACCGCGGCGATCCGCCCGTCGATCTCCGTCTGCTTGGACGCCAGCAAGGCCATGAGCTCATTGGCACGCGCATCCCATTTCCGGGCCTCCGGGCCATAGCCGGGGGGCCGGTCCCCCCGTCCATGGATCTCGTCACCGAGGCGCTCCTGCGCGGCGGCGAGCTCCGCGCGCAGCACACGGATCTCCGGGGCATACTCGGACTCGATCTGAGCACGCCGCTGACGCTCGGCCTCGAGTGATCGGTTCAGACGCTCGATCTCGCCCTCGAGCGGGCGGGTCAGCTCCCGGTAACCCGACTCGATCTGTTCCGCACGCACCGCGAGCTGGGCCTGGAGCGCCGCCTCCCGCTGGGCGTAGTACTGCTCGACCTGGCGCTGGTGATAGCTCTCGATGTCGTCGGCGCGGATCAGCTTGGCAAGGAAAGGCGCCGTCACATACAGTGAAACGCCCACGATCAGTACCCGCACGAGCAGTCCGAAGAACCATCGCGTCCGGGCCGCGCGCTCTTCGGAGCGCTCGGCCCGCAGGGTCCGCGTGGGACGCTCGGACATGATCAGCGAGGCGTCCACGATCCAGATGATCGCGAACATCAGCACGAACATGAACAGGCCGGCAATCGGGCGAAGCCAGGCCGCGTCCTGCGGGACGATCGAGGCGCCGATCAGGCCCCAGACGATCCCTTCGATGCTCGCCATCAGAAGAATGATGACCCACGCGAACCCCAGCCAGACCGCAACGGCCGGGGTGGCCAGGGTCTCACCGTAGGGGCGCAGCCGAAGATAATTCAACGCCTGAGGCGCAACGAACGGACGAGGTCGCCAGCTGAGATCCATGTTGTAACCTTCCCCAGACCGAGTCTGAACGCGGCAATGACGACAAGCATAACCCTGGTTGCGGCAGGCGACCGCCTCGAGGTTCACATTCCGGCGTGAATCGGTATCCTGTGCCGCGTCGCCGATCCATCGAGCGACGCACAACCCGGGCGGAGCGCGCAGCGACCCGGCCCGCTTCAGACTCACCTACCTAATGACGAGACATGGCATGAAGCTCACCACGATCGCGACCCTCGGCCTGATGCTTGGCGCCGCAGCAGCCTCCGCGGGCGAAGGAGCGCATTGGGGGTATTCGGGGACCGAGGGTCCCGAGCACTGGGGCGACCTCGACCCCCATTTCAATCGTTGCAAGACCGGCCGGATGCAGACGCCGGTCGACTTGGTGAACCGGGTCGACGCGAGCCTTCCACCCATCGCATTCCGCTATCGTCCCGGCGGACGTGCGGAGGTGAACAACGGCCACACCATCCAGGTCGACTATGAGGACGGCAGCTCCATCCGCCTGGACGGCCGCGAATACAGACTGAAGCAGTTTCACTTCCACAGCCCCAGCGAGAATCACATCGACGGCAAGGAATTCCCGATGGAGGCCCACCTGGTCCATGCCGATGACGAGGGTCATCTGGCCGTGATCGCGGTGATGTTCGAGGAGGGGCCGGAGAACCTCGCACTGGCGATGCCCTGGGCGGCGATGCCGACCAAGCCGAGCCACAGGGTCGAGCTGGCCACTCAGGTCTCTGCCGAGGCCCTTCTCCCCGCGAACCGCGACTACTACCGGTTCGAAGGATCCTTGACCACGCCGCCCTGCAGCGAGGGGGTGCACTGGCTGGTCATGAAGCACCCGGTCAGCGCCTCACACGGGCAGCTCGCCAAGTTCGCGCGCACCATCGGCCATCCCAACAACCGGCCGATCCAGGCGCTCAATGCGAGGGTGATCTTAGAGTGACGGCCGGAAGACGGACGACGCGGCAGCGGACCGTCTGTTGGCCACCGCAAGCGTCCGGGGAGACGCCTCGCCAGGCGGGCCGCGGACGCGGCGTCGTTTCGCCAGCTGATCGCAGGCCGCGGCGCGCCCGCGAGGCACGTGCGGGCGATCACGCCGGGTTGGAAGAGGCGAAAAGCGACTCGATGCCGATAGGCGACTGGACAAGCGCACGCCGCGAACCGCCCCTGGAGCCTGGTCGGATTGGCCGGGGGTGTGGCCTATCGTCCACGCATTCTGAATCCAGATGGTGGCTACGGGTGGACTCGAACCACCGACCCTCGCATTATGAGTGCGATGCTCTAACCAGCTGAGCTACGTAGCCAAACAAGACGCGGGATCATACGGTCCGCGCCTGCTGGCGTCAACCGCCGACGACCGGGGCCAGTTCCCGGCGGCAGCCCCGAGCGAGCCGCAAGCCGACGCGGCACGCCTCGCAGTCCGTCAATCGTCGACAGGCTCCGAGCTCATCCCACGCAGGTCCCGGCCAAGCCGGAGGGACGAACGAGTGAGCGCTGAGACGGGGGCTCGACCCAGGGCGGGCTGGCAACACTTCCAGCACATGGCGGACATCGGCGTCGATGGCCATGGTGCGACCCTCGCCGAGGCGTTCGAGCAGGCCGCGCTCGCCATGACGGCCGTCATTACAGACCCGAGTCGGGTCCACCCGGACACCGCGATCGCGGTCTCCTGCACCGCCCCGGACGACGAGCTCCTGCTCGTGGACTGGCTGAACGCCTGGGTCTACGAGATGGCCACCCGCGACATGCTCTTCTCCCGGTTCGAGGTCACCATCGAGGGGCATGCGCTGCGCGGGACCGGCTGGGGGGAGCCGGTCGACCTGCACCGCCACCAGCCGGCGGTGGAGATCAAAGGCGCGACCTATACTGAACTATGCGTCTGCCAGGATGCCGATTCGACATGGCATGCCCGGTGTGTCGTGGATGTCTGACGGGGCGGCTGGCCGCGAGCGGCGGCCATCCTGAGCCACGCACCGGGCGTGCCCGGGACCCTTCCGGTCCCACCCAGCGGCATCGGCTGACGTTTCGCGCGTCACGGCTGAAACCGATCGGGACTGCCACCATGGATCTTTCCCTCCTGCAGAAGATCTCCGCTACCCTCTGGCGTATCGAGCCAACGGGTGCCATGCACGTCCCCGGCCTGCTGTTCGCAGACGAGGCACTGGTTCGCGCCATGGACCACAAGGTCTACGACCAGCTTTGCAACGTGGCGAGTCTGCCGGGCATCGTCGGCGCGGCCTATGCCATGCCGGACGCCCATTGGGGCTACGGATTCCCGATCGGCGGCGTGGCCGCCTTCGATCCAGATCATGGCGGCATCGTCTCCGCCGGCGGGGTGGGATTCGATATCTCGTGCGGGGTCCGCACCCTGCTCACCGGGCTCACGGGACAGCAGATCGAGGCGGTCAAGAGGCCTCTCGCCGACCGCCTCTATCAGACCATTCCCGCGGGGGTCGGCAGTCACGGACGCCTGCGGCTCGCCAACCGGGAGATGGACGCCATGTTGCGCGGAGGCGCGCGATGGGCCGTCGAGGCGGGGTATGGGCAAACCGCGGATCTGGACCGCATCGAGGAGGGCGGGCGGATGGCCGGCGCCGACCCCGAGCAGGTGTCCCGGCACGCCAAGGAGCGCCAACGCGAGGAAATGGGCACCCTGGGGTCGGGCAACCACTATCTCGAGGTTCAGGAGGTGGTGGAGGTCTTCGACCCGGAGATGGCCGCAGCCTTCGGGCTGGCCCTGGGCGACGCCGTGATCAGCATCCATTGCGGCTCGCGGGGGCTGGGGCATCAGATCGGCACGGACTATCTCAAGGCGATGGTGATCGCCGCGCCTGGTCACGGCCTCCACCTTCCGGACCGCGAGCTGGCGTGCGCACCACTCGACTCAGAGCTCGGCCGCGCCTATCTCGGCGCCATTCGGGCCGGGATCAATTGCGCGCTGGCCAACCGCCAGATCCTCACCCATCTCGCGCGGGAGACCTTCGCCGAGTTGCTTCCCGAGGCCCGGCTCGATCTGCTCTACGACGTCTCGCACAACACCTGCAAGGAAGAGGAGCACAGGGTGGAGGGTCGACCGCGGCGTCTCTTCGTCCACCGCAAGGGGGCGACGCGCGCCTTCGGCCCCGGCCACGCCTCATTGCCGGCCGAGCTGCGCGCGGCGGGTCAGCCGGTCATCATCGGCGGAAGCATGGGGACAAGCTCGCACATCCTCGCCGGTCTGGGCTCGCAGCAGGCCTTCGCCTCCGCCTGCCATGGCGCCGGGCGCAGCATGAGCCGCCATCAGGCGACGCGTCGCTGGCAGGGCCGGGCCGTCGTCGATGAGCTCTCCGGACGCGGCATCCTGATTCGCAGCCCATCGCTGCGCGGGGTGGCCGAGGAGGCGCCCGGGGCCTACAAGGATGTCGACGCCGTCGTCGACGCGGCCGCGGCGGCAGGATTGGCGAAAAAGGTCGTCCGACTCGCCCCGCTCATCTGCGTCAAGGGGTGAGGGGGGGATCGCCCCTGCAGCCGGGACGATCAGCGCGGTTCCGAGACACGCGCCCGGATCAGCGACGCCGCGGCCTTTTCCAACGGATTTCATTCGCCTGACGACCCGATCCGGAGTCACTCCGGCTTATCCGACCTTGTTTGCTGAGTGGCCGCGGCCTTCCGCGCGCTCCGGAGGAGCTCGCAACGCGTGCGGATCGCTGCCGGTAAACGCGCATCCTCAAGGCGTCCCCCGGACCTGCGCCGCGGCGCTGCTTCCCCATCGGGAAGCAGCGCCATGAGAATCCTCAACTCCCGATCGCCAGCGCCCGCGGGAAACGCGCGTTTTCTGATTCGGGTCAGCTCCCGGCATCGCGACGCTGAAAAAACAGAATATCGCTATAAACTGATTAATGTCGGTGCAGTTTAAAGATGGAAAACGTCGTTCCCGCTCGCCCTTTCGGCGAGCCCACATCGACGAGCGCCCCATGCTGCAGACGCTGATGGACCAAAAGCTCCGGCGTGTCGCGTGGCAACACCGATGGAGCCCCATTTTTCCGGCTCGCGCAAAGGGGTGTTCCCATATGCAGCTTCGGCGCAATTGAGTCCGCCAACGGTCGTCATTGCACTCAACGAACGATTTCCGGGCGCACAGGGCCGCAACCCGACCGGGTCGGATAAAGTCTGTTTCGTACGAGTGAGGAGGCTGTGCCATGAAACCATCAGCTATCAATCGACTCGCGTTCGTGAGCCTGTTGCTCGCGTTTTCGACCTCTCTCTCAGCCCCTGCGCAAGCGTGCGATTGCGAGCCCGGGGAGCCCGAGGCGATCGTCGTCACCTTCAAGCAGGATCTGTTGGTGCCCGCGCCAAGAGGTCGGAACCGTGCCGTCATAGACAGCGCGGCGGTCGAGGCCGCCTGTGTCGCGACGGCCCTTGCCAGAAACCTGCAGATGGCCGCCGAGAGCAGCGGACAGTCCGTCGCGATGTTTCCAGCTCTGGCGGGCGTGAAGCTGGCCAACGAGCCCCTTCTGATCCGGTCCAAAGCGGGCGCAGAAGCCTGCTTCGACCCCGACGAGGACAGCGAGGGCTACGAGTCACCTGACTTCAACATCTCCGTACCCGACGATTACACCTTGCTGCTCGATCTCGTCAGGCAATTCCTGGATGTCGGCGGCCGGATGGTCGTCTGCCCGCTGTGCTGGGTGAGTCGTGGTTATCCGCCGTGCGCGCTCATCGAGGGATCCGGAACGGGGGCAACTGCCGAAATCGGCACACCCGAGACCGTCGGGCCACTGTTCCTCAACGCGCAGAAGGTGATCGACTTCTGATCTGGAAACAGGCCCCGTTCGGACTCCTCCGCACGGGGCGGCGGGACCGTCGGGTCCGAGTCGACGGTATATACGCCAATCGCGCCCCCTGATGGGAGCCATCGACTTATCGGCCGCTGACTCGTGCCGGTATGACCAGCTCCGGTCGGCCCGCTCCGCCCTGCCGCACGCGTTCTAAGAGCCTCGGCGCGACCGGCTCCCGGTATGCTCTCCAGCCCCTGACCGGACCCGTCCTTCCGGCTCCTCCCGCCGTGCGGATCTCGGTAAGCCGTCATCAAACTGAAAGATGCGGCCGTTATCGTTGGGGACCATTTCCCACCGAAATGCACGGAGAAACCGTCCCCATGAAGCACGTCCCGACGTACCTCACGGCCCTGTTGATCACCCTGACCGTGGCCGGCCTGCCGCTCGCTGCGGCGAAACCGGGCAAGGATATCCGCCTCGAGCCCATCGCCGCCTTCGACAGCGGCAGCGGCGAGACCGGGGCCGAGATCGCGGTTCTCGACGACAAGAACGGCCTGGTCCTGGTGACCAACGGCGCCGAGAACCGGATCGATATCTTTCCCCTCTTCGGCGGTCCCTCCAGCAGCTTCGACATGTCCCCGTATGGCAGCGGTGTCCAGAGCGTCGCGGTGAAGAACGGCCTCGGGGTCGCCGTCGCGGCCGCCGACCCGGTCGTGCTGCCCGGAAAAGCGGTGTTCTTCGATCCGGCGGACCCGGCCGCAGGCCCGTCTTCGGTGGTCACCGTCGGCGCCCTACCCGATATGGTCACCTTCGACCATCAGGGCCGGCGGGTGCTCGTGGCCAACGAGGGCGAGCCGCGCTGCATCGACACAGCCGGCAACGGTGTCACCGACCCCAGCCTCGCCACCAACCCCGAGGGCAGCATCTCAATCATCCGTTTGCGTGGCGGACAGCCGGGCCCCGCGACCACGGTCGGATTCGCCGCATTCAATGGCAGCGAGGCCAGCCTGCAGGCCAAGGGCGTCCGTGTCGGCACCTGGCCGGGCGCCAGCGTGGCGCAGGATCTCGAGCCCGAGTACATCACCGTCTCCCAGGACGGCAAGACCGCCTATGTCACCCTCCAGGAGAACAACGCGCTGGCGATCGTCGATGTGCCGAAGGGGCAGGTGGTTGACCTCGTCGCGCTCGGTCTCAAGGACCACAGCCTCGCCGAGAACGCCCTGGACGCGAGTGATGAGGACGGTCCTGACGGGAGTGGGGCCGCCAACCTCCGGGCCTGGCCTGTCCACGGAATGTACATGCCAGACGCGATTACGTCCTGGAAGCAGAGGGGTAAGACCCTCCTCGCCACCGCCAATGAGGGCGACGGGCGGGAGTACTTTGACAATAAGGACAACGACGACGGTGGCACTCTCTGCTTGATCGACGAGGCGCGGGTGAAAGACGTCGCGCTTGACGCATTCTTTCCGCTTCCTGATGACATCAATGACCTGGACACACTGCAGGAAGACGAGAACCTCGGCCGGCTCAAGGTCTCCAGGTTCTTCCCATCGACCTTTACCGGCGGTCAACCACCCACGGGCGACACGGATCCGGCGGACGTCGAAGGCTTGGAGTACACCTCGCTTGCCAGCTACGGCGCCCGCTCGGTGTCGATCTGGGACGCCGCCGGAAATCGGGTGTGGGACAGCGGCGACGGGATCGCGCGAGCGATCCTGGAAACGATCGGGGAAGACGCCTGGGTGAACGGGCCGGTGCAGGGAACCACCGCCCCTCCCGACAGCCGCAGCGACGACAAAGGCGCCGAGCCCGAGGCCGTCGCCGCCGGCAAGGCGTACGGCCGCAACCTCCTGTTTGTGGGTCTGGAGCGCAGCGGCGGGGTCCTGGTCTTCGACGCGACCGACCCCGCGGCGCCCCAGCTGCTGGAATGGAAACAGACCGAGGACATCTCACCGGAGGGCATGCAGTTCGTCAAGGAGGAGGACAGCCCGACCGGCAAGGCGCTCCTCGTCGTGTCCTACGAAATCAGCGGCACGACGCGGGTCTTCGAGATCGTGAAGTAGCAGGTGAGGTCTCGATGTCTCACGGCGCGAGGCGGTCCGGCCGGCCTGCTTCGCGCCGTTTGCGAGGATCGATCAGGTCTGGCGCGGTCCGCCCGGGCTGCGGCGCGCAGGCGAGCTGCCATTCGTCGGAGCCCGCCTGCGGACAGGCGACCGCCTGAAGCCGGTCCTGACTGGCGATCCGGTTGCCCAGCTGAACGATCAGCCGGACGACCGCCTCGGTGCGCACGTGGTGCAGGGCGTGGCCGACCCCCGGGAGATAGACCAGATCGGCGTTCGGCGCCTGGGTGACGAGGCGTTCGGCGTGGTTCCATGCGGGGACGATCTCGTCTGCGTCACCCGTGATGAGGAGCAGCGGGTGCTCGATGGCGCCGTAGTGCCGACTCTGGGCCTCGAGGAAGGGGCTGAGCAGGCGGATGTCCTCGGCGTTGGCGAGAAAGGTGCGCGCTCGCAGCGTGAGGTCGACACCCGTGCGGTCGCGGTAGCCGTCGGGGACCCGGTTGGGCGCGAAGACCGAGGCGATTCCGCGCTCGACCGTCACACGCCCGAGGGTCATGGGGAGTGTCCGGGCAACCAGCGGGCCGAGGATCGGCACTCCCGCCAGATCGTTATACCAGAGGACGCCTCCCTCCCAGGGATGGCTCCCACCGGCCAGCAGGACCCCGCCGGCGGCCGCCTGCGGATAGGCCAGGAGGTAGGCCAGCACGACCGAGCCGGCCCACGAGTGACCCACCAGAATCGGCCGCTGGACATCCAGCCGGCTCAGAAGTCCGTGGATCAGCCTGGCCTGCTGTGCCGGGTCCGGCCAGGTCCCGTCGGGGCGCTCGCTGTAGCCATGACCCGGTCGGTCCACCGTGACGACCCGATGACGGCCGGACAGCGGCTCGACCAGGCTGGCGTGAAAGTCGAGCAGGCTGGTGCTGGCCCCGTGGATCAGGACGACCGGCACCGCCGCTGCAGGGCCCGGCCATTCGGACGGCTCGCCGCTGTCCGTGTAGTGCAGCCGCAGCCCCTCGACGTGCGCCAGCTCGCCGATTGGGGGGAAGCGCGACTCGAGTCGGTGGCGCTCGATCTCGGAGCAGGCCGCGAGACCGGTGAGTGTGAGAAACACGAGGAGAAGCCAGGACATCAGTGAGCGACAGCACCGGGGTTGCGGTCTCGGTCCGGCTAGCGGACACGTCACGGGCACGGACGGTTGTGCCCCAAGGTATAGAAGATGTGGGCGAAGAAAGGCGCTGGCAAAGTCCCTTGGCGGCGTTGACGCGACCGGTTTGTCCAGGCCGCACAATATCCCGCGGCGGGAACCCGATTCGCCACCGCCGAGCCCATCGTTCTGTCCGCGCTGAAGCGGAACGCGGCCGAACCCGGGGTTGCGTCCCGGCGAATCGGGCGCCAGCATGGGGACATCCGCAACCGACCACCGAGGATCAGCAATGTCCGACCAACCTGTCGCCGTCGTGACCGGTGCCTATCGTGGTCTCGGGCTGGAGACCTGCCGCCAGCTCGCCGAACGCGGCTATCGCGTCATCCTGACCGCCCGCCGCGAGCACGAAGGCCGGGCCGCAGCCGAGCAGCTGGCCCGCGGCGGACGCGACGTCCGCTTCCACCCGCTCGACGTCACCGACCCTGACTCGGTGTCGGCCCTGGCCGAGGAGCTGAGGGGCACGTTTGGACGCATCGACGTCCTGGTCAACAACGCCGGCATCTTCCCGGACCCGGCGCCGGGCACGCCCGAGTCCAGCATCCTTGCCGCCGATCTCGACACCGTCCGCCGCGGCCTGGAGACCAACACGCTGGGCGCGCTGCACCTGTGTCAGCACCTGATCCCGCTCATGCAAGACGGCGGCCGCGTCGTGAACGTCTCCTCCGGCATGGGCCAGCTCAGCGACATGAACGGATGCTGCCCCGGCTACCGGCTGTCGAAGACGGCGCTGAACGCCATCACCCGCATCCTCGCGGACGAGCTCGGGCAGACCGGAATCAAAATCAACTCGGTTTGCCCCGGCTGGGTGCGCACCGAGATGGGCGGCGCCAACGCCGACCGTTCGGTGGAAGAAGGTGCGCGCGGCATCGTCTGGGCCGCAACGCTGCCCGACGACGGGCCGAGCGGCGGATTCTTCCGTGACGGATCGGCCATCCCCTGGTAGCCCGATCTCGGTGGGACGAAGGATGCGACCGGTTCCGCACAGCCATCGACGGCCAGTTGGCCCATGCCGGAGACAGCGCCGTGTCGGCCGCCGATGCACGTATCGACGAAGGGCTCGACGCCCTGTTCGCACCCTGAGCCGGGGCGTCGATGTCTATCTCGACTGGTACTTCACGGTGGTCGCCGAATACCTGCGCCTGGCCGCGGCAGCGCTCGGCGACTTCGGCTCCCTGCTGGCCCGGCAGCTCGACCGACACCTGTTCACCGGGACCGCCTTCCAAGCGCGGCTCGCCCCGCTCGAGGCGGAGGCCGAAGGCGCGGCGGATGCCGAGTTCAGGGCCGCCGCCGGCCGGCTCGACCACCGACTCGGGCGCATCGCCGCCATCGCCGAGCAGCGCGAGGCGCTCGGCGCGGCGCTCAAGGCGCGGCAGGCGGCGCGCATCGATGCCTGGCTGCTTCAGCTCCAGCGTGACTTCCTGCCGTTGCACCATGGCCTCTGAGCGGTCAGCGGCGTGCACCGTCCCGAGTCAGACGACGGCGCGATATCCCGGCTCATGATCGCGCCTGAGCCACAGCGGGCGGATCAGTTGTCGTCGCCGTCGCCGCCTTGATGGAGACGCGTGATGGACGCCACCGTGCGCAGGACCTCCGCTTCGTCCAGCGGCGGCCGGCAGCGTGCGGCATTCCAGGCCAACAGCAGCTCGGCCGCGACCTCCGGGTCGATGTCGTGCCACAGCAGGTGCCCGGCGAGCGAGGCGATGGTGTCGTTGCGCTCACCCTCGGCGACCCCCTCACGCACGAGTCCCCGCCACTCGGTCAGCGGCCGGGCGCGGTGCGACCCGCCCGAGAGGAGGCGAACGAGCCAGGCGGGAAGCGAGGCCAGGGGGAAGACGTCTGGCGAGCAGGTCCAGCGATAAGGCGCTCCGCTCGCGTGCATGGAGGGTGGCGCCACCACATAACCGCCGTCGCCGCGCAGGTCGACCCCGGGGGCGAGACCGACCCGATTCCGCACGATCTCGCCAGGATGAGCGAAGTAGAGGTGCCGGCCACCCCCGCCGGTCACGGCCTCGACCGTCTCACCGATGGGTCCGTGCTCGCGCTGCAGCCTCTGCAGGCTCTCGGCGGCACCGTGACGCGGGTCGAGGTCCAGCACGACCAACCCCGACACGACGCCGGTAACGACAGCGACGTTCGCATCGGGCCAACGCCTGAACCACTCGGCGATCTCGAGCGGGTCGGCCCGCCGGGATTGGTACACCTGCCAGCGGATGAGCGGACGTTTGCCCCGCGCCTCGACGGGGATGACCGACCAGCCGAGCCTGCCGTAATCGAGTGCGGCCTTCAGGAGCAGGCCGCTCGAGGATCCACTGTCACGCTTACGCCACAACTCAGTTCCTTATCCGTCTCGCCGCTGTCCTCGGCGAGCACCGCGCAACCTGCCGGGGGAGGACCGCACGCCTGCCCCCTGACGGAATGAGCACTCCCATGGCGCATGGCGCCGCCCGGAGTGCCTTCCTGGAGTCGCGAGGCCGGGCAACCGCCTGGCCGACGCCGTCGCACCAGCAATCATAGGCGGCGAGCGGACGATCGTCGAGCGCGTGCGCTCTGAGTCGCCTCACCCGGCAAGCGGGCACAGAACACGCCGGCCTCGATCGCCGGGTTGGCGACGGACCTGCTGTCATCCTGCTCTTTCCAAGGCAACCGGGTCGCCAAAACGCCGTCCGGCGCGCTCCTGAGCCCGCCGAAACCGCTCTGGCTCATGTGGCGGGTCTCGAGCCGTGAGTGGGCGTCGACTGGGGGGCGCGGCTCGCCGTTCGACCCAGTGTAGCCGTCGAGGCCCGATCTGTCGGCACCCGGGGCAGTTGGTCGACGCCCCGGTCGGTTATCATCCCACGGGTTGAAGGCAGGCGTTTGGGAAGCGTCGCGATTCATGGCGAGAATGGTCTGAATCCAGACAACAGCGGAGCAGCAGGATGGAGATCGAGTTCTACGGCGCGGCCAGTGGTGTCACCGGCTCCTGCCACATCTTGAGGGTCGGGGGGCATCGGGTGCTGCTCGACTGCGGACTGATCCAGGGCAGCCGGGAGGAGGAGGCGCGCAACCGCGAGCCCTTCCCGTTCGACCCGGCCGCCATCGACGCCGTCGTCCTGAGCCACGCGCACCTGGACCACTCGGGACGCCTGCCGCTCTTGCTGCGTGAAGGCTTTCGCGGACCCATCTACACCCAGAACGCAACCCGCGACCTCTGCGACGTCCTGTGGCAGGATGCCGCGGGACTGGAGGAGCGCGACGCCGCGTATCAAAACCGCCGCTCTGGCGGCCGGGACGTGCTGCCCCTCTATACGCGCCGGGATGCCGCCGCCGCCTTCGAGCGGCTGGTGGGGCTGCCCTACCGCAAGTCGACCGAGATCCTGCCGGGGATCCGGGTGCGGCTGCTGGACGCCGGGCACATCCTGGGATCGGCCCTGGTGGAGCTCGACCTCACTCAAGACGGCATGACCCGCAGGTTGGTCTACTCAGGCGACATCGGCCAGTACGACACGCCCATCCTCAACGACCCGACGACGATCGAGGCGGCCGACTGCGTGCTGATGGAGAGCACCTACGGCGATCGGCAGCACCGCAGCCGCGATGCCACCATCCGCGAGATCGGCGAGATCATCGCCGCCGCCCGCCACGACCGGGGAAACGTCCTGATCCCCGCCTTCTCGATCGGTCGCAGCCAGGAGATCCTGTATCTCTTCGGCCGCCATTACGACGCCTGGGGCCTGGACCGCTGGCAGATCTTCCTGGACAGCCCCATGGCCATCGAGGCCACCCGCATCTACTGGGACTATCCCCAGCTCTATGACGAGGAGGCCACCAGGCTGAGACGCCGCATGCACGAGATGCCGCAGCTTCAGAACCTGCGGCTCACCCGCAGCGTCGAGGAATCGCAGGCCATCAACCGCTTGCACAGCGGCGCCATCATCATCGCCGGCAGCGGCATGTGCACCGGCGGGCGGATCGTCCATCACCTGAAACAGAACCTCGGGCGGCGCGGCTGCCACGTGCTCATCGTCGGGTTCCAGGCCAACGGGACACTCGGCCGGCGGCTGGTGAACGGCGAGGAGAGCGTCCGCATCCACGGCGAGGACTATCGGGTCCAGGCCCAGATCCACACCGTCGGCGGTCTGTCTGCGCACGCCGACCAGTCCGACCTGCTGCGCTGGCTCAAGGGGTTCCGCAGCCACCCGGTGGTTTGCCTGGTCCACGGCGAGACCGACGCCAAGCTGGGCCTTCAGAATCAGGCGCGCGAGACGCTGGGCATCGATGCACTGATTCCGGCGCCGGGCGACCTGCTCGACCTGACCGACATGAGCCTGGAACGGCGAAGCACCCCGCCGTCGGCACGGCGCACCTAAAGCCTCGTCCCGCGCCATCGGATCTCACAGCGCAAGACCCGACGCTGCAAGCTCCACACACGGAAGTCGCGGTGGGCTGGCGCGCCCCGTCGGCCAAAGCACTGCGCGCGCAGGTCGTACCTGCCGCCGCTTAGCGGCGCCCGCTTCCCAGCTCCAACTCGGCCGCCGCGTGCTCGACCGGACGTCGGGGACCGCTGCCCGCACCCAACTCGAGAACGCAGCCCACGACGAAAGCCCGCCGGCCCCGCAGATCGGCCTACGCAGAGAACCACACATGCGCGCAAGCGGGACTCACTCGACGGTCACCTTTTCCGCGAATAGCCGGTGATGAGACTGACCGTCAAACTCGTACCATAGCAGGATGGCACCCCGGGGCAGCGGACCGCTGCCGTCAAAGGCCATGCCTACCAATTGCTGGTTCAGGCCTATTTGTACTTGCCCAGTGCTGTCCTGCTTGTCATCCCAGATGAGCCACCATTTGCCGACGAGCTTGTTGCCACTCGCCAATACCCGCGTGTACCCGATTTCCTTGCTGAAGGCGCTGGAATTATAAGCAAACAGGGCGCCGCCCTGACCGTCGCTGACCATGCATGGCGGGTCTTCTTTGTTCTCGGCGGTCGGTGTCGTCTCGTCGTAGTCGAACGGGACCAACACCCCCGTTGCATCCCAGAATGCCTTGCCGGTGCCGTCGACCCCCCGCGCTCGGATGTCAGACTGATTGCTGGGGACACCGCTGCGGTAATCCTGCCAGGCCACGACCATCTGGTTCGTACCCGTTGGCGCAACAACCAGCGATGAACCGGTAAACTGGCCGGAGTTCGTTGGCCACGCGCCGCCGAGGCCGCTCGCATCAAAGACCGCGGTCGGCTTCGACCAGACCTCGGCCCCGCTGGCGTTCAGAAGCTGGACCAGGATACGCAGGCTTGTGGCGGCGGTAGGCGGCTCGACCCAGACGACGAAGGCCCCTCCCGACCCATCCGGAACGAGTTGCCAGTCGGTATCCGTCGGTGTGCCCGGCTTGTTGACGACCATGGTCTTCCCCGCCGCCCCCCAGAGCGGCCCTCCCGCGATGCGCTGGAGCGCCAAGTCTTGGTTCTGATCCCGCCAACCCACAATCACGCCGCCAGGAACGAACTTAGCCTTCCACAGAGGAACGGGCGCCGATGCATCCCGCCAAGGCATCAGCCCCGGATGCACGGGCTTGAGAATCACGCTCCCGTTGGGCAGTTCCTGCGCCGTCCACCCGCCGGGCGGATGCAGGGGCTCAAACATGACCCCGACGGTGCGGTCGGCGACCAGGTGGACGATTCTCTTGCCCGTCTTGCTTGGATCGATGCCGTTGAGGCTTGTGCTGAGCTGGCCATTGTTTGAAACATGAGCCAATCGATCGTACCAGCCAACATAGGCGCCCCCGACCCCATCGGGGACGACCCGCGGCTCTCCTGTTGGACTGGCGCCGGCGGGCGGTGCTGTCAACTTGCCTACGTGGACGGGCTTTTTCCAAATATGACCGCAAGACGGGTCGAATCGAGCGGCAAACACCTTGTCTGTGCCATATTCAACCCATGCCACAAATAGCCCGCCGGCGCCATCGGGCACTGCATGTGGATAACGCGCCGTCACTTGGGGGCATGTCTTGCCAAACGAGCCGTCACTCTTGAGATTAATCATTTGAAACCGGCTATCTGGACTAGTCCCGGTTTTGAGCACCGTAAAGATGACCCATGCGCCGCCATTGCCGTCGCTGACAACGTGCGGGGACTCCAACATCTTCGGACCGGTCACCTGAATGACCTTGATTTCGCCCCATAGAGGGTCGCCGTCCAGAGCCAGGGCTGGCGCATGGAAGCAAACCCACGGCGCCCCGATTACCGCGAGCCCGAAAGCAAAGCGATTGAATAGGCGGTATCCCATCAGCTCCCTCCGTCTCACATGGCCGGCAGATCTGCCCCCTTGTCCTGACTATAGCCAATCGCCGGTCCGTCGCCGATCCGATTAACCCAAACGCCTATCGACCAATGCGCGGATTCGCGAGCGCCGCTCGCGAGGATGCCCGATTCCCGACATCCCTCGGCGGTGCGATGCAGGCTGATCACGCGGTCAACGTCCGTCCGACAGGGTTCAGCGCGGGGCGATCCCCAGCAGGTTGCGGACCCGCTTCCAGGGACGCAGGGTGACCGGGGTCTCGTCCGGCCCCAGGTCGAAGAAAAACCCGGTCGAGGACCCGCCGTCGAGGTTGATGGCCCGGTCCACCCTCCAACCGGTCAGGGCGCCCGGCGCGGCCAGACATTCGGCGAGCTCGGCGAGGGTGACGGGGGTCAGGGTGGCGCCGATGACCCAATGCCCCCGCCAATCGGTGGCGAGGAAGCTGCGGCGGCTGGGGTTCGATGCGGAGAGGCCCCGCACCGGCCGTACGCCTTCAACGAGGTAAGGGCCGGTCTGCAGCAGGGCGTTGATGCCGGGGTGATCCCGGAACTGGGCGCGGCGGACGAGGTGGATGCCCCTGCCGTCGCTGTAGACGACGCCGCTGAGGAGCTTCGCGGTCTCGAAACGGTTGATCCGGCTTCCCCCGGAGATCACCAGCCCGGCCGGCCGCCAGTCCGGGTGAAAGAAGCCGCCATTCACCCCGGCGACGCACCCCTCGGCACGGAAGGCATCCTCGAAGGTCGGATGGGCTGCCTCGGCACCGTCACCCAGATCGACGACCTCCAGGCGAAACGCTCGCGAAGTGAAAAAGCCAAGATGGGCGGTGATTTCCCTCCCATCTGATGGACGGACCGCGGTGCGCTTGACGTAGAAGAGGTCGGTAGTGACATCCTGGCGGTCCAGGTCCCCCGCCGGCTTCCACTCCGCGGCGAACGCGTTCACGGCAACCAACAGGAGAAGGCAGAGAAATAGGCGTGACACCTTCATGATGAAGCTCGGCTGTCCGTTGGCCTGCAAGCATACCCCGGGCAGAGTCTTCATCGGCAGACCGATCGAGCCGGCCGATGCACGGTGCCTGCCCGCACCCAGGAGGTAACCGGCGGCTCCGGGCGTTTCGCGCGTCTTGCGCGCTTCCATTGGCGTCGTCGGACGGCGGCCGTTTCGCCGCGTCCCTCGCGGTGCTAGGGTCGCCATCCTTCCGCCTTTGAATCGGCTACGGAAGCGGGACAAGGGTCCATGTTGCGCCGCTTGTTCGTGACATAGCCCCACTATGCGCCCCAAAACCGGAACGCGATGGCCTCGCTCTCCCACTCCCTCGCTTCGATCCCCCTCAGTCCGACGGGCTCCTAGGACGTTGCGGGTGAGCGCTACGCCGAGAATTGCAAGAGAAGGTACAGCTCCCAGAGGACGACGGTCCCGAAGCTGGCGGCGACGGTACACGGCAGCAGATGCCGGAAACCGGGGCGGTCCGCAAACCTGTCCTTCAGGAACAGGAGCAGGATGAGGGGCAGGGCGGTCAGCAGGTACTTGACGGTGACGAAGGCCTGGGGACCCAACCTGAGGTAGTAGGCCATGACCGGGTTGACCTCCACCGCACCACGCCTGAGCAGCTCCAGGGTCAGAAACGCATCGGCGAGGCTAAGGACCAGGATGAGCATCAAGAGGCCAAACAGGGAGGTGTCGTATCGGTCGAGCGGATGGAGTTGGCGCCGGTCAGCGGATCGCCGCACGCCGGTCCGCTGACCGGTCCCCAAGAGCTGTCTGTGCAGCGAATGGCGGACCCGGCGCTCCTTGCCGGAGCGGCGATCGCTGAGTGAGTGGTTGTCGTACTGGAGGCCCACGGCGGGGATTCGGCTGGGTCTTGACTTGGTTCTGTGGCAGGCAGCAGCAGGCTATGACAGTCGCTTGCGCAGCATGTGGACATCTTCTACCCGCGTTTGCCCGTTTTGCAAGTCGGCAGGCGCGTGGGCTTTCCCACGTCCACCTGGCGCCGGCCACCGGACGTGTGGGGGGAGGTGCACGTGCACTTGAATCCTGACGCTGTTTGTCATCCGGGCAGACATACCCAGACCTCTGTCACTCAGGCAGTCAGCGGCTTGGCCTGACGGTTCCAACGGGACGGTTTGGCCATCGTTTCGCTGGGCCTCGGCGGTGGCTTCAGCGCC
>NZ_JAJDNA010000126.1 GCF_022340925.1 Thiocapsa sp.
AGAGGCCACCGGTGAGCAGGCGAGCGAGGCGACGCAGGAGGCCGAGCGGCCGATTGGGCCGCCGATCCTCGTGCCGGGCAGTCCGCCCGTGCACGACGACGTCCCGCCGTTGCCGGGTGGGGGGGGTGAGCTCAACCTCAATCTCAATGACGACGGGTTCTCGTTTTTGACCTACGGCGCGGCGCCGACGAATCCAAAAGACGGCCCGTACGGCCCTTTTCAGCGCTGGACCATGCAGGGTAAATACCAGACCTGGCCGAGGTCGATCCATGGGAAGCTCTTCTTTTCGCTTGGCAGCTCCAACTTCGTCTGCTCCGCCAGCGTGATCGGGCGCAACGTCATCGCGACGGCCGGGCATTGCGTGAGCGACGGCAAGGGTGCCTTTGCCACCAATATCCGCTTCTGTCCAGGCTACAATCAGAGCGGCCCGATGGCGGGGACCGGCTGCTGGGGCGTCCGCGACGGGGCGATTCCCTTGGCGTTCTTCGCCTCGAGCGACACCGACTACGACTATGCCTGTCTCATCACCAACTCGGCCGGCGACACCTTCAACGGTCCGATCGGAGATCGAACGGGGTGGGCCGGCTACGCATACAACTGGCCCACGGATCAGACGGTCGTTCAATTCGGCTATCCGCAGGGCACGCCGTTCGACGGCCGCACGATCCAGCAGGTCGCCTCCGTCGAATGGTACGAGGTCGACATGACTCCGGGCGGGCAAACGTCGAAATACATCGGCAGCGACCTGACGGGCGGATCCAGCGGCGGTGGTTGGTTTCTCAGCTGGAGACATCCCTCCGCTGAGTACGCGGACACCGACGATTCATGGTGGACCGATCCCGCGGGTGCCCAGAAAGGCCCCTTTATTAACGGGGTGAACAGTCATAGGCGCTGCGTCTCGAACTGCGGGACCCCCCCGACCACAACCGCAGGCGTCTTCTGGCAGGAGATGGGCTCCCCTCAGTTTCTGAGCTCGGATTCGGACGGTCAAGACGCCTCCGATGTCTTTCAAATCTGCTTTGACAATCAATGACAATCGGCCTGCAAAGGGACTTCAACGAGCGGAGGGCCGTTTCAATCGAAGCGTGCAGAACCGCGCTGCAAGCCTGAGAGTTGGGAGGCCCATCGCCGCGACCTACCGGTCGCGGCGTTTTTCGTTCGACAGCCCTTGACCCTTGGAGCCGTATACACGGCGCCGATCCTGACCGGGACTGGCGGTATAGATGCGCGGATCGACCCAGCGAACCCCACGGCAGCTCGAGAAGATCATCGCCGTGTTCGGTCCGGCCCGAGCGCGTCGCCTGCTATGGCGCGAGCGATGGGGCGATCGCAGTCGGGTCTCTCTGGAGTATCGCGGACGGAAGCATCTTCTTCGCCTCAACACGACCGATCCCCTGGTGTGGTTCAGCGTCTTTTTGCAGGAGGACTACGGTGCCCCCCTCCCTTTCGAGCCACGAGTCATCCTCGATGCGGGCGCCTACACTGGCTTGTCCACGATCTATCTGGCGAACAAATATCCAAGCGCCCAGATCTTCGCCGTCGAGCCCGATCCAGCCAACTTTCGGCTCCTGAAAAGGAACGTGGCATCCTACGATCGAATTCGTCCCATCCACGCTGCGCTGTGGTTCGAGGACAGCCAGCTCATGCTTCGCACCCGGCCGGAGGGGCACTGGGCCTCGTCCGTCCACGCCCTCGGTCCTGAAACCAAGGGCCCTCGACCCTCACGGGCCGTTGCCGCGATTTGTATCGAGACATTGAAGGCGCGGTTCGGTCTCGAGCGTATCGACCTGCTGAAGGTCGACATCGAGGGCGCAGAGAAAGAGCTGTTCGAGCATTCGATTGGCTGGATCGATGAAGTCGGCGCCATCTTCATCGAGCTCCACGACCGACTGAGACCCGGCTGCTCGCGAGCAGTCGCGGCTGCTACCGACGGGTTCGATCAGACTGTCGTCGCCCCGATGACGACGCTGCTTGTCAATCGGAGCCGCCGCGGCGCCTAGCACGCTGATCGACCGGCCATCCTGGCCATAAATCAGTACACAACAGCAACGGGCGGCTTCGCCGCCCTTCGGCTTCAGTCGGCGAGACGACTGGGAATCACTGTGCCTCCGTGTGCCGGCGGAAGCACCGAATTGATCAGCGGTTCCAGCGGCGTCAGCAGCCGACCCACCCTGAAGGGTTCGGGCCGCGATGGCTGTCATTGTCTGGCCTGGTCCCTGCCTTTACCCGCCACTGCGTGGCGCAATGCCGGCAAGCATGTGCCGCCGATCAAAAATCGGCCTCGGATCAGGAATCGCCTGTGGTCAGGTTCGCTGACCGCGAGGCGCGGGACGGGCGAAAACGGGATGCGATTGCAGCGGGTTCGAGCAGTCCAACTCGCGGTCCGAGCGATAGTGCCTCAGGTCTTCACAGCGCTGAAGTCTGATATCCGACGCACGAAGCCCCGCTCGCGCGCGGTGCCAACCGCGTTCTAGCTCTTCCGGCGCGTAGGACCGATCCACCCATTTCGCTTTGGCGTGCTCAACGCTGAGAAAGAGGTAATGACGCATTGGGAAATCCGTCGGACAGATGCGCATCTGCGGGAACATGATTCGATGGCCGCCGGACGTCGCCAGGTCCGGTGCAGCGTCCTGGCGTTTCCAAAGGGTCAGACGATGGTGTGGAGCCGGACGAAAGGGGTAATACCAGCGCATGGTCTCCTGAAAGCCCGGATGGTCGTGAGCCGGCTCTTCCCGTGTCGGCACGAAGCAGAGCTCAATGAAGTTGGCTGCGTTGTAGCCCGCCGAATCAATGTGCCCGATGGCTTCGCGGAGCGTTCGGAAGGGCGGGGGTGGCAGGCGAATCTCGTCGGCATCGACGTGCATGCACCAGTCATGGTCGGATGCTTGGGCGATCTCGACCTTGCGGCGGAGGATCGTCTCCCAACGGTAGACGCCGTTGCGCGCCAAGGATTCGATCCCGATCACCCCGCGACCGACATAGTCCTGAGCGATATCCCCTGTGTGATCGGTCGATTCGTTATCGATCAGATAGACATCGAACCCTTGGCGAATCAGATTCTCAAGACACGCCCGGATGAATCTTTGCTCGTTGTATGCGGCCAGGATGGCCAAGGCTCTGAGTCTGGGCAAGACAGTTCTCCCGTCCGAAACACCGATTAGGCCCCGTCCCGGCCATGAAAACAGGATGGTTTCGCCGCCTAGCAGAACGTAGCGGCCAGCGCCCTCCCGCCAGTATGCGCTTCAGAGGCGCGCTGCCGGCATCCGCTTCCGCCTCGGCGAGAAGCCAAGCCCCCACAACCATGGAGACCCCACCAGACCCGGGAGCGACCAAGCGCACCACCACCACGGAACGCGAAAACGCGGTTTCCGCTTTCCTTCTCTTGCGGCCGCTTGGGCGGCGGAAAATCGCGGGGCATCCAGCCCCGAACGGGAAGCGCTGAATTCTTCAGCGCTTAAGCCGATCCGCCGAGCGCGGGGGGCTTGCCCCAAGGCACGATGCGGTCGATGGCGCCGTCCTTGAGGATGTACTGATGCCAGATCGCCGCGAGGACATGCAGGCCGATCAAGGCGTAGAAGAAAACCTCCATATAGGGACCGTGTCCGACCGACGCGATCTTGTGGAGCCAGGGCAGGTCGCCCACGATCGACGGGATCGGCGTACCGAAGAAGTCGGCCGGGAGATCCTTGGAGGCGATGCGCAGATAGCCGCCGATGGGCACCAGCAGGGTGGCGAGGTTGAGCAGCACATGGGTTGCCTTGGCGAGCACGCGGGTGATCCAGCGACCGGGAAGCGGCTCGGGCTGGGGCGTCCGCTTGGTCCAGATCAGACGCAGGATCACGATCCCGAACAGCAGGATTCCGAGCGACATATGGAGATTCATCCACTCGGTGCGCGCCGCGGACTCCTTCTCGGCCATCTCGCGCAGGAGATTGGTTCCGAGCATGGCGAAGAGCAGGGCGGCAACCACCCAGTGAAAGAGCTGGGCGACGATGCCGTAGCGTCGGATGGGCTGCGTGTCACTCATGGGACGGGTCCTCTTGAGCTGTGGGGCCTGGTCAGTCCTCCGTCGCGTCCCTGAGGCGGGGTGGTGATCGCGCGGCGCGGCCGTTCGGCCTTGGTCCTTGCCCGGTCGCCGGCAGGGACCCTTGCATCCGCGCCATTGCTCGAATAACCGCGCGAGTATCCGGAGAATTCGGGACGTTTGCAATCCGAGGCGCCCCCCCTCTGTCAGCATAGAAGTCCGCCGCGCACCCCGATCGAGGCGTCCGGGCCGCAACCCAGCCGGACTCCCTGCTAAGACGCGCATGGCCCCCCTGCACCAGCGTCGTGGCGCCACCTCCTCGCCTTAACGCTACGGTAAGACTCCGCGTGTTTACTGTGTGCTGCCCCTCCGCCACCCCGTGTGCCGGCCCATGCCCCGGACTCGAGCCCAGATGGGTGCCGCTCCGATCGCGCCCTTTGCGGCCCCCCGCCGATCACCGGTGCCTTTCCCGGATCACCCCAACCGGCCGGCACGCCGCCGGCCCTACCATGCCTGATGAGAGGTCCCCATGAGCAAGCTCGACATCGAAGAACGCCTGGCCGTGATGGAGATGGTCACCGAGATCGCGGCCGAGGCGGAGAACACCAGGAGCGTCTGGATGATCGAGCTCTAGGAGCCTGTCTGACTTGAGCGATCGTCGCGAGCCGAGTGGGAGAGCGAGGACAGATTCGACCGTTTTCGAGGCGCATAGTGGGTCTACGTAACGAGAAATCGGTCGGATATGGACCGCTGTCCCGCCGGCGCAGTAGATCAGTCTCAAGACAGACAGGCTCCTAGGAGCTGATCGAGCGTCTGTACCGCAAGATGACCGCCCTGATCGAGGAGGGCGGCCTCGACGGTGATGACGACGAGGACGATGATGGCGATTGACGCGACCGCCCCGGCCCCGCAGCCCGGACACGCCGCTCCCCCGTGGCCCGGATGCAGCGCGAGCGCAA
>NZ_JAJDNA010000004.1 GCF_022340925.1 Thiocapsa sp.
TCGTGGACGGGACATCGCCGGCCTCTGGGCGCTGAGGCACTACGAGCGGGCGCGTCGGGGAGACAACCTCGCCATGCTCGCCGCCATGGACCTGATCAAGAGGACGTTCAGCAATGAGGCGGCGCCGGTCGCCGCGCTGCGAAGCGTGGGACTGACCCTGACCGACCGGATCGGGCCGGTCAAGCGCCTCTTCATGAAGCGTGCGTTGGGTATGGGCAATGACTTGCCTCCGCTGGCGAGGCCGCTTTAGGGAAACGGCGAGTATTCAGCGTTTTCCGTCCGGCGCCGGATGCCCCGCTAGGATTCGCCATCAATCAGCATCTCCAGTCCGCCTCCCGCGCTCGAAATGCTTTTTCGTCAGCGATCCCTTATCTTACCGGGGCCAGCGGCCGTTTTTATCCCTGCCGAGGTATTTTCGATTTGGCAACCATTCCGGATATCACAGACACTGAGCAATGGGTCCTGCGCACGACCTTGCGCGAGCGCTATGGTCGTGACCTGGAGCTGCAGCTCGCCGATGCCGAGATCCGTCTGCATGCCTCCGACTGCGAGTAGAGCTCTGCCCGGTGGTGGTATGGCAGGCCGATGACGGCTGTCATTTCGTGATCTTCAAGACCGGCGAACGCGCCTACCGGTGTCAGTTTTTCTACAAACCTGACAAGCAGATGGGGACCGGCGTCAGCGAATATGACGATTTGGCGGAGTGTGCCGTCGCTCTGCTCCAAGCCCAGGCCGACTAGACGGCCGAGGAACGCGGCGATCTGCCTGCGCGCAGGCGTTGACTGCCTGCCGACCCGCCCCACGAGAGCGTCGAGCAATCACTGAAACAGAGACAAGGGGACAGCCATGACAGCCAAGAACGCCTTCTATGCCCAATCCGGCGGCGTGACCGCGGTGATCAATGCCTCGGCATGCGGCGTGATCGAGGCCGCGCGTCTTAACTCGGTGCGGATCGGCAAGGTCTATGCCGGGCGCAACGGCATCATCGGGGCGCTGACCGAGGACCTGATCGACACCAGTCGCGAATCGGATGAGGCCATCGCAGCCCTGCGTTACACGCCGTCCGGCGCGTTCGGGTCCTGCAGGTACAAACTCAAGAGCCTGGAGGCAAACAAACGCGAATACGAGCGCCTGATCGAGGTCTTCAAGGCGCACGACATCGGTTACTTCTTCTATAACGGCGGCGGCGACTCAGCCGACACCTGTTACAAGGTCTCCCAACTCTCCGAGACCATGGGCTACCCGGTCCAGGCCGTCCATGTGCCCAAGACGGTGGACAACGATTTGCCCATCACGGACAACTGTCCCGGATTCGGCTCCGTCGCCAAGTACATCGCAACCTCGACCCTCGAGGCGTCGTTCGATGTCCGCTCCATGGCCAAGACCTCGACCAAGATCTTCGTGCTGGAGGTCATGGGACGGCATGCCGGCTGGATCGCCGCCGCCGGTGGCCTGGTCGAGGACCAGGATATCCCCGTTCTGATCCTCTTTCCGGAGATCGAGTTCGACCAGGACCGGTTCCTCGCGGCGGTCAGGCAGAAGGTGGAGCAGTACGATTACTGCACCGTCGTGGTCTCAGAGGGCGCCAAGTACCCGGACGGCCGTTTCCTCGCCGAGCAGGGGACGCGCGACGCGTTCGGTCATGCCCAGTTGGGAGGTGCCGCGCCCGTCGTCGCGAACATGATCAAGGAGGCGACGGGGTACAAGTTCCATTGGGCGGTCGCGGACTATCTCCAGCGCGCGGCCCGTCATCTGGCATCCAAGACGGATGTGGAGCAGGCCTACGCGATGGGGCGGTCCGCCGTGGAGCTCGCCCTTGCGGGACACAACGCCATCATGCCGACCATCAAGCGGGTCAGCCAGGATCCCTATCGCTGGGAGGTCGGGGAAGCGCCTCTCTCCGAGGTCGCAAACGTGGAGAAATTCATGCCGCGCGAGTTCATCTCAGATGACGGTTTCGGCATCACGCGGGTCTGTAAGGATTACCTGATCCCCTTGATCCAAGGCGAGGACTACCCGCCCTTCGACAAGGGTCTGCCGAAGTACGTGACGCTGAAGAACGTCTCGGTCGAGAAGAAGCTCGGGGCCTTCGAGATCTGACATGATGCTGGAGCGCGCCCGCGAGTTGATCCGGGCCCAGCTCCAGTTCGGGGGCGGCTATCACCGCAATGCCGTGCGTCTGATCCTGGCCGAGCTCCAGCGGGAGCACGGTCAGGCCGCAGTCGACGGTTTGATTCGGGATCTCGACCTCGAGCAGGCGTTCGGCCTAAGCCCCGGAAGCGACTTTTCGGGCGTCGCGCGTTAGGATTTCTCTCCGTGCGATAGGCTACAATCGTGCAACCCACTGAGGCCCGCCGAACGCCGCCGCTCCGAGGCTGTCTCGGCGATCAGGCCCGAGCCACAAAGGTTGATCCATGGACCCGAAGCGCGTCCCTCGAGGCGACAATATACCGAACGAGATCAACGTGATCATTGAGATCCCGTCGCACGCGGAGCCGGTCAAGTACGAGATGGACAAGACGACCGGCGCCATGTTCGTGGACCGTTTCATGTCCACCGCTATGCACTATCCATGCAACTACGGCTATGTGCCCAACACCCTGTCGTCCGACGGCGACCCGGTCGACGTCGTGGTGATCACGCCCTACCCCCTGATCTCGGGATCGGTCATCAAATGCCGTCCGATCGGCGTCCTGAAGATGACCGATGAGTCCGGCGATGATGCCAAGATCCTTGCCCTTCCGATCGATAAGCTGTTCAAGGGCTATCGCTCCGTCGAGAGCTTCCGCGATATGCCCACGCATCTCCTTGATCAGATCGCGCATTTTTTCGAGCACTACAAGGACTTGGACGAGGGCAAGTGGGTGCGTGTCGAGGGCTGGGGCGGCCGCGAAGAGGCCCGTCAGGAGATCATGGACAGCGTGCGGATGTTCGAAGAGGCGCCGGAGAAACCCGCGTTCTAGGAGCCTGTCTGATGCCGTTGGTCACCCCGGCCCGTCAGGCCTCGTCGCACGGCTTCGGGTGCCGGCGGGTCGGAACCCCCACCCTTTGCTCGCATCCCGATGCTCCGAACGCCGATGGCCCTCACACACTTCGACCGGAACGGGTCGGCCCACATGGTGGACGTGGGCCACAAGACCGTGACCCCACGTCGCGCGGTCGCCGAGGGTCTCATTCGCATGCAGTCCGCGACCCTGGCGTTGATCGCCGGCGGCGCGCACTGCAAAGGCGACGTGCTCGGGGTGGCGCGGATCGCCGGGATCATGGGGGCGAAACGCACAAGTGATCTCGTGCCGCTCTGCCATCCGCTCAGTCTGACCAGCGTGGCCATCGACCTCGAGCCCCGGGCCGAGCCCGCGGCCGTCTATTGTCGCGCGACCGTGGAGACGCGGAGCCCCACGGGGGTCGAGATGGAGGCGCTCTGCGCGGTTCAGGTCAGCCTCTTGACGGTCTATGACATGTGCAAGGCCGTGGACCGTGAGATGACCATTCAGGGGGTCCGCCTCCTCGAGAAAGAGGGGGGGCGATCCGGGCATTGGCGTAGGCGGATCGATCTCGAAGACGAGCGCTGAAGCCGCATTCGGTTCGGCTGACTCGTGGTGTCGGGGCGGGAGAGCTCAGATGACGGCGGAGGGCATGATGGACAGCTGCGTGGAGTGGTCGACGGCGCTCAGCGTCGGCATCGATGAGATCGACGCCCAGCATCAGGCGCTGATCGACCTGATCAACGAGATGCAGGCTGCCCTCGCCCAAGACCTGCCGCGGGACCGGCAGCTCGTGACCCTCAACAGGCTCGCCGAATACACGAAGATCCACTTCGCGGTTGAAGAGAGCCTCATGCGCATCCTCGGCTACCCGGACTACGAGCACCATAAGTCCCAGCATGAGGGATTGATCCGAAGCATGCTGGATCTGCAGCGACGGCTCGACGCGGGTGATGCGTCGGTCGATGCAGGCCTGATGCGTCACCTCAGGCATTGGCTGCTCGACCATATCCTGCAGAGTGATCAGGACTACAGTCGGTTCTTCCTGGCCGCGGGTGTCCTGCCGAGACACCGGAGCCCGTCCTGGGCGACACGGCTCTGGGACCACCTCCATTTCTGCAGCTCCAAGTGTTGGAGCTAGCTCGGCTCGCATCCCAGCCCGATGAGGCCGCTGTATCAAGGCGCGCGCTTTCTGACCGCTGCGGCGCGCATCGATCAAGCACCCTCCGACAGCGGGCGTGAGGTGGCCTTTGCCGGACGTTCCAATGCCGGTAAATCCAATGCCATCAATGCGGTATGTCACCAGAGGGCGCTGGCCAGGACCAGCAAGACGCCCGGCCGCACTCAGCAGCTCGTCTTCTTTTCACTGGACGACGCCCGGCGTCTGGTCGATCTGCCCGGATATGGGTACGCCAAGGTCCCTGAGGCCGTCAAGCGGCAGTGGCAGCGCGAGATGGCCGCCTATCTGGAGCAGCGCCGCTCGCTGGCCGGCCTCGTCATCGTCATGGACATCCGACGCCCGTTGGGCGACCTGGATCGCCGGATGTTGGATTGGGGCCTGCGCGGTGGGTTGCCGGTCCTGTTACTGCTGACCAAGGCTGACAAGCTCAAGAAAGGAGCGGCTCGTGCGACTCAGCTCGCGGTGGAGCGGGCGGTGGCCAACCTGAGCGGCCGGATTCACGTCCTGTGCTTCTCCGCGCCTCAGCGGCAGGGGGTTGCTGCCGTGCAGGGGCTGCTCGACCGCTGGCTGGAGGTGGACCTCGGGGCCGTGTCGGGGACCTCGCCGGAACCCGCCCGATCCGCATGACGTCGATCCGACCGGTTCGCCGCCAATGGCGAGCCGACCGATTCGACAGACCCAGGCCATTGGTGCCGGATCCGGACGGCCCGATACAGCGGGCCGCGCCCGGCGCGAATGCACCGGGTGCGAGCGCGAGCCGACCGGTTGGCTCGGACTCAGTCGGCGGGGCCCTGAGGTTGCGGCGGCCCTTGCTCAGGCGCCGGCGCCCCGTACGGCGGCATCATGGGTGCCTGTCCCATCGCGCCAGGCTCGCCAGAGGGAGCCCCCATGCCGGGATAGCCTCCCTGCGGGCCGTACCCGTATGCACGCGGCGGCATACCTGGTGGTGCCTGCATGGGCGGTACGCCGCCAAACATGGCGCGGGCCGCTTCGATCTCCTCCTCGCTCATCTGCTCGATGGTCTTGCGGTACTTCTCAAACTGCTCCTCCATCTCCTTGCGGCGCTGCTCGGCCTCGGCCCAAGGCGGCGTCTCGGGCATCTCGATCCCGCGCTCGGCGGCATCGGCCCGCATCTTCTCCCAGTATGCGTCGCGCATTGCGCGGCGCTCCTCCGGGGTCATGGAGCGCATCTTCTCGAACATCTCCTGGCGTTTCTGACGCATCGCCGCGAAGTCCTCGGGCGACATGCCGCGCGGTCCAGCCATCGAAGGCGGTCCGGCCATCGAAGGCGGTCCGGCCATTGCGGGCGGCTCGGGCATCGCCGGCTCGGCGGTCTTCCAAGGCGGCGTATCCGGAAGCTTCAGTCCAATCGCGGCGGCGTTCGCGCGCAGCTCCTCATAGCGCTTCTCCCGCTCAGCCATCGCGGCAGCGGTCTGGGCCGGCGCCGCCGGCGCTGAGGCCGCGCCGGACGTCTCCGGAGCCGGGCTGGCGAGGGCGCCCTGGCCAATCACGAGTGCGAGTGTTGCCGCCGAGGCGAGAGGAATCATGCGAGACTTGTCGGGCATGGATGGTGCTCCTCAATATTGGTGAAATCGTCGGGAAAAGCTCGGCGCATCCCTCGCCGCCCGCTCGATGGAGATCGACCCGGGGGAAGGTGTGTTTGAAACCACACCCCGTATCCTATACCGGTCAGGCCGCCTGGGCCACCTGAGGATATCGCAAAACGACAGCCGCCATCTCGGCCCGTTGGCGCAGGTGCCCTATACTAGCGCTTCGCTTCCGCCAGCGTAACCGATCCCGGCTCACCAGGGAGATGCTGATTCGTGGCCATCCGGTTCATCATCAGCGCGCCTTCCGAGCGGCGTCGGCATCCGCGGCCGACGCGATCGGTGAAATGGAGTCCGAACCCACCCGTGACGGTCGCGGCGCCATCCCGCGAACGACGAGGGCCGCTTACGGATTGGAGGCTTGATACGAGGAGAGGCGATGCAGATCGGCGACTTGATGAAGCGGAGCGGGGTCCAGTTCGGCACCAGTGGCGCCCGGGGGTTGGTCGAGGCCATGACTGACCAAGTGTGCCATGCGTACACGACGGCCTTCCTCGGCTATTTGCAGAAGGCCGACATGATCGAGCCGGGTGCCGAGGTCGGGATCGCCGGGGATCTGCGATCCAGCACGCCCAGGATCATGATCGCATGCGCGCGCGCGGTGCGCGATGTTGGCTGCCGCCCCTGCTATCTCGGGCGCATCCCCAGCCCCGCCACCGCCGCTTGGGGGATGGCCCGCGGCGCACCGAGCCTGATGGTCACCGGGAGCCATATTCCGGATGACCGCAACGGTATCAAGTTCAACCTGCCGACCGGCGAGATCCTCAAGCGGGACGAGGAGGCGATCCGGGTGCAGCCGCTGAGGATTGCGGAGGAGCTGTTCGACCGCTCCGGCAGCTTCGTTCGGGATGAGTCCGCGATGCTTCCCGACGAAGATCCGACCGCCTATCGCGATTACTTGGATCGCTATCTCCGTTTTTTCCCGCCCGGGTGTCTGACCGGCCTGCGTGTCGCCGTCTACGAGCACTCCAGTGTGGCACGTGCCGCCTATGTCGATGTGCTGGAGGGACTTGGTGCCAGGGTGACGCGGTTGGGTCACTCGGACGTCTTCGTGCCGGTTGATACCGAGGCGATCCGGCCCGAAGACATCGCCTTGGCCTTGGACTGGGCTCGCACCTCCCGCTTCGATGCCTTGATCTCCGCCGATGGGGACGGCGACCGCCCGCTGATCGGCGACGAGACGGGCCGGTGGATGCGTGGGGATACCGCGGGGATCCTCTGCGCCCGTGAGCTTGGCGCCCGCGCGGTGGTGACACCGGTGAGCAGCAACACAGCGTTGGAGCGCTGCGGCTGGTTCGAGACCGTGCTGCGCACCCGCATCGGCTCGCCCTACGTGATCGAAGGGATGCAACAGCTGGTCGACGGGGGGCTGAGCGAGGTGGTCGGCTATGAGGCCAACGGCGGGTTTCTGCTGGCCACGGACATCGAACGTGAGGGGCGGGCTCTCGCCGCCTTGCCGACCCGGGATGCGGTCGTGGTCGCGATCGCGATCCTGCGCGCCGCGGTCGGGCAGAAGAGACCGATCTCGGCCCTGGCCGCGAGCCTGCCGCGGCGATTCACCCACAGCGATCGCCTCAAGGATTTCCCGACCGAAGTCGCCCGGGCGCGCCTCGCCGAGCTCCATAGCGGAGATCCCCCGCGGGACAAGGCGGCCATCGAGGCCGTCTTTGGGCCCAGGTTCGGCCACGTCGCCGCACTGGATGTGACGGATGGTCTCAGGATCACCTTCGCCAGCGGCGACATCGCACACCTCAGACCATCGGGCAACGCCCCGGAGCTGCGCGCCTATGCAGAGGCGGACTCGCCGGAGCGAGCAGCCGCCTTGAGTCGGGACTGCATGGAGATCCTGGAACGCTGGCGAAGCTAGGAGCCTGTCGGCCCTAGGCTGCATTCAACGCGTCGATCAAGGCCCCCGGATCCATCTCGTCCAGCCGGGCGAAGAGCTGTGCGGATCGCCGTTTCAACTCGAGTGTGTCGGCCTGTAGGACCACCTCCTTCACATCCAGCAGCGCGCCTGGCTGCATGCTGAACTCGCGCAGTCCGACGCCCAGCAGAAGCCGCGTGAAGCGTGGGTCGCCCGCCATCTCGCCACACATGCTGACCGGACGGTTCAAGGCGCGAGCCGCTTCGATGGTCATGCGGATCAGGCGCAGGATGGCCGGGTGGGTTGGGTCGAAGAGATGATTGACGCTTTCATCGAGGCGGTCGATCGCCAGCGTGTACTGGATCAGGTCGTTCGTTCCGATGGACAGAAAGTCCAGTCGACGTGCCAGGGCGCGCGCCGCCAGCGCGGCGGCCGGCACCTCGATCATTGCCCCCACGGGTAGGGCCGGGTCATAGGCGACCCCTTCCCGCTCGAGCTGCCGCTTGATCTGCTCGATCAGGGACAGGACGGTGTCGACTTCCTGGACGGTCGAGACCAGCGGCAGCATCAGGCGGACCGGACCGAGCGCGGATGCTCGTAGGATGGCCCGCAGTTGCGGCCGGAACAGATCGGGCTCTTTCAGACAGAGTCGAATCGCGCGCAGCCCCAGCGCCGGATTCGAGACGCCGGCGCCGAGATCGCTCGCGGAATCCACCCGCTTGTCGACCCCGAGGTCGAGTGTCCGGATGGTGACGGGGAGGCCATCGAGCCCTTGCAGTATCTCCGCGTAGTTGGCCAGATGCTCCTCCTCGTTCGGCAGATCCTGCCGATTCATGTAGAGGAACTCAGTGCGGTAGAGCCCCACGCCGCTGGCCGCGTTGGCCTTCGCCAGCTCCACATCCTCCGGCAGCTCCAGGTTCGCGAGGAGGCTGATCTCAACGCCGTCGCGCGTGAGCGACGGGCGCCCGACCAACCTGCGCAACCGAAGCTGCCGCGCCTCGATCGCGCGCAGCCGCCGGCGGAAATAGGCCAGGGTTCGCGCGTCCGCGTCCGCCAGAACGGTTCCGGTCTCGCCGTCGACCAGGAGGAGCTCGTCCTGGCGAAGGTAGTGCGTGATGTTGTGGATGCCCATCGCTGCGGGCACCCCGAGACTTCGGGCGAGGATCGCAGTATGGGACATTGGGCCGCCGAGCTCTGTCACGAACGCCACCGCGCCGCGATGACGTAACAGGATGGCCTCCGCGGGGGTCAGATCGCGCGCGACCACGACGCGTCCGTCCAGGTCCTGGAGCGATCGTTCCGATGGCGGTGTATCGCCCCGCAGGAAGGTCTGAATCTGCTGCACGACGTGCTCGACGTCATCCCGACGGGTGCGCAGGTAGGGGTCGTCCATCTCGTCGAAGACCCTCACCAGGCTGTCGCGCTGCACTTGCAGCGCCCACTCCGCGTTGCAGAGCTGATCAGCGACGATCCGCCGCACTTCGCCCACCAAGGCGGCGTCCTCGAGCATCAGGAGGTGGGTGTCGATGAAGTCGGCGATGTTGATGGGGGTGTGGCGGGGAATCTGATCGCGCACGGCCCTCAATGCCTGACGCGCCGCGACGACCGCCTGATCGAGCCGGTCGATCTCGGCGACGACCTGATCGGCCGTGATCAGGGTGGGGGAGGCGCCGCGGTGGCCTCGTCCGTCCACGAAGGCCGGTCCGAGCGCCACGGAGGGACGGGTCGAGACCCCGATCCCGTGAAAGGCGGTGGTCATTCCGACTCTCCGAAGCGCGCGAGGATCAGCGCCTCGATTGCCGCCATCGCGGCCTCCTCGTCTTCGCCCGCGGCCTCAACCGTAACCCGTGTTCCCCGACTTGCAGCCAGCATCATCACGCCCATGATGCTCTTGCCATTGACGCTCTGACCCCGTCGCTCGATCTCGATCCGGCACCTGAAACGGCTGGCACATTGCACCAGCTTGGCCGCGGCGCGCGCATGCAGGCCAAGTTTGTTGATGATCTCGATCTCTCTGCGAATCATGCGGGGTCATCCCGCCGCGGGCAGGCCAGAACCCCGTCGCGACCACCCTGCAGGGCCTTCTCGGTGACGGCGTCCAGCTCCAGAGACGCGTAGTTCAGGGCACGCAGCAGCATCGGCAGATTCAGTCCTGCGATGACCCGCACCCGATCATGCATCGAGAGGAGGGCGACCGCAACATTGGCCGGCGTCGACCCATAGAGGTCGGTCAAGATCAGGACGCCGTCACCCGCGTCCAAGCGCGGCAGGCGGCGCCGGGCATCCTCGATCAGCACCTCGCGGGATACGTCGTTGCTCACCTCCATCGCCTCGATACCGGGCGGACGTCCGCCGAGGATCTCGGTCGCGATTCGCAGCAGATCGGCGCCGAGCGGCTTGTGCGTGATCAATAGGACCCCGACGCTCACGGCAGCTCCCGATGGCGAACCATGACCATGTGGCCGCCAGCCTCGAAGTGATGCCGGAGGGATTCGGTCATGTGGACCGAGCGGTGCTGTCCCCCTGTGCAGCCCAGCGCGATCGTGAGGTAGCTGCGCCCATCTGTCTCGAAGCGCGGGATCCAGCGATCGAAAAACGCCTGGATATCGCCACGCATCCGGCCAAATTCCTCGCTCGCCTCGAGAAAGTCGATCACGGGCTGGTCGCGTCCGGTCAACGGCTTCAGCTCGGTCTGCCAGTGGGGGTTGGGGAGGCAGCGCAGGTCGAAGACGAAGTCGACATCTTGCGGTACGCCATGCTTGAAGCCGAAGGATTGAAGCAGAATCGAGGCCTTCGGGGACGGGGAGCCGCTGCCGACCAGGCGGCTGCGCACCAGATCGCGCAGCTCGTGAACATTGGTCTGGGTGGTGTCGATGCAGAGATCCGCACGGCTTCGGATCGGCTCGAGGAGCCGGCGCTCGAGTTGAATCGCCTCCGCGAGTGAGCGGTCGGCGCGTGTCAAGGGGTGCTTGCGCCGGGTCTCGCTGAAGCGTTTGATCAGGGTGTCCGTGTGGGCTTCGAGGAAGAGCACCTGGCAGCTGAGGCCACGGTCCCGGGCGGCGTGCACCAGCTCGGGAAGTTGGCGGAGCTCGTCCGGGCTGGTGCGGGCATCGACCCCCACCGCGGTGCTCATCAATGCCTCATCCAGTCCGTCGTGGAGGCCGAGAGCCAGATCCTTGAGCAAAAACAGTGGCAGATTGTCGATGCAATAGAACCCGAGGTCCTCGAGCGTATGGAGCGCGATGCTCTTGCCGGAGCCTGAGAGGCCACTCAGGACCACAAGTCTCATCGGCTTGCCGACAACATCCGGTGGTCCGGCCGCTTCGTCGTCTGAACCGCGGCTGGTCATGTCGGCGATAGCGGCGGATCGGGTCGATCGATGCTGATCGCACGCGCCTGGCGGTCGATGAAGTCGACGCCTGCGTCATACCCCCGGATGCGCAGGATCTGATGTCTGACACCCGCTTCGACCAGGATCGCCAGGTTGCGACCAGGGGCAACCGGCATGGTGATCTTGGGCACGGCAACCCCCAGGATGTTGCGTACCGAGAGGCTGCCGCTGAGCCGATCGATGCATTCGAGCTGCCGTTGGTCCAGGGGCTGCAGATCGATAATCAGATTCAAGGTCTTGCTTCGCACGACGGCACCTTCGCCGAACATCGCCCGGATGTTGAGGATCCCCAGGCCGCGGACCTCGAGAAAATCGCGCAGCGCCTCCGGGCAGGTCCCCTCCAGGGTCTCGGGGGCGATGCGTGCGAAACGCGGCGCGTCATCCGCGACCAGACGATGGCCGCGCGCGATGAGGTCCAGCGCGAGCTCGCTCTTGCCGACGGCCGGGTCTCCGACCAACAACACCCCCATGCCCAAGACCTCGATGAAGACCCCGTGCAACGTTTTCCGCTCAGCCAACGCATGTGTAAGGAAATAGCGCAGATGGTTGATGAGCTCCTCGTCACTCAGCGAGGAGCCCAGCAGCGGGGTGTGGGTCTGCTCGGCCGCCTTCTGAAAGGCCTCTTCCGGTTGGATGCCGTCGGAAAAGATCACCGCGGTCGGTCGGTCGGAGAAGAGCTTGTCGATCGTCTCTGCATAAGCGGTTCGACCCAGTCCCGCGAGGTAGAGGAGCTCGGCATGGCCGATGACCTGCAGGCGATTGGGATGGATACAGTTCAACGAGCCGATCAGGGACTGCCGGGAGGTTCCCGGATCCTCGCCCCGCAGGAGGCGCGGGCTGCGTGGCTCGGGTGTGAGCCAGCGCAGCTTGAGCCGGGACCCGGTCTGGCCGATCAAGGATTGCAGGCTCTCGATCATCGCGGGGGCCTCTGGGCCCTCTAAGGGACCTTCAAGAGCTCCAGGATGGCCGCGGACGAACGCGCCTCGCGCAGACGCGTGCGCGTCGCGGGCTCGCTGAAACGACTTGCCAGATGCGCAAGCAGGTGGAGGTGCTCCTCGGTCGCGCTCTCCGGGACCAGGAGCGCGAACGCAAGGTCGACGGGCTCGCCGTCTGCTGCGTCGTAATCCACGCCGTGAACGGTCTGCACGAAGGCCCCCAGGACCTGAGTGACCTCCTTGACCCGCGCGTGCGGCAGGGCGACCCCATGGCCGAGTCCGGTGCTGCCGAGACGTTCGCGCTCCAACAACCGCTCGAAAACCGCCTCCGTGCTCAAGCGCGGATGGTCATTGGCAAGCAGCTCGGCGAGCGTCTCGAGCAAACGCTTCTTGCTGGAGATCTCCAGGCCATGTCCGATCCTGGCTTCGTTGATCAGGTCGGGGCTGAGCATGGGTATGGGCTCCCACCCCTGTTGGGCGCAGTCTGCCGTGATCGGGATTCGCGTCGACACCCGCGTCGACTTGGCGAGTAACGGTGTCTGGTCATGGCTCCAGAGATCCTCAAGCTCGTTGCGGTGGCGGCATTCCCGCGTGTCGGGGGCCAGTCCGTTTCCAGTGCGAAACACCCCGGAGGGGACGCCAGCGATCCCGACCGAGGTGTCGGATGCGTCTCGGGGACGCCTGCAGGTCAGCCGCGCTTCGATTCGTCGGCCTCGGCAACCTTAGAGCCGCCGCCGCGATGGCTGTTCTTTTTCTCCTTGTGGCGCAGGACCTGGCGGTCGAGCTTGTCGATGAGGGCATCGATGGCAGCGTACATGTCCTCGTGGACCGAATCGGCAAAGACCTTGCTGCCGTTGACATGGACCGTGGCCTCGGCCTTCTGGGCGAGCTTTTCGACGCTGAGGATGACATGAGCGTTGGTGACGTGGTCGAAGTGGCGTGCCAGTCGTTCGAACTTACTGTCGACATAGCCTTTCAGCGCATCCGTGACGTCGATGTGATGACCCGTCAGATTGATCTGCATCTTGTGTCTCCTTGTGGTTCAAACAGCCTGTCAAGTCAGGCGCTTGCGCTCGTTCGAGGGTGGAACCCCCATGGCCTCGCGGTATTTTGCGACTGTCCGACGCGCGACATTGATGCCCTGGTTGGCGAGCTCCTGCGCGATCCTGCTGTCACTCATGGGTTTTTTCGCGGACTCTTGCGCGATCAGCTTTCGGATCAGGGCGCGAATGGCGGTCGACGAGCACTCGCCACCGGACGCTGTATTGACATGGGATGAAAAGAAATACTTGAACTCGAATGTGCCCCGAGGCGTGTGCATGTACTTCTGCGTCGTTACTCTGGATACGGTCGATTCATGCAGCTCCAGTGCCTCTGCGACATCTCTCAGGACCATCGGCCTCATCGCCTCATCGCCATGCTCGAAGAACTCCTGCTGCATCTCGACGATTTTGGCACCGACCCGCAGCACCGTGTCGTTGCGGCTGGCAAGGCTCTTGATGAACCAGCGTGCCTCCTGCAAGTGGCTCTTCAACGTCACGCCGTCCGCGCTCTGATCGGCGCGCCTGATCAGACGCGCATAGTCCGCATTCACCCTCAGTTTAGGCGTTGCCTCTGGATTCAGCTCGACCAACCAGCGCCCGTCACGTTTCCTGACGAAAATATCCGGTGTGACGTACTGTGCGGGGGTTGCGGCGATCAGACCGCCGGGTCTTGGATTCAGCGTGCGGATGAGCGCCAGTGCGCCGGCTATGGTTTCCTCCGACTCCTTTAACTGGCGCGCCAGAGAAGCGACATCCTTCTTGGGCAGATACTCGAATCCCTGGGTGCAGACCGCGATCGCGGTGTCGCGCCAGGGCGTCGTGGCAGCCAGCTGGCGGAGCTGGATGAGCAGACATTCGGGCAGGCTGCGTGCCCCGACCCCCGGTGGGTCGAAGGACTGGATGCGGTGGACGACGGCTTCGACCTCCTCGGCGCTGACGTCGGTGCGGCCAATCGTCACCAAGAGCTCATCGATGTCGATCCGCAGATAACCGTCCACGTCGATCGAGTCGATGACCGCATGCGCGATCATGTTGTCACGCTCGCTCATGCGGCTGAGATTGATCTGCCAGGAGAGGTGGTCGAGGAGGGTCTGCGGCCGACTTTGGTGAGCGAAGGGGTCGAAATCCGACCCATCATCCGAGCCATGCGCAGTCGTCGGCAGATAGCTGTCAAAGACATCCGTCCATTGGGTATCGACCGGCAGCTCGTCCGGCATCTCGTTGGATTCGGCGTGAACCTCGCGGTCGACGGTCTGCTCCACCGGGACGTGTCCCGGATCAAGCTCCTCGCTGTTTGCCGTGCCAGGCTCCCCCGCGTCGGGTCCGTCGAAGCGATCGGCCTCGTCCCCCTCCTCCAGCATGAGGTTGGTGTCCAGCGCCTCCTGTATCTCTTTCTGGAGGTCGAGCGTGGAGAGCTGCAACAGCCGGATCGCCTGCTGCAGCTGCGGCGTCATGGTCAGGTGTTGACCGAGGCGAAGCTGGATCGATTGCTTCATGAATGGCGCATGGGTTACGAGGTGTCCGAAACGAGTCGGCCCCGATCGATTCTAGCCGATCTCCGACCGGGGGCAGCACGGGCGCACTGCGACGTATCCCATCTTAACACCCATCAACCGACGTTGGGCAGCCGGCCGGATCCTTGCAGCAACCAGCCGCCGGGGGGCGGGGCGGAGCGGCGACTGGAGGCGAGTCAACCGTCTGCGCACGGTCCCGGAGTGCATCGGACATCGTCGGCCCCGGCAAGATTGCGCAGCGGAGAGCCGGACCGGGCCTGCCCTACATCGAGAAATCCGCCCCGAGATAGACGTCGCGCACCTGTTGATTCGCGAGCAGCTCCGCCGGCACGCCGTCGGCAATCACCGTACCGTTACTGATGATGTATCCGCGATCGCAGATGTCGAGCGTCTCGCGGACATTGTGGTCGGTGATCAGCACGCCGATCCCGCGATCGCGAAGATGGGACACAATGGATTTGATGTCGCCCACGGCGATGGGATCGACCCCCGCGAAGGGCTCATCGAGCAACATCACCAGCGGATCCACGGCCAGGGCACGGGCGATCTCCAGACGCCGGCGCTCCCCGCCCGACAGGCTCAGCGCGAGCGATGCGCCGACGTGCGCGATTCCAAGCTCCTCGAGCAGCCGCTCGCAGCGGAGCTGCCGTTCGCGGCGCGGCAGATCGCCGCGTGCCTCCAGGATTGCCAGGATGTTTTCACGCGCCGTGAGCTTACGGAACACCGACGGCTCTTGCGCGAGGTAGCTCAGACCGGAACGCGCGCGGGCGTGCATCGGCATCAGGGTGACGTCGCGACCGCTCAGCGTGATGCGGCCCTTGTCCGCTGGAATGAGCCCCACGATCAGGTAGAAACAGGTGGTCTTGCCGGCTCCATTCGGCCCCAGCAGTCCGACCACCTCCCCGGCGCCGACGCTGACGCTGACATCGCGCAACACCTGGCGCCCGCGATAGCTCTTTCGCAGGTGCTCGGCCTGGAGCACGCCGACGGCAGTGTCGCCGAGCTGGCCCTTCATTGATCCTCAGGGGTAATGATGATCTTGACCCGCCCCTTGCCGCCGGCCCGGAAATGTGCGCGCGCGCGATCGTAGACGATCCGCTCACCGGTCAGGCGGTCCGCCCCTTGGATCAGCAGGGCATCCTCGATCAGCGTCAGCTCATCCTTGTCAGCGTCATACTCCATGCGCTTGGCGAACGCCCGGATCTCCCCCTCGTCGTTATCCAGGAGCTGCTTGAAGCTCGCCGGCGAGCCAAGCGCGATGATGAAGCGCGGCCGGCGATCGTCGCGATGGTAGACGGTCACATGATCGCCGAGGAGGCGCATGCTCCCTTGGTCGACCTGAACATTGCCGACATAGATGCTGATGCTCTCCGCCTCCCGAAACTCGACGTCGTCTGCTTCGATCAAGATCGGTTGTTGCTCATCGTCCTTGAGCGCCGCGGCGGGCATCGCCACGACGGCGACGACCAGGGTCGCCGCCAGGACGCTGCGCCAGCGCCGCCGGTCGTTGACCTCTTTCGTGCTCATGGCTGAACGACCTGTTGCGGTGCGAGAAAGAGATGCACGCGACCGTCGAACTGGGCGCGCATGGGGGCGTCATACCACAAGCGCATCCCGGTGGCCGTGAGCCAGTCCTGCTCGCTCCTGATCCGCACGGCCTGATCGGTCTCGGCATAGGTGCGTTTGTGCCAGATGCGAATCAGCTCCGAAGCCATATGCGTCTCGCGATGGGTCGCGTCGCCGGCGCGCGTGAGCTCCACCGCGCCTCGGAGCCGCACCTCATCACCGCCTTCGAGGACCAGGCCATTCTCCGCGCGGGCCCGCCATGGTTCCCCTTCGGCCTGATAGAGCGTCATGCGCGGCTGATCCAATTCGGAGACATCCTCGTCGACATATTGGCGCAGCTCGTCCGCGACCAGCCGTCGATTCGGCCTCCCCGCGGCATCGGTCTCGACCGCCGAGAAGCGCGAGACCACATAGTCCGGGAGTCGGGCGCGCTCGATCTGGTCGATTGGCGACTCCGGGGCGGGGCGCAGCTGCCACAAGGCGAGTAGCCCGGATGCGATGAAGAATAGCCCGAGCAGCCATTGGCGAGACGTCCCGAGCGGGGTGCCGGCGCTCGTGCGCGTGCTCATCGTTCGTGGGCCAACATCCCTGCCAAGGTGCCCTGCGCCTCCATGATCAGCTCGCACACCTCGCGGGCCGCGCCGCGTCCTCCCGGCAGCCGGGTACAGAGGTGAGCGTGTCCCTGCACCAGGTGGTGGGCATCGGCGACCGCGATCGCCAGGCCGACCCGGCGCATGACCGGCAAATCGACCACATCGTCGCCGACATAGGCGATCGCCGCGTCCTCGAGCGCGAGGTTTCGCTTCAGGACCTCGTAGGCCGGCAGCTTGTCCCGGCAGCCCTGGAAGGTATGCGCGATACCGAGGCTCTCCATGCGAATGCGCACCACCTGCGAGGTTCGGCCCGTGATGACGGCGATCCGGACCCCGCTCTCCTGGAGCATCACCATGCCGTGACCGTCACGCGAGTTGAAGGCCTTGTACTCCTGGCCGTCGTCGCCGAGGTAGAGACTGCCGTCGGTCAGCACGCCGTCGACATCGAAGATCACCAGGCGAATCCGGGCGGCACGGTCGAGGATGTCTTGCATCGGGTCGTTCCTCTCGGCGGCGAGCACTGGACGAATGGGCGACGCTGGTCGCACCCTATGCGGCTCTAAACCCTGCATTGTCTGCTGCCTTGCTCTGAGCCCCGAGGCGGCGGGGCGCCTGGCCTGGTCGCGAAGGCACACGGCGAGCCACGTCGGCCGGAGCGGGGGCGCGGCGCTCATCACAGCACGCCTGCCCGCAGCAGATCGTGCATGTTCAGTGCGCCGATCGGGCGCCTGGCCTCGTCGACGACCAGCAGCCCGTTGATCGACTTCGATTCCATCAGCCGCAGCGCCTCGGCAGCCAGCGCCTCGGCGTCGATGGTGATGCAGTCGCGGGTCAGCACGGTATCGATTGCGGTGCGATGGACGTCGATCCCGCGATCCAGCGCCCGGCGCAGGTCTCCGTCGGTGAAGATGCCTGCCAGCCGGCCCTCGGCATCGACCACGGCGCTCATGCCCAGTCCCTTGCCTGACATCTCCTCCAGGGTGGCGCGCAGTGTCGTACCCAGAGGGACCAGCGGCAGTCGTTCGCCGCGGTGCATGATCTCTCCGACATGCAGCAACAACCGCCGCCCGAGGCTTCCGGCCGGGTGTGAGCGGGCGAAGTCCTCCGCGGTGAAGCCGCGGCTCTCCAACAGGGCGATCGCGAGCGCATCGCCCATCGCCAGCGTCGCCGTGGTGCTCGCGGTGGGGGCGAGGCCAAGCGGACAGGCCTCGCTTGCGACACTGACATCGATGTGCACGTCCGCCTCGCGTGCCAAGGTCGAGCTGGGCCTCCCGGTCAGGCTGATCAAGGGCACGCCGAGCCGTCTGAGCAGGGGCAAGAGCATGAGCAGCTCGGCGGTCTCGCCCGAGTTGGACAGGGCCAGCACGACATCCCGGGGCGTGATCATGCCGAGATCGCCATGGCTCGCCTCGCCGGGGTGGACGAAGAAGGCCGGGCTGCCGGTACTTGCCAGCGTCGCCGCGATCTTCCCGCCGATGTGTCCCGACTTGCCCATTCCCAGGACCACGATACGGCCCTCGCAACCCAGCAGGTAACGGCAGGCGGCAACAAAGGCGTCGTCGATTCGTTCGGCCAGGGCGCTCACTGCCGCGGCCTCGGTGTCGATGACGGCGCGGCCAAGCGTCTTGATCTTGTCGGGATCCTTGGCCGCGAGCCCGACGTCCCGTGTGGCGTGCCGGCGTCGATCTGTCATGCTTACTCGATGATCCTTTAGCCCCCACCATCTCACCCACTTGAAACGGCGCAAAGCAACATACACCAGGCCGAGCCCCGGTGTCCTCCACAACGAGCCCGCGAACGGGGCACCCAGGCCCCAATCGGCCAACCCGGAGCCAACATCGATGCGCACTCGCATCCTGCCCGTCAGAACGGGTTGGGACCCGGGCCCGGCAGACGGGTCATTCTATCCGGATGGCCTGCCCCGGGAGTGGCGATTGACCTATTTCGCCAATCAGCTCATGGGGGTCCTGATCGAGACGAGCGGGTGGGGTCGCGCCGCTCCGGAGGCACTGAGGCACTGGCGCCTGGACGTCAGTCCTCAGTTCAGATTCTACCTGCGGGTTGGCGACGCGGGGATCCACGCCTCGGCCCGGGAGTCAGCCCCGGCATGGCTCGGCGACCGCTTCGGCGGATGGGTTGTGGGTGCCGACGCCACTGGGGGCGCTGGTCCGCTCGAGCCCTCCTACGAGTGGGCTGGCTCCTTGTCCGCAGTCGCCGCCTCGAGCGCACGAGGCGTGGCCTGCGAGGTTCCTGGGGGGCTCGATCGGGATCTGCGGGCGGCGCGGAGGTGGCTCGACGGACTTGCTGCCGCTGCGGCCGGCCGGCCGACGCTTGCGCTCATGGGGCGGGCGCGGATCGAGGAGGTGTGCCGATGGCAGTCGCTGGTGCAATTGCTCGGCCTGGCTTGACGCTCCCACGCGAGCCCGCGACAATCCGCGTCTTTGGAAGCGGGCTGCCGGTGGCAGACCGACATGGCAACTCGATGCCAGTGAGCCGCGCGCCGCCCCGCTCCTCCCCTGACGAGATCCCAGCCGCCCGTGGCCGTTCCCAACGATCCCGCAGCAGCGCCCATCGCCCTGCGACCAGCCCGTCCCGACACCCAAGGCGAAGTCATGGTCAAGGTCCGGGGCCTGTGCTTCCGACGCGGCACGAACCTGGTCTTTGACCGGGTGGACTTGGATATCCGACGCGGCACGGTCACCGCCGTGATGGGGCCGAGCGGGACGGGTAAGACGACCTTACTCAAATTGATCACCGGCCAGCTTCGTCCGGATGCGGGGAGCATCGAGATCGACGGCGAGCCCGTCCATCTTCTCGGCAAGTCTGCCCTCTTCCGACTCCGTCGGCGCATGGGGATGCTGTTTCAAAGCAGTGCCCTCCTGACCGACCTGAACGTCTTCGACAATGTCGCCTATCCGCTGCGCGAGCACACCGACCTCAGTTCCTCCATGCTCCGCAAGCTGGTCCTGATCAAGCTCGAGGCGGTCGGTCTGCGCGGCGCGCGTGACCTCATGCCCAATGAGCTGTCGGGCGGGATGGCGCGGCGCGTCGCACTCGCCCGTGCGATCGCGCTCGATCCGGCCATCGTCCTCTACGACGAGCCCTTCTCGGGACAGGACCCGATCTCGATGGGCATGCTGGTGACCCTGATCCGACAGCTCAATGACGCCGCGGGTCTGACCAGCGTCGTGGTCTCTCACGACGTCGCCGAGACCGCCACGATCGCCGACCAGATCTACGTGATCTCTCACGGCGAGGTGATCGCCCATGGGACGCCGGCGCAGATCGCGGCGGATCGCTCGCCCTGGGTGCGCCAGTTTATCGACGGCCTCCCGGACGGACCCGTACACTTCCATTACCCGGCGCCGCGTCTGGCCGATGATCTACTGGCTCGGGGTGTTGCCTGATGCTCCTCGAGGGCCTGGCACGGCTGGGTCGAAGCGGGCTCGGCGCACTCGAGCGGCTTGGCCGCGCGCATCTCCTGCTCGCCGCGATGCTGTTGGGTGCTGGTGAGATCATTCGACGCCCCGGGTTGCTCACGGCACAGGTCTTCAATATCGGCGTCCTCTCCGTGCTGATCATCGGGGTCTCGGGGCTGTTCGTCGGTATGGTGCTGGGTCTGCAAGGCCATTACGTGCTCGCCCAGTTCGGCGCCGCGGAAAGCCTCGGTGTGATGGTGGCCACCTCGTTGGTGCGCGAGCTCGGCCCCGTGGTCACCGCCCTGCTCGTCGCCGGACGTGCGGGCTCCGCGCTGACCGCCGAGATCGGGCTCATGAAAGCGACCGAGCAACTGTCCGGTCTGGAGATGATGGCGGTCGATCCGGTCCGACGGATCCTGACACCGCGGTTCTTCGGGGGCCTGGTTGCAATGCCGTTGCTCGCGGCCATGTTCAGCGCCGTCGGCGTGCTCGGCGGATATTTCGTGGGTGTCGGGCTCTTGGGGGTCGACTCCGGATCCTTCTGGAGTCAGATGCAGGCAAAGGTCGATTTTCACGAGGACATCGTCAACGGGGTCATCAAGAGCCTGGTGTTCGGTCTCGTGGTGACCTGGATCGCGCTGTTCCAGGGCCACGACGCCGTCCCCACATCGGAAGGAGTGAGTCGGGCGACGACCCGCTCCGTGGTCCACGCCGCTCTAGCGGTGCTCGGGCTCGATTTCATCCTGACCGCATTGATGTTTGGAGACTGAGCCCATGGGACGACAACGCGGCATCGAGATCCTGGTCGGCTTCTTCATGGCGGTGGGCTTCGTTGCCCTGTTCTTCCTGGCGATGCAGGTCAGTAACCTGAGCGCGGCCGTGACCGGCGATGGGTATCGTCTGACCGCACGCTTCTCCAATGTCGGCAGCCTCAAGGCGCGGTCGCCGGTCACCATGGCGGGCGTGCGTGTGGGACGGGTCGAGGGCGTGAGCTTCGACAAAGACACCTATGAGGCCGTGGTGACGCTGCGCATCGACTCGGCAATGGACAGGATCCCGGACGACACCTTTGCCAACGTCTTCACGGCCGGGTTGCTAGGTGAGCAGTACATTGGCCTCGAGCCGGGCGGAAGCCCGGAGTTTCTTCGCGACGGTGATGAGATCCCTCACACCCAGTCGGCACTGATTCTCGAGCAGATGATCGGACAGTTTCTGTTCAGCAAGGCGGGAGGCGACTAATGCGGATGCCACGACACCTTCTTTTGCTGCTGGCCCTGATCGGGTTGGTCCCGCACGGCGCGGCCTCGGCCAGTGCCGACGACGCGACGGCGCTGGTCAAGCGGACCACGGAGCGGATGCTGGCGACCCTCGAGGCGCGCCGCGCCGAGGTCGATCGAGATCCATCGCTGATCTTCGGGATGATCGAGAGCGGGGTCGCCCCGCACTTCGATTTCGAGCGCATCACCCAGGGGGCCGTCGGTCAGTCGTGGCGCGCTGCGACCCCCGCCCAGCAACGCGCCCTGGTCGATGGCTTCAAGCAGGTCCTGATTCGCACCTACGCCCGTTCCATCTTGAGCTATTCGGGAGAAGAGATCCGGTATCTGCCGGTCAAGCCCGGCAGCCGCCCCTCGACAGTCACCGTTTCCACCGAAATCTACGCACCGGGCTCGGCCCCCATCCCGGTGGACTATCGGATGCATAACAGCAGCGGCGCCTGGAAGGTCTACGACGTCGTCATCAACAATGCCAGTCTGGTCGGAAACTACCGCACGAGCTTCACCAACGAGATCCGTCAAAGCGGGTTGGACGGTTTGATCGCGAAGCTCGGCGACATGAACGCCCGGGGTCATGAATGACGGATGGGCGTTTGACGCAGCTGGGTGAAGGGCGCTTTCGTCTGGAGGGGGCGCTGAATTTCGGCACCGTGAGCCGCCTTGCAGCCAGCGGTCGTGAGCTGCTCAGGCGCGAGGCCTCCGTCGACATCGACCTTGGCGGGGTCGAGTCCGCGAATAGCGCCGGGCTCGCGCTGCTGCTGGAGTGGATGGATTTGGCGCGCGCCAGCGGGGCACGCCTCAGCTATCGGAACCTGCCGGAGTCCCTGGTGCGCATCGCCGCTGTTTCCAACCTCGACTCACTTTTGCCGACAGGCTGATAGGCGAAGGGAGCTGCCCCCGACGTGCCCCGGCCGTCGTCCTGGCTGGGGTTCGACCGAGCCACTGGCGCGTCTGAGCCAACCAATCACACCGGGACATCCAACTTAGGGTCGCATGGACAAACTTCTCATCACAGGTGGTGCCGCCTTGCGCGGCCAGGTGCCTGCGTCCGGCTCGAAGAACGCGGCCTTGCCGATCCTGGCCGCCACGCTTTTGGCCGATGCACCCGTGACACTGGGCAACATCCCGCATCTGCGGGACATCACGACGACCCTGGAGCTGCTCGGCCGGATGGGCGCCTGTCTGACCCTCCAGGACGATATGGGGGTGGAGGTGCAACCCCGCCCCCTGAAGAGCTTCGCGGCACCCTATGAGCTGGTCAAGACGATGCGGGCGTCGATTCTGGTGCTTGGCCCCTTGCTGGCGCGCTATGGGCGGGCCGACGTGTCGCTGCCCGGTGGCTGTGCGATCGGCGCCCGTCCGGTCAACCTCCACATTCAGGGATTGCGCGCCATGGGGGCTGAGATCGGGGTTGAGGCAGGCTACATTCGTGCGCGTGCACAGCGCCTGCGGGGTGCGCGCTTGGTGATGGACACGGTGTCGGTCACGGGTACCGAGAACCTGCTGATGGCCGCCACCCTTGCCGAGGGCGAGACCCTCATCGAGAACGCGGCCCGTGAGCCGGAGGTGGTCGACCTCGCCGACTTTCTGAGCGCCCTGGGTGCGCGAATCGAAGGTGCCGGAACCGACCGTATCCACGTGCAGGGGGTAGATGGTCTGGGGGGCGCCAGCTATCGGGTGATGCCAGATCGCATCGAGACGGGGACTTTCCTGGTCGCGGCGGCCATGACTGGCGGCCGGGTGACGGTTCGGCAGACCCGTGCGGATTGCCTGGATGCGGTGATCCACAAATTGCGTGAAGCCGGTGCCGAGATCGACGTCGACGCGAATTCGATCACACTCGACATGCAGGGGCGGCGCCCGCGCGCCGTCGACATCCACACTGCGCCCTATCCTGCCTTCCCAACCGACATGCAGGCGCAGTTCTGCGCCTTGAACTGCATCGCCGAGGGTGTCGGTACCCTGACCGAGACCATCTTCGAGAACCGTTTCATGCATGTCCCGGAGCTTCAGCGCATGGGTGCGGACATTCGAATCGAAGGGAATGTCGCCATTTGCCGGGGCGTGGAGCGCCTGACCGCGGCGCCCGTCATGGCGACCGATCTGCGGGCGTCGGCGGGTCTGGTGCTGGCAGGGCTGGCCGCGTCGGGTGACACCCTCGTCGACCGGGTCTATCACCTCGACCGGGGTTATGACAGCATCGAGGAGAAGCTCGCTGCGCTCGGTGCGGGGATCCGCCGGATCCCCGGACGAAGCGGGAGCCTGACGACGACACCATGAGTCTGGCCATGCCGCTGACGATGGCCCTGTCCAAGGGCCGAATCTTCGATGAGACCCTGCCTTTGCTGGCGCATGCGGGCATCCATGCAATCGAGGATCCCGAGACCAGCCGCAAGCTGATCCTGGAGACCAACGATCCGCGCGTGCGTTTCCTCATCATCCGAGCGAGCGACGTGCCGACCTATGTCCAGTACGGTGCGGCGGATCTGGGTGTCTCGGGCAAGGACGTCTTGCTGGAGCATGGCGGCGAGGGGCTCTACGAGCCCTTGGACCTCGGTATTGCGCGCTGCCGGATGATGGTCGCCGGGTTACCTGACGTCGGCACGCCTGAAACGCGACGCTTGCGGGTCGCGACGAAGTACGTCAAGAGCGCGGAGCGGCATTTTGCCTCTAAGGGTCAGCAGGTGGAAATCATTAAGCTCTATGGGTCGATGGAGTTGGCCCCTTTGGTCGGCCTGGCCGACCGCATCGTGGACCTGGTTGAGAGCGGGAATACGTTGAAGGCGAACGGACTTGTTCCGCTCGAGCACATCGCCGACATCAGCTCGCGCCTGGTGGTCAACAAGGCCTCCTGGAAGATGAAGCATGCCGCGGTGATCGCCTTGCTGAATGCCTTGCGCGACGCTGTCGCCCGTCGGTCGAATCCAATCGAGGCGGCCCCTCGCGCGGGCCGGGGAGCTGCGCATCGGTGAGCCAAATCAGACAATTCTCCACCATGGATTCCGATTTCCAGGCGTCTCTGGACCGGCTGCTGGCGTGGGACTCGGTCTCGGACGATCGGGTTCAGCAGACCGTGGCCATGATCATCCACGCCGTCCGCGCACGCGGCGATGCCGCCCTGCTCGAATACACGGCGCAGCTCGATCGCTGGACGCCGGCCTCGGCCGCCGATCTGGAGATCCCGCGTGCACGCCTCGAGGCGGCATGGTCCGGCATTCCGGCAACGCAACGCGAGGCTCTGCAGACGGCTGCCGCGCGCATTCGCGCCTACGCCGAGCGGCAGAAGCTCGAAAGCTGGAGCTATACGGAGGCGGACGGGACCCTGTTGGGCCAGCAAGTCACCCCGTTGGATCGGGTCGGACTCTATGTGCCCGGTGGCAAGGCGGCCTACCCCTCCTCGGTCCTGATGAACGCGATTCCGGCCAAAGTCGCCGGTGTCGGTGAGCTGATCATGGTGGTGCCGACCCCCGATGGTGAGGTCAACGAGCTGGTCCTGGCGGCCGCCTGCGTCGCCGGTGCCGACCGGGCCTTCGCGGTCGGTGGGGCCCAAGCCGTCGCCGCCTTGGCGTTCGGAACCGAGACGATCCCCGGCGTCGACAAGATTGTCGGTCCGGGCAACATCTATGTGGCGACCGCCAAGCGCGCCCTGTATGGCCAGGTCGGTATTGACATGGTCGCGGGTCCTTCCGAGATCCTGGTGATCTGTGACGGGCGAACGGATCCGGACTGGATCGCGATGGACCTCTTCTCGCAGGCCGAGCATGACGAGGATGCGCAATCGATCCTGGTGAGCTGGGATGTCGACTTTCTCGATCGGGTCGCCTCGAGCATCGAGCGGCTCTTGCCGACCGTGGAGCGTGAGACCATCATCGCCGCGGCCCTGGGGACCCGCGGGGCGCTCATCCGAGCGCGTGACCTGGACGATGCGATCGCTGTCGCCAATCGGATCGCGCCGGAGCATCTCGAGTTATCGCTCGAGGACCCGGCGGCGGTCGTCGGTCGGATCCGCCACGCCGGTGCGATCTTCATGGGGCGTCATACCGCCGAGGCCATCGGCGACTATTGCGCCGGACCAAACCATGTGCTGCCGACCTCGCGCACGGCGCGCTTTTCCTCTCCGCTAGGGGTCTATGACTTCCAGAAACGCTCCAGTCTGATCATGGCCTCACCGGCGGGCGCGGCCGAGATGGCAAAGACCGCCTCGGTGCTCGCCAGGGGAGAGGGGCTGACGGCGCACGCCCGATCCGCAGAATATCGCGGTGAGGCAAGGTGATGGTGGGCGGAGCCGGACGCATGCCTCGGTCATCGGCTCCGATCCCATCCGATTCGGCCCATGGCGCCTTGGGTGCCGGTCTCCCGACCGGGCGTCCGGCGCAACCTGTCACTTGCGATGCCCATGCATGACCTGATCGACCGCCTCATTCGATCCGATATCCGCGCCCTGGCGGCCTATCATGTCCCGGATCACGCGGGAATGATCAAGCTCGACGCCATGGAGAACCCCTATGGCTGGCCCGAGACGTTGAAGTCCGAATGGCTCGAGGTGCTGCGCGCCGTGGCGTTGAACCGCTATCCGGAGCCGCAGGGTCCTGCGGTCCAGGCCGCACTGCGGGAGGCCATGGAGATCCCATCCGAGATGGCGGTGCTGTTGGGCAACGGATCCGACGAGCTGATCCAGATGCTGGCGTTGGCGGTCGCCGGACCCGGCCGCAAGGTCCTGTCGTTGGAGCCGGGCTTCGTCATGTACCGGATGATCGCCCGGTTTGCCGGAATGGAGTACGTTGGCGTCCCCTTGCGCCCAGAGGACTTCTCCGTCGACCTGCCGGCAGTGCTCGAAGCCATCGAGCGCGAGCAGCCTGCATTGGTCTTTCTGGCGTATCCGAACAACCCGACCGGCAACCGCTTCGATGCCGACGACGTTGTGTGCATGATCGAGGCAGCGCCCGGGCTGGTGATCGTCGACGAGGCCTATGCGCCGTTCACCGACTGCAGTTTTTTGGCTCTCCTCGGCGATTGGCCGAACCTGCTGGTGCTGCGCACCCTGTCGAAGATGGGTCTGGCGGGTCTGCGTCTCGGCTATCTGGTCGGTCCGCAGGTCTGGCTCGACGAAATCGACAAGGTCCGACTGCCATACAATATCAATGCCCTCACTCAGGCGTCCGCGGCCTTTGCGCTCCGTCACAAGTCCCTCCTCGACGCGCAGGCGCAGGCGATCCGTGCCGAGCGCCACAACCTCCTGGCCGCCTTGTCGAGCTTGGATGGCGTGCATCCCTACCCGAGCGAGGCCAACTTCATCCTGTTCCGCGCCCCCAAAGGTCGCACGGATGCGATCTTCAGCGGCTTGCAGGGTGAGGGTATCTTGATCAAGAACCTCAACGGGTCCCACCCCATGCTCGAGGACTGTCTGCGGGTCACGGTTGGGCGGGCCGAGGAGAATGCGGTCTTCCTGAGTGCGCTCACCGGGCTTGTTTCCTAGGAGCCCTTGCTTCTTCGGCTGAGACCTCATCCAGGTGCATGAGGCAGCTGAATCGGACGAAGCCGATGCAGTCCCATGCAGCGAGCTTCGCGCACTCATTGAATCGGCTGGACGATCCGAATGGGATCACCCGGCTGGAGTCCCAGCTCGGCGATGCGCCCTCCCCGAAGCTCCAGCACGTGATCGACGGGCCGTGTGCCGAGGCCATAGATCGGACAGGGTGTCTCGGCGCACGGTGGCACCTGCTCGAGCAGGCCGACGACGCGTCCCTCGTGGATGAAGACCATATCGAGGGGCACCGGGACATTCTTCATCCACATGCGGACCGGGCGCGCCGGATGGTTGGAGAACAGCATCCCGCGGTCATTGGCGAGGGGCTGTCTAAACATCAGACCCAGGGCGCGCTCCTCCGCGGTTCGCGGGACCTCGAGGAGAATCGTCTGCCCGCCGATCTCGGCCTCGGCCGAGATCGGTAGGTGTTGGGGACGCATGCTTGTGGCGTCGCCGCTCGCCGTCCCGAGCAATGCCCAGATCGCCGCGGCGAGGGCCGCGGCGACGAACGGCCGGGCCCTCCCGAGAGGGAGATGGGATTGATTCGTCACGCTAGGAGCCTGTCGGACTTGAGCGATCGCCGCGAGCCGAGTGGGAGAGCGAGGGCAGATTCGACGGATTTTGAGGCGCATAATGGGTCTATGGAAAGAGGAATCGGGCGGATCTGGACCGCTGTCCCGCCGGCGCAGTAGATCAGCCTCAAGTCAGACAGTCTCGCGCGCCGGCGGGCGAGTGCCGTTTCATGTCTCGAATGGATCAAGCTGACCCGGTTCATGCCATCGTCTTGGGAATGGTGCTCATGCTCGGAATCTCAAATACCTCCGGCGCCGATCATGGCCTCGTCGACGACCTTTCCCGCCCGGATGGCCTCTCGGCGCTCGGCACGGGCTGGCGCGTTGTGACTGATCGAGTGATGGGCGGCCGCTCGGAGGGTGCGATCGCTCGACGGGTTGTCGACGGACGGCCCGCGCTCTGTCTCAGTGGCGATGTCAGTCTGGCCAACAACGGCGGTTTCGTGCAGGCGGTGTTGGATCTGACCTTGCCAGGCGGGAGCAGTGCAGCGCTCGACGCACACGGCTTTGCGGGGGTGCGGCTCCTGGTTCGCGGCAACGGCGAGGTCTACAATCTTCACCTCAAGACCACAGCGACCGTCTTGCCCTGGCAGTCCTATCGCGCCACCTTCGTGGCCGGTCCGGACTGGCGGGCGATATGCCTGCCGTTCGATTCGTTTCAGCCGCACCGGCTCGTCCAGCGACTGGATACGCGGCGTCTCACCAAGCTTGGGATTCTCGGCATCGGGCGCGTCTTTCGAGCGGATATCTGTATCGGCGAGGTCGGCTTCTATCGACCGTCGGGTTGCCGCGGCCGGGCGCAGGATTGAAGCGATCACGCTGATACGCCATCGCTGGGCTCGCTGATCGATCCAACGGGAGGATCCCATGACGCGAACACTCAAGTGGCTTGGGCTCGCCGCGGGCCTGCTCATCCTGGTCTCGATCGCGATGGCTGGCGGCTGGATCCTGACCGAGGGCGCGATCCAGTCGACCTCCGACCGGGAGTTCTGCACGACATGCCACTCAATGGAACCCTTCGCCGAGGCCTACGACCGAGATGTCCACGGTGGCCGCAACCCCGGAGGGGTCGCGGCGGGCTGCACGGATTGCCATCTGCCTCACGAGAGCCCCGCTCGCTATCTGGCTGCCAAGGTCCGGACCGGGATTCACGACGGCTGGGCCGAGCTTGGCGGTCGCCTGGACGGCGTCGGACTGAGACGCGATGCCGCCTGGCTCCGGCTCTATTTCACCGATCCCAAGGCGGCGATTCCGACCGCCACGATGCCTAAGGCCGCGCTGACCGAGCAGCAGCTGGCGGACCTGATCGCGTATCTCATCTCGCTGCGGTGACTCCGGGATCAAGGGGCTTTGCACCGCGAAGGTGCGACTGAGAAGAGTCCAGGGGCCTCTCGCGCATCCGTAATGACCCGTTTCGCTGGCGGCCCCGGGGCCTGGCTCAGGTCCCGGCAGCTGTTCGCGCGTTCCCGCGGTTCCGTCGCGACTCGTCTTGAACGCGCAGCGTTCACGGACTGCTGACCGCGTCTCGGGGGAGCGGGTCCCAGGCATCGTCGGGGAGGGGTCTCGGCAGCGCGGGCGGTTTCATGAGCGGCGTCTCGTGCCTCGAGAGCAGGACGAGGATGAGTAGCGCCGGGATGCCGAACGACAACAGGCGCAGCGGTGATCCCGCTGGGGCGCCGATCAACAGCAGCGCGGGCCCCGCCGCCAGCGAGCCGCCGATCGCCAGAAGGCCGAGTGCCCGTCGCAGCAGGACGCGCTGACGTTCCCGTTGCCAGACGCGGTGGAAGCGCTTCGGCGGCGCGCAGAGCGTCCCGACGAGGTGCTCTAGGGTCCGTGCGAGCTTGGCCTCGACATCCGGCGTGCGTGCCGGCTCGGAACCGGGTACGCGCAGATGGGCGCGCCAACCGTTCTCGGTCGGACGCAGTGGCCCCCATGCCCATCCCAGGACCGCCAAGAGATCCTCCGGTGGCCTGATCGCGTGCTCCGGGGCCATGCATAAGCGCACCTCGGCGGGCATCCCGTGCCCGCCCTGGGCGTCGAGTGTGACAGCGATCCCGGCGAGCTCGGTCGCGGCGTTCAGCAGGACGAGGCGAGTCGCCGACACCGTCTTCCCGGTCCTCTCGAGACCGGTCTCGAGGCGATAGCTCCTCGCGACCCGGAGACCGGCGAGCGTTGGAAGCTGCCGGGCCGGGTCGACCGCGTCCACCTGCTCGATCAGTTTCCCGGGCTCCGGTCCGTCGACCCGCAGCATCGCCACCCGACCCGCCTCGTCGGTCAGTATCCTGGTCAATCGGAAGTGCCGGCTTCCGGGGGCCTCGAGCTTGAGGGTTTCTTTGACACCCAGCGTTGCGATGGGAGGCGAGCCGCCTTGTGCGAGGGTGCGCAGCGTCGGCTTGAACAGGAGACGCCGCGTGAGGCGGTCGCTCGCGGCAAGATCGACATGCCTTCCGCGGCGCGTGAAGGGCTCGACCAACGCCAGAATCTCATGATGTGTGAGTGGGTCGGGCGATCGCCGCACCCGGTCTGTCGGTCCCGGGCCACCTTGGCTTCGCGATCCCCTGCGGCTTTCCCGCACCACGAGAGGAGGCCAGATCGGGCGTAGCGGTTTTGGCTCTCGCATCGATGATCACCGCGGACGGCAGGCAGTGCTCAGCTGGACGCCGCTTGGCTTTCTCGAAGCAGATTGCTGAAGGGGATGGCTTTGGGTCAGGCTGATGGCCCTGTTGGCCGGTCGACGGGGCTCGGCCTCAACCCTTCATCGACGCGAAGAACTCGTCGTTGGTCTTGGTCGCCTTCAGTTTGTCGTGCAGGAACTCCATTGCCGCCAGCTCGTCCATCGGGTGCAGGATCTTGCGCAGGATCCACATCTTCTGCAGCTCGGCGGGGTTCATCAGCAGCTCCTCGCGGCGGGTGCCGGAGCGGTTGATGTTGATGGCAGGGAAGATGCGACGCTCGGCGATGCGGCGATCCATGTGGATCTCCATATTGCCTGTGCCCTTGAACTCCTCATAGATGACGTCGTCCATGCGCGAGCCGGTGTCGACCAAGGCAGTCGCGAGGATGGTCAGACTGCCGCCTTCCTCGACGTTGCGCGCGGCGCCGAAGAAGCGTTTGGGCCGCTGCAGGGCGTTGGCGTCCACGCCGCCGGTCAGGACCTTGCCCGAGGAGGGAACGACGGTGTTGTAGGCGCGGGCGAGACGGGTGATGGAGTCAAGCAGGATGACCACGTCGCGTTTGTGCTCGACGAGACGTTTTGCCCTCTCGATCACCATCTCGGCCACCTGTACGTGGCGGGTGGCTGGCTCGTCGAAGGTCGAGGAGATGACCTCGCCCCGCACCGAGCGTGCCATCTCCGTGACCTCTTCCGGGCGCTCGTCGATCAGGAGCACGATCAGATAGCAGTCGGGGTGGTTGTGGCCGATCGACTGGGCGATGTTCTGCAGCATCATCGTCTTGCCGGCCTTGGGCGGCGAGACGATGAGGCCGCGCTGGCCCTTACCGATCGGTGCCACGAGATCAATCGTGCGGGCCGTGATGTCCTCGGTGCTGCCGTTGCCGATCTCCAGGGTCAAACGCTTCTGGGCGAACAGCGGGGTGAAGTTTTCGAACAGTATCTTCGACTTGGCGTTTTCCGGCCGGTCGAAGTTGATGTCGTTGACCTTGAGTAGGGCGAAGTAGCGTTCCCCGTCCTTGGGGGGACGAATCTTGCCGGAGATCGTGTCGCCGGTGCGCAGAGCGAAGCGGCGGATCTGGCTGGGCGAGACGTAGATGTCGTCGGGTCCGGCGAGATAGGAGGCGTCCGCCGAGCGGAGGAAACCGAATCCGTCCGACAGGATCTCCAACACACCGTCGCCGTAGATGTCTTCCCCTCGTTTGGCCTGCGCCTTCAGGATCGCGAAGATGAGGTCTTGCTTGCGCGAGCGCCCAACGCCTTCGATTTCCATGGACTGGGCCAGCGCGACCAGGTCGGGCACGGGCGTCTTCTTTAATTCGGTTAGGTTCATCACGTTCTGTCGTAGGTGAGGAATGGTGTGCGACGCCCCGTGCGGGATCCATGTCGCGGGCGAATGCGGTTTGGAGCGGTGACTTGTCGGAGAGAGGGCGCCCGAGGGTTGCCCCGTGCGCGCATCAATTGTCGGGAACGCTGGCTCGATGCCCGGCTCGCGGATTGGTTTGTCAGCGGGCCGGCGCGAAGTCAACTTAGAGGTTGCTGTCGATGAATGCCGTGAGTTGGGATTTGGAGACCGCTCCGACCTTGGTCGCCTCGACTTCGCCCTCCCGAAACAACATCAGTGTCGGAATTCCACGGATCCCGTAGCGCGGGGGAGTGTTGGGATTCTCGTCGATGTTGAGCTTCGCGACCTTGATGCGGCCCGCATATTCCCCGGCGATCTCGTCAAGCACGGGTGCAATCATCTTGCAGGGTCCGCACCAGTCCGCCCAGTAGTCCACGAGCACCGGTTCGGCGGATTTCAAGACCTCGTCTTCGAAAGAATCATCGGTCACATGGACGATGCTGTCGTTCACTGAAGTGATCTCCCATAAGTCTCGGTTCAGCACGGGCCGTTGTTTTCTAGCATCGGGGTCCGCGGATGACGGCGGCAGGCTGAGCGCTGGGGCGAGGCGCGAACGGGTCGCGTAACAGGCGGGCGAATTGGCGTTGGTATGTGCCCTTGAGTAAGATGCTATTTGATCCAATGCGAAGAAAATTTGCAAGCCTTGCCCGTCCGCGAGGCGCGTAGCTCCAGGGACTCTCGACGTCATGACCGACACGCATCTCACCCAGACCCGCTTCGACGGCTTCGCGCTCGATCAACGGATCCTCGATGGCCTCGCCGAGGCCGGTTTCACCCGCTGCACGCCCATCCAGGCCCAGACCCTGCCGATCGCATTGGCCGGTCGGGACGTCGCCGGCCAGGCTCAGACGGGCACTGGCAAGACTGCGGCCTTCCTCATCGTGTTGATGCAGCGTCTGCTGCGGGAGTCGCCCCCGCCGGCGGGGCAGGTGGCGCGTCCCAGGGCACTGATCCTCGCACCGACCCGCGAGTTGGCCGTGCAGATCCATCGGGATACTCGGCTTCTCGGCAAGTATACCGGCTTGCGCTTCGCGGTCGTCTATGGTGGTGCGGGCTACCAGGAGCAGCGCGACACGCTCGCCGCCGGCGTCGACATTCTGATCGGGACGCCGGGGCGCCTGATCGACTATCTCAAGCAGCGCGTCTTCGACTTGAAGGCGATCGAGGCCGTTGTGCTCGACGAGGCCGACCGGATGTTCGATCTTGGTTTCATCAAGGACATTCGCTTTTTGCTCCGTCGCATGCCGCCACCGGAGACCCGACAGGGCCTGTTGTTCTCGGCGACACTCTCTTATCGGGTGACCGAGCTCGCCTACGAGCATATGAATCATCCCCAGCTGGTCAAGATCGAGACCGATACGATCACGGCGGACCGGGTGCGGCAGCGTTGCTACATGACCTCGAATGAGGAGAAGATCCCGTTGCTGTTGGGTCTGGTGCGCCGCTGGGACGACTCGCGCATCATGGTTTTCGTGAACACCAAGCGAGAGGCCGATCGCGTCTGGGGCTTCCTGCAGGGCAACGGCATCAATGCCGCGGTGCTCTCCGGGGATGTGCCCCAGAAGAAGCGCCTGAAGCTCTTGAAGGACTTCACCGAGGGCAGGCTGCCGGTCCTGGTGGGCACGGACGTTGCCGCGCGCGGGCTGCACATCCCGGACGTCACCCACGTGGTGAACTATGACCTGCCCGAGGATCCGGAGGACTATGTTCACCGCATTGGACGGACGGCGCGCGCCGGGGCCGCCGGAGACGCCATCGGCTTCGTCTGCGAGACCTATGCCTTTTGCCTGCCCGATATCGAGGCGTTCATCGGGACGAAAATCCCCGTCGAGCCTATCGACCCAGGGATGTTGGCGAAGGTCGACCCGCGCAGCAGGCTGCGCCCGGACAGAGAGGATCGATGCGACGCGCGCCCCGCGCGCGTGGCGTCCCGCGGCAAGGCCGCAGCGCGCCCTGACCGGCGCTCCGACCCGCGACGGTCTCGCGGAAAGGTCGATGTCGATCCGGGCGGTGCGGGTTCGGCGCCCGAACCACCAGCGCGCCGCGAGGAGGCCGCGTTGACCGCCCGGACCGCAGCCGCGGTCTCGCCCCCGGGTGCGGATGGGCTCGCGGACACCCCCAGCTCGGACGACCCGTCCGGCGAGCCGAAGCCGCGGCGCCGGCGGCGCCGGTCCAAGCGCCCGGGCGGGCAGATCGCCGAGCGGACGCCGCCGGGTCAAGCCGTCGAGCCGGCTGATTGATCGACCGGCGCGTGGCCCCCGTCTGTCTGAGTGGGTCGGCTCGCGTGAGGTCTCGTGACACGCGACACGCCGTGAGCGACGCACCCAGGCCTCCGGAGCCCCGCCTATCCACGGGGCAATGGTTGGGTCGCCGAGGCGGCTTGCAGCCCGGGAAGCAGCTCCGCGAAATTGGCAATCGCCGGGAAGCCCTCGATCTGCCGACGGGGGCCGCGTGAGTCCGGCTCGATCACCGCAATCAACCACCGGAACCCGAAGCTGCGCGCGGCCCGCAAGACGCTCAGGCTGTCGTCGACAAACAGGGTTCGCGCAAGATCGAATGGCTCGATCTCCTGTACAAGCGCCCAGAAGCCGGGCGACTCCTTGGCCACCTTGAGGTCATGCGAGCAGATGATCCGCTCGAGCTGCCCGCCGAGCCGGGTGCGCGAGAGCTTGAGCGCGAGTGCCTTCTGGTGGGCATTGGTGACCAGCACCCGGCGTTTGCCTTGTGCCGCGAGCGCCTCCAGAAAGTCGACGACGTGGGGATGGATCGCGATCAGGTGCTCGACCTCCTGTTTGAGCAGGACGATATCGAGGCCGAGCTCGCGGCTCCAGTGGTCGACACAGTACCAATCCAGGGTGCCCTCGATGTCGCGATAGCGCTTCAGGAGCTCGGACTTGGCCACCTCCGGGGCCAGTCCGCGTGCCTCACCGTAGCGCCGCGGGACATGCTCGAGCCAAAAATGGTTGTCGAAATGCAAGTCAAGCAGGGTGCCGTCCATGTCCAGAAAGACCGTGTCGATCTGACCCCAGTCGATCATGATGGGTGCCTCGTGGCCTGGAGTCTCTGCAGCCGCTTCGGTGCGCCTCGCCTCGCCGGAGTCTGACGCATGCCTCAGAAACCGAAGATCCTGAATCGCCGAATCGTCGCCCAAAGCCGCTTGTTTCGGGTGGAAGAGGTCGATCTGGAGTTCGCGAACGGCGCGCGCCGTACCTTTGAACGGGTCCCCGGTGGCGTGGATTCTGTCATGATCGTGCCCATGCTCGATGCCGAGACGGTCCTCTTGATCCGAGAATATGGGGCGGGCAGCGACCGTTACGAGCTGGGCCTGCCGAAGGGCGTGGTGGAAGCCGGAGAAGATCCGTTGGATGCCGCCAATCGCGAGATCCAGGAGGAGATCGGCTATGGCGCACGGGACCTGCGAATGATCAAGCGTGTCTCCCTTGTACCCGGCTATATCGAGCATCATAGCCTCATCGTGCTGGCCCGGGACCTCTATGCCAAGCGCCTGCCCGGCGACGAGCCGGAGCCGATCGAGGTCGTGCCCTGGAGCCTGAAAAACGTCGATGACTTGCTTGCTCGCGCTGATTTCGACGAGGCCCGATCGGTCGCGGCATTGCTCGTCGCGATGCGGGTCCTGCGGACTCGATCTTGAGTCGGGCAGCGAGGGACTAGACTCGCGACAACCGGGTGCGCCGCGGGAGGCGTTGACGCCCCACACCACAGGAGATCCCCTATGCTTCGCTTGTCCGCCCGTGCGGCGGTTCTCTTGATCTTCTGCCTCCTGGCGGGTACAAGCGTCTCGCAGTCCGAGGAGTCCTCCCGCCCCGACGCGGCCGTCTACGACTTCGACGATTATCCGCGGGGCGATCTCCTGGAGCACCCCGACTGGTTCAAGGAGAGCTTCCTGGATCTCGCGCAGGATCTCGAGGACGCGCTCGCTGCCGGGAAGAGTGGGCTCATTGTATATTTCGGACAGAAGCGTTGCGCCTATTGTCACAAACTGCTGCACGAAAACTTTGGCCTGTCAGACGTCCTCGAGTACACGCAGCGGCACTTCGATCTGGTTCCGGTCGACGTCTGGGGGGTCGACGAGGTCACGACAATCGACGGGGAGGTCTTGACCGAGCGTGACTTCGCGCTCCGCGAAGACGCCAACTTCACGCCATCACTGCTCTTCTACGACCGCGAGGGGCAGCTCGCCCTGAGGCTGCGCGGCTACTATCCACCCTATCAGTTTCGAGCCGCGCTCGAGTATGTGGCCGACGGACACTACCGCCGCGAGTCTTTTCGGGCCTATCTCGCCCGCGGGGACAATCGGATGGTATTCGAGCCGGGAGACCTGAACGAGCAGTCCTTCTTTGCCAGTCCTCCTTACAATCTGGATCGCCGCTTCCCGAGCGAGCGCCCGCTCGCGGTCTTTTTTGAGCAGGGCGACTGCCATGCCTGCGATGTCTTGCACGGTCAGGCCTTGCGGGAGCCTGGAATCCTGCGCTACTTCCGCGAGCTCGACAGTGTGCAGTTGGACATGTGGTCGGATGTGCCGGTGGTCACCCCGGCCGGCAAGCGGACCACGGCGCGTCAATGGGCCGCCGAGCTCGGACTCTTTTACGCGCCCTCGATCCTCTTTTTCGACGAGCGCGGCCACGAGCTCCTTCGGGTGGACTCCGTGGTGGGCGTCTATCGGTTGCGCAACGTCTTGAATTACATCAGCACCAAATCCTACTTGACGGAGAGTTACGGCGAGTGGCGGGTGTCGAGGGCCTTTTAGGATCGTCTGATGAATCGCCGTCCCCAGTGATCATCGGCGCGCGCAGCGTTGGATATGTCGGTGTCTCCCCCGGTCGGCGTTCCCCCGAGGCCGAAGCGCCGGGCCCGAAACGTCCCCTTAACATCCAGGCGGGGTGTTTCGGGCATGATTCGATCTTTTTGCGCAGTGCAGCATTGGGCGGACCGGGTGCCGAGAGCCGCCGCGAGACTCAGTCCAATCGTCCGTGAGAGGGAAATCCATGCAAAGCGTCTACATCGCCGGGGCCGGTTCCGGCAGCGGCAAATCCGTCGTTGTCCTGGGCTTTATGGAGATGCTCTACGCCGTCAATCGCAAGGTTGGGTTCTTCCGCCCGATCGTATCGAAGGGTATCGAGCAAGACAGCCTGACCAAGCTCATCCGCGGCCGCTACGATCTGCCGTTCGCACCGGAGATGCTCTACGGGTGCACCGCGGAGACTGCCAGCCATCTCGTCGCGGCAGGACATTACGACGAGCTGCTGAAAATGATCCTGAATCGATTCAAGATGCTGGAAGAGCGTTGCGAGCTTGTCGTCTGTGCGGGGACCGACTTCGATGGCCTGGTGCCGTCCTTGGAGTTCGATTTCAACGCCGACCTCGCAAACAACCTCGGCTGCAGCGTCGTCGTCGTCGTCAAGGGCTTTCAGCGCAGCCCCGAGGAGGCGCTGGAGGCTCTCTACATGGCTCATGAATCCATGCGCAATCGCGGTGGCGACTTCCTCGCCAGTGTCATCAACGGGATCGATCCGGAGTATGTCGAGCTGGTCAAGAGCCGGGCGCGCAAGCTCTTGCCGGAAAACGAGAATGTTTATGTGCTTCCGAGGCAAGCGGCGCTCGGAATGCCGACCGTGGGCGAGATCCAGCAGGCACTCGACTGCGAGTGTCTCTGCGGCGACCAGGACGCGATGAATCAGGTGGTCTCCAATTACAAGATCGCGGCCATGGAGGTTCCCGATTTCCTCAGCTATGTCGAGGATGGCTGTCTCATCATCACTGCAGGTGATCGCTCCGACATTATCCTGGCTGCCCTCGCGGCCGACGTCTCCTCGGCCTTTCCGCGGGTTGCCGGTCTGCTGCTGACCGGTGGTCTCCAGCCGGCCGACAATGTCCAGCGCCTGCTCGAGGGCCTGCGACGCACCAAGGTGTCGATCCTGCGCGTGTCGACGGATACCTTCACGACGGCCATGAACGTCAACGGGATCGAGGCGACGATCCTCCCTGGGGACGAACGCAAGATCGCGGCCGCGCTCGGCCTTTTCGAAGGCCACGTCGACGTCGAAGAGCTGCGTGGTCGAATCGCTGTTCGCCGCTCCGACCGGATCACGCCGCTCATGTTCGAGTACGAGCTCATCCGCCGCGCCAAGGCGCGCCGGCAGCGCATCGTGCTTCCGGAGGGCAGCGACGAGCGGATCCTGCGGGCGGCGGAGATCCTGACCCTGCGGCAGGTCGTCGACCTGACGCTGCTCGGCCATCCGGACAAGATCCGCCGCCGGATTGCCGAGCTCGGACTGAAGCTGGAAGGGATCCCCATCATCGACCCGGCGACCGCCCCCGACCGTGAGCGCTATGCCCAGGCCTATTTCGAGCTGCGTAAGCACAAGGGTATCTCCCAGCAGATGGCGCGCGACGCCTTGGAGGACGTCAGCTACTTCGGCACCCTGATGGTGTACGAGGGCGATGCGGACGGCATGGTCTCGGGCGCAGCCCACACCACCCAGCACACCATCCGCCCCGCCTTCGAGACGATCAAGACCAAGCCCGGCGTCAAGCTGGTCTCCAGCGTCTTCTTCATGTGCCTGGCCGACCGCGTCCTGGTCTACGGCGACTGTGCAGTGAACCCGAATCCCACCTCCGAGGAGCTTGCGGACATCGCCATCACCTCCGCCGGGACTGCGGCTGCATTCGGCGTCGAGCCGAGGGTCGCCATGTTGTCCTATTCCAGCGGAAGCTCGGGTAAGGGTGCGGACGTGGAGCGGGTGCGCGAGGCGGTGCGGATCGCCCGGGAGCGACGACCGGACCTCAAGCTCGAGGGGCCGATCCAGTACGATGCGGCAGTCGACATCGGTGTCGCGCGCTCGAAGATGCCCGAGAGCGAGGTCGCCGGGCATGCCACGGTCTTCGTCTTCCCCGACCTCAATACCGGTAACAACACCTACAAGGCGGTCCAGCGCAGCGCGGGTGCGGTCGCCATCGGTCCGGTCCTGCAAGGGCTGAACAAGCCGGTCAACGACCTCAGTCGCGGCTGTACCGTCACCGACATCGTCAATACCGTGGCCATCACCGCGATCCAGGCACAGAACGACAGTGCAGTCGCGGCGGAGCTGGCCGATGCTGAAATGGCCTCCGCCGCGAACGGCTGATCAGGAGGGAGTCCCGATGAAGGTGCTGGTCGTCAACTCAGGCAGCTCCTCGATCAAGTATCAGCTCTTTCGCAGCCAGGATTGGGTGGCGCTCGCGTCGGGCTCGGTGGCGCGGATCGGTGAGGCCGAGGGCGAGATCAGGGGCGAGTGGCTCGACTGGAAGGGGGAACGGCAAACGAGTCGGGCCCCTGCGCCGATTCCCACACACCAGGAGGGCATCGACCATATCATCGCGGTGTTGCGCGAGAGCGGCGTATTGGGCGATGTCTCGGAGCTGACCGCCATCGGTCACCGGGTGGTGCATGGCGGGGAGCACTTCAAACGGCCGACCCTCGTCGACGACGCGGTCGCCAAGGCCATCGAGGAGGTGATCCCGCTTGCGCCACTGCACAATCCCGCCAATCTGGCCGGCATCGAGGTCACCCGCCGGCTGTTCCCCCGGGTCCCTTCGGTCGCCGTCTTCGACACCGCATTCCATCAGACCATGCCGCGGACCGCGTACCGGTATGCGATCCCGGAGTTCCTCTACACGGAGCACCGGATTCGTCGTTACGGCTTCCACGGGACATCGCACCACTATGTCGCCAAGCGCGCGGCCGTTCTCCTTGGCAAGCCGCTCGCGGCATGCAACCTGGTGACCCTGCATCTCGGCAATGGTGCCAGTGCGACCGCGATCCGCGAGGGCAGGAGCGTCGATACCTCCATGGGACTCACGCCGTTGGAGGGTCTGGTCATGGGAACGCGCTGCGGCGATATCGACCCGGCCATCCACTTCTATCTGTCCAAGAACCTGGGGCTCGACACCGCCGCACTCGAGGATCTCCTGAACCGCCAGAGCGGCCTCCTGGGTATCTGTGGCGTGAACGACATGCGCGAGATCGATCGTCTGGCCGAGGCAGGCGACGACCGCGCGGAGCTGGCCATCGGTATCAGTGCTCACCGCATCAAGAAATACATCGGGGCCTATTGTGCCGAGCTGGGGCGGGTCGATGCGATCGTCTTCACCGGCGGCATCGGCGAGAATGCCGCCGAGATCCGTTGCCGCGCCTGCGAAGGATTGGAGAACCTCGGGATCAGGATGGACGACAGCGCCAATTTCGCGATCGAGGAGCGCGGCGAGCGATGCATCAGCACGCCAGAGAGCGCGGTGCGTGTCCTCGTGATTCCGACCAACGAGGAGCTGGAGATCGCCCAGCAGGCCCTCGCAGCCGCATCCGAGGCGGCCGGTGAGTCCCATTGACAGCGATGCCTGGCGCCGCCCTCGGCAACTCGCGGGCTCAGCGCTTGGGACCGTGCGGACGCCGTCGGGGTGCCGTTGAATGCCCGTCGCATCTGGGTTTTTCGGTCAGCGAGAGGCGTCGATCGTGCCCGAGAGCAAGGCGCGACGACGCGTAACAGCCGCCTCCATTGCGCGAAGTCGCAACGCCGGTAGTGGGTGCGAGAGGCGTGCATCGCGGCAAAATCCATGCGTGGCGGGGATATGCTCGCTGGAGGCTGGAGGCGCTTTCCAGCATAATCCCGGGCCCCGCATTCCAATAAAAACGACCGCTTTGGGAGGTGACGATGAACGGTGCCAACTCCACCTGGTTGAAGCCGATTGCCTGGATGCTGCTGGCTGCCCTGCTCGGTGTTTATCTGCTCTACGACTGGTACACGGACCGACTCGACGCCCAGTTGGCGGAGAAGGAGACGCGAATCTCTGAGACCCTCGCCCTGCTGCAGGACCGGGACGCCCGGATCGGCCCGATCCAGGGCGAGGTCGCACAGCTCAAAGCGCGGCTCGCCGAGCAGGCGAGTGAGCTTTCCAAAGAGAAACAGCAGCTCGGCGCTCAGGTGGCGGCGGCCGAGCTGCGCCACGCCCAGCTCGAGGACGACATGCAGGCGCTCCGGCGCACTCATGCCGAGGCGCTTGGCGCGGAGCGGGCCAAGGTCGCTCAGGCGATCGAGGAGCGCGAGCAGCGGGAGAACGCCTACCGCGAGCTGCACAGCCTGTTCGAGGAGGCCCAGGAGCAGATCGTCACCCTGAAGCGCGAGCTCGCCGGGCTGCAGCAGGCGATCGCGGAGTCCGCAGCTGAGCATCGCGAGCAGGTCGCGGAGCTCGAGCGTCACCTCAACGAGCGAGTCCGGTTGGCGAAGGCAACCCCCAAGGACGCGGAGCTGATGCGGGCGGCGCAGGCCGCCGGCCTGCTTCCGCCGGCGGCCGCTGTGCGAGAAGAGGATCAGGACCTCGCCGACCAACTGGCCGAGACCCAAGCCAGTCTGCAGGCGCTGCAGACGGAGTACGAAGCCGCCCGTGGCGAGTACCGCGAGCAGATTGCGACTCTGGAGGAAGCGCTTGCCGACGCCCGCGCCCAGCCCGCTCGGCCGGGCGGCCATGCCGCCGCCGCAATGGAGATGGAGAAGGCCCGCGCGGCGTACGCCGAACAACTGGCCACAGCCGAGTCCCGGATCGGGGCCTTGACCGAACGGCTGCGTCGATCCTACACGCCCAAGGCCTTCGCCGCGCTGCGGGAACGTCTCGAGCGGACCGAATCCGAGCTCGCCCAAGTCAGGGCCGCGGCCGCGGCCGCCGGGGAGAAGGCCGGCGCGGCGCAAGCCGAACAACTGGCCGCAGCCGAGTCCCGGATCGGGGCCTTGACGGAACGGGTGCGTCAATCCTTTGCGCCCGACGCTGTCGCCCTTCTGCAAGCGCGGCTCGCGCAGGCCGAGCTCGAGCTCGGCCGGGTCAGGTCCGAGGCCGATGCCGCCGTCGCGGAGGCCAGGGCGGACGGGGATCGCAGGGCTGAGGCGGGTCAGGCCAAGCTCGCCGCCCTGTCCGAGCGGCTCGCGACCGAGCAGGCGGAGGCGGCGAAACGAGAGGCGGATCAAGATGCTGTGATCGCCGAGGTCAAGGACGCGCTGTCCCGGGCAGAGCAGGAGCTCAGCGCGGCGCGAGGGGATGCCGGCGATGAGGCCCGGGCCAGGATTGCGGAGCTGGAGGCGGCCGTCGAGGAAGAGCGCCGACAGTCGGGCCAAGCTCAGTCCGCGCTGCGCGCCGAGGCGGAGCAGGCGGTGTCGAGACTCCGCGGGCTCTACCAGCGCTTCTCCGAGCTGGGTGGGACCTACACCGCTCGCGGGATGCTCCTGAAGCTGGCCGACACCGAGCTCCGCTTCCCGACCGGGACGGCGACCCTGACCGACGCCGATCTGCCGAGCCTGGATCGGATCGCCAGCCTGCTTGCCGATCATCCCAACCTCGAGGCCCGGATCGAGGGCCATACCGACAGCCTCGGTGACGAGGAGACCAACCTGGCCTTGTCGCAGGAGCGCGCCGAGGCGGTGAAGGCCGCGCTGATCGAGCGTGGGGTCGACCCAGCACGCCTGAGCGCCGAAGGGGTTGGTCCAGCGCGCCCGATCGCCGACAACTCGAACCCGGCCGGACGCGCCCAGAATCGGCGCGTCGAGGTGTATGTCAGCGAGGAATGATACGGTCGGTCCCGGAGCCCCACCTGTGTGGACCGATCCGGCGTCAAAGAGCGGAGCCTGAGCTGGTGATTCGGGCGACCGAGTGACCATGCAGCCGCCGGCCGGGCCGGTCGCTGGGGGCGAGCGGGAGGGCTGGTGCGCCAGACTCCAGCTCGAGATTGCCTCGCGGGATGGGTGCAGTCGCGTCGTCGATAAGCGTCAGCTGGGCCCGCTGACCATCCAGCGACCCTTTTATCCCGAGGGCCCGCCCTGTCATCTTTATCTGCTGCACCCGCCCGGCGGGGTCGTGGGGGGCGATCGACTCGACATCGAGGTCCGGGTCCAGGCCGGCGCGCACGCGCTCGTCACCACGCCGGGCGCCACCAAGCTCTATCGCAGCGCCGGTCCCCGCGCCATCCAACGGCAGTCTCTGACGGTCGCCGCGGGGGGGGTCCTCGAATGGTTTCCGCACGAGAGCATCCTCTTTTCCGGGGCGGTCTGCAGCCTGCGCACGCAGGTCGAGATCGCCGGAGACGCGCGTTTCATCGGCTGGGAGATCCAGTGCCTGGGCCGCCCCGCGGTGGGCGAGCGATTCCGCGCTGGCGGCGCAGACATCGCCCTGTGCCTGATGCGCGATGCCAGGCCGCTCCTGATGGAGCGTCTGCGTCTCGCCGGCGAGTCGACACTCGACGGCCCGGCGAATCTACGGGGGTTCGCCGTGTGCGCGACCCTGATCGCAGCCGGCGCGGATGCGGATGCGCTCGCGACCGCCCGGCGCCGCGTGGGCGACGGGGTGTGCCATCCGGTCGGGGTCAGCCTGATCGACGAGCTCCTGGTCGTCCGGGCGCTTGCCCCGCAGGTCGAGCCGGTGGCCCGTCTCTTCGTCGACCTGTGGTCTGCACTGCGACCCCGCCTGATCGGTATCGAGGCGTCGCCGCCGCGGATCTGGTCCACCTGAGGACCTGCCCGCGATCAATCCCCATTGGGGCTCTGCCGTTGAAGCGCCCGGACACGGTCTTGCAGCTCGGTGAGCGGTGCCTCGGCGGCAGCTCGCTCCAGCTCGCGCACGCCGGTCTCGAATGCCCGCAAGCCGAAAAAACCGCAAAGTCCCTTCAGCTCATGCGACAGCTCACCGACCGCGTGTCGGTCACGGCTGGCGACGGCCGTCGCGAGACGCCCGAGCAGCGCCCGAACCTCACCCAGCAACCGCCCGTCCAGGGTGCTCGGCAGGAGGGGCGCATCGGCGTTGATCACCGAGTGCTCGGGGGCTGCCGAATCGGGCATCGACGGTCCCGTCCGGTCCGGAGATGCGAGGGCGCGGCATAGCGCCTCGTCCAATGCCCCCTCCCAGACCGGCTTCAGCAGGAAGCCATCGAAGATCGCGTCCGCTCCTGCGTTCCCGGGCGTGCCGAAGACGTCCGCGCTCACGGCGATAATGGGCGGGCAGGTCCCCTGAGCCTGCGCGGAGCGGATGGCCCGGGCTGTCTCCAGCCCGTCCATCCCGGGCATGTGCACGTCCAAAAAGATGAGGTCGAATGTGGATCGACGCGTCTTGGTGATGGCTTCGGGGCCGTCGCGGGCCTCGCTCACGTCCACCTCGCGCAGCTCCAGCAGGCGGCGCATCAGAAGCCGGTTGAAGGGATTGTCTTCCACCACCAAGACCCGGCGTCCGGGATAGCGCGGCCGGACACCGATGGGTGGAGCCGGCGCCTCGAGGTTGGCGCGCTGGCCACTGAGGCGGCAGAGGCACTGATGCAGCAGGGACCTGCGCACGGGTTTAACGGTCCATTCGAGATCGCCCTGTTCACGCAATGTCGTCGGCGGCGTCCACTGCTCGGTTCCGACAAGCACCAGGACCGGCCCTCGGTAGCGGGTGCGCAGCTGCGTCACCAGTATTTCGAAGGTCTTGGGGCGGCTCTCCTGCCTGTCGAGTCCTAGAATCAGGAGATCGAAGGGTCGTCCGGTGTCCGCCGCGCTCTTCAGCATCGCCATGATTTGATTGCTGCGCCCGGCGCTGAAGACCTCCATGGACCAGCCGAGCAGGATGGTTCGCAGGGCCCGCAGCTGGACGGGTTGACGGTCGTAGACCAGGATCTTGCGTCCGGCCAACGGCCCGGAATCCAAGGCGGGGATCGGTTGGCGGGTGGGTCCGCAGGGTAGCGAGAAGAAGAAACGGCTGCCCTTGCCCGGCGTGGCCTCGACCCCGATGCGCCCGCCCATGAGCTCGACCAGGCGTTTCGAGATGGTCAGCCCGAGGCCGGTCCCCCCGTAACGCCGCGTGATCGAGCTGTCCGCTTGCGCGAAAGGCTGGAACAGCCGGGCGCGCTGCTCCTCGGACAGGCCGATGCCGGTGTCGCTCACCACGATTCGCACGGCGCCCTGGGCATCCTCGACCGCGGTGTACCCGGCCTCGACGAAGACGTGCCCGGCCGCGGTGAACTTGATGGCGTTGTTCAGCAGGTTGATGAGCACCTGGGCGATGCGATCGGGGTCCCCCAGCAGGGTCTCGGGGATGTCCCGATGCAGGACGAGAGCCAGCTCCAAGCCTTTTTCGTGGGCAGCTGGACTCAGCATGGTCACGACGTCTTCCAGACAGACACGCAGGTCGAACGGCAGGCGCTCCAGCTCGATGCTGCCCGACTCCAGCTTGGTGAAGTCCAGGATGCCGTCGACGACGCACAACAACTGATTCGCGGCCCGGTCGATGGTCCGGGTGTATTCAAGCGCCGCCTGGCCGCCGGCGTCTCCCCGAAGGAGTCGGCTGAAACCGACCACCGCATTGAGCGGGGTTCGGATCTCATGGCTCATCCGCGCCAGGAAGGCCTGTTTCTCCCGTCCTGCCGCCACGGCCTCGCGGCGGGCGGCCTCCAACTGGGCGTTCTTGGCCGAAAGGGCCTCGACGGTGCGTTGCAGCTCGGCGGTGGCGGCTCTGACTTGCTCACGAAGTGCAGACTGCGAGCCTTCCAATGCCTTCGCCATGCGATTGAAGTCGCGGGCGAGCTCGCCGATCTCACCCCGAACCGTCTTCTCGACGCGGACGCCGCGTTGGCCCTCCCTGTAGCGTCTCATTGCCGCACTCAGCGCGAGCAGCGGATCCGAGATGCCGGCGCCGATCCGCAGGGCCGCGAGCAGGCTCAGCAGCAGGGCGCCGGCGATGAGGAGGAGGCCGCCGCCGAGGATCTCGCGTTGGCGGACCGCCATCTCTTCCGTCGAGAGGCGGATCTCCGCCCAACCCAGTGGGACGTGCGAGACGTCCCTCTGGGTCTCGTCCGGAAAGTCCGTCAACTGGACGCCCGTGGTGCCGATGGCCGCCCGAAACAGCCCGGCGATGTCCCGCTTCTCGGGAGGTGTCCCGCACGCCGCCAGCAGCTCGCCATCTGCGCCGCGCAGCCCCACCCAGATGACCTCCGGCTGGCCAAGCGCCGAGTCGCACAGGCCCTGAAGCTGTTTCAGATTGCGGGCGAAGAGGGCCAGCTCGGCCGCCATGGCCAGATTGTCGGCGATGATTCGGCCACGTTCCCATAGATGCTCGGACTCGTGAGTGAGTCGCTCCCGGACCAGATAGCCGCCGACCAGCAGGGCGATCGCGAGCGGCGGGATCAGCGCGAGCAGCACGATGCGCGCCCGGATCCCCAAACCACCATGCATTCGTGGGGATTTCAGGGCACACCTCCCGAGATCCGCGCGACCTGCTTTTTCAACTTCCCATTTGAGGGCGGCTCGAGCCCCAGGGCAGTGGCGACGGTGCGATTGACCTCGATGTCGAACTCCAGTGGATAGGCGGCGGGCGCCAAGCCCCGACCGCCGCCCCGGACCCAGGACAGGATGGCCTCGGCGGTCTGCCGCCCGATCTGCTCCGGCGTGCTGAAGACGGCGGCGACGGCGCCCGCCTCGACATACGCGCGTGAGAAGCCCACCACCGGGCGGCGCTGTTGATGAGCCAGATGCAGCAGCCACTTGGCAGTGGAGGGCGTGAGCACGTCCGGTTCATAGACCGCAAGGATCAGGTCGGTGTCCCGCAGCAAGCGGCCGATCCCCCGCGCGGCGTCGTGGGTGGTGCCGTCCGTCGCTTCCAGGTCCACCTCGAGCCCGACGGCGCGGGCGCTGAGATGGATCCCGGCGCCCTCGCGTCGAACCTCGGGGCCCGCCAGGACTCCGGCACGACGTGCCTCGGGCAGGAGCGCCCGAGCCAGCGCGAGCTGCCTGGCGACGGGCTGATCCAGGTAGATGGCGGAGAGCCGGTCCGTGCTCGCATCCTGCGCGAGGCGCCGGAACCCCGCCTTGGGGACCAGCACGCAGAGCGCGGGACGCGCCGTCCCTGCCGCGACCACCGTCTCGCAGGCCTTCATCCCGACTGACACCGTCAGGTCCGCACGAGCGCCGTCGAACTCCCTGGCCTGCATGGGGAGCAGGCCCAGGCGACGTGCATCGCCATCCCTTCGGAGCCGGGCTTCCAGGCTGCTTGCCAGACCGCGGTACGGGTCCCCCGCGCCGCTCAGCACCAGTTGAACCTGCTGGGGGGCGGCGAGGGCCGTCGATGCAGCGGCCAGCATGAGCATGCCCAGAAGTCGCAGAAGCCGGGGGAACGGTCTTGGCTGCATACGGCGACGCGGTGGCGACCGGCTGAAGCGGATCAGCGGCAGGGGGCGACGGGGGCCCGAGACGGCCAACCCGCTGGCCCTCGTGTCGGCTCTGCGGTCGGCGGCCGCAGATCGACTGAGCCCCGTTGGCCGGCGGCTGCCATGCCGACGCCGGCCAAAGGCGTGCCGTCCTGCGACGAGCCGATGCGTCCGCCTTCCTCGGTCCGGAGGCGGGGTCGCGGAGTCGGTTCGGTCGATCCCATGCGCAGACTGTCCCCTATCCGGGGAGACGGACATCCCCGGGCTTGAGTTCCAGATCGCGCGCCAGCGCCACGGCCTCCGTCCGGTTGGCCGCGCCCAGGGAGCGCAGGATGGCCGCGACATGGACCTTCACCGTGTTCTGGGAAACCCCGAGCTCGCGGGCGATCTGTTTGTTCGACCGACCCTGGACGAGGAGTCTGAGGACCTCCTGTTGTCTTGCGGTGAGGGTTGCAACGGTGCGCGCACTGTCTGACGCGGCGGGCGCAAGGCCCTCGGCAGCCTGCGCGCCTGCCTGGATCAGGTCGGAAGGCACGTAGACGCCCCCGGCGAGGATCAGACGCAGGGCCGACAGCATCAGGTCACGATCGCTGGACTTAGGAATGAATCCGGACGCGCCGCAGTCGAGGGCCTTGCGCATATGCGCGATGTCCTCGCTTCCCGAGAGGACCGCAACCGGCACGCCGGGCGCTTCGTCGCAGATGCTGCTGAGGAGCTCGAAGCCGTTGGCGCCCGGCATGAAGAGGTCGAGCAGGATCAGATCAAGGTCCGGGTGCGTGGCAAGCGCGTCCATGACCTGCGCCGCGTCCTCCGCTTCGTAGCAGGTCGCCGCCTCCTCTCCCAACCCGACGAGGGCAGAGATCAACCCGTCGCGCAGGAGCGCATGATCATCCGCGATGAGTACCTTCAACTCGATCTTTCTCCACGCGGCGTTGAGTCAGGGGAGGTCGAGGGCCGCCCGATGCGGCTTGGCAGCGGCCGGGCGTGCACATTGCGCATGGCGTACAGCCTAGCCCCGGGGCG